>NZ_JADFUD010000071.1:0-41609 GCF_054820065.1 Bradyrhizobium sp. UFLA06-06
ATCAACAACGGCTCCATCGCGCCAGCCGGTGATGACGCGTTCAAAGCGGAAGTTATCTTTTGCGTTCAGGGAGCCATCTCGCCGCTGTTGTCGAATCTGATGCTGGATGTGCTGGACAAGGAACTGGAGAAGCGCGGCCACCGCTTTGTGCGTTATGCCGATGACTGCAACATCTATGTGCGCAGTCAGCGAGCGGGCGAACGGGTGCTGGCCGGCATCGAGAAGTTCCTCGAAAAGCGCCTCAAGCTCAAGGTCAACAAGGCCAAGAGTGCGGTCGCCAAACCGAGCGTTCGCAAGTTCCTGGGCTTCAGCTTCACCGGCGGGACAGCACCGCGGCGGCGCATTGCGCCGCAGGCGCTCGCGCGCTTCAAGGCGAAAGTTCGGGAGCTGACACGGCGCACGCGCGGCCGAAGCCTTGCGCAGATTGTCAAGGAGTTGTCCGTCTATCTGATCGGATGGCGCGGCTACTTCGGCTTCTGCCAAACCCCGTCGATATTGCGCGACCTTGATCAATGGCTCAGGCGGCGGTTGCGCGCCATCGCCTGGAAGCAGTGGAAGCGCGGAATCACTCGTTTTGCCGAGCTGCGACGCCGCGGCGTCGGCCGGGATCGGGCGGCGCAAACCGCCGGAAGCCCACATGGCCCCTGGCGGCTCGCGAACAGTCCCGCACTCACCATCGCCATGCCAATCGCGTTCTTCAGTTCACTCGGCTTGGCTTCCGTCGCGGCGCTGCAGACCGCATAATCCACTGAACCGCCGGATACGGACCCGTATGTCCGGTGGTGTGGGAGGGGCGGAGCCGCGAGGCTCCCCCCTATCCCGATTGGGAACGATCTGCGGTGTTTTAGGACCATGAGTGCAACGCCCTTGTAGAAAATGCTGGCGGCTGGCACTTCGCACCGGTCGCCGTCGACATCTGTCTGCCTCCCCTGTGAGCTGACAAATCCACTTTCATGGTCAGTTCTCATGGTCAGTTCACGTCAGCTTTCCGTCAGCGGAACTTGGTATCGACCTCACACCGCCGTTCGTGGCGAATGTCCGCGTCGGAGAGCCAGTTTGTGGCGGATGGGTCATGCTGTCCCACCTAGATCGGAGATGAATGTTTATGCGCGGCATTGATGAGGGCAGCAAATCGTTCAATTCAGAGGCTGGCCGCACCGCGGGCGACAATGCCGATAGTGCTCGCGTTGAAACGGCTGCTGGCCAAGGTGAAGGGCGTCAATCATTCAACTCGGTCGTAAATCAAATTCGCTCCGAGCCTGACGATTGGCCCGCGTCCTTCTCTGGTGACGAGCGCCGTACCTGCGCTGGTGTGCCGGAGCGGCCTGTCCGTCCAACTTCAGCTGGTCATCGGATGTTGGTGCAGGCGCTGCACAGCGCGACCGGAGGCAATCAGAATCTCCGCTCTTCCTCCGGCGCCGGCGCGCTGCGTACCGGTGCAAGATCCTCGTTCGATGATCCGCAGACGTCAACCTCGTCAGGGCGCGCGCTCCGTGAGGAAGGGCGCTGGTCCGGCAGGGGGAATGTCGCAGGAAGGTCGCGCCTTGACGATGGATCCGCGCCGAGCGCGCGTGCTCCGGATTCCTGGAGGCCGGATCAATTCCGCGAGCCCGCACAAAATGCGGGCGCAGCATCCGCGCGTTCGGCAGACGAGCCATGGCGTGCCAATCGACCAGACGAAAGCTCGCAAATTGTCTTGCGCGGGCCGTATAGGGTCGGCGATTCGGATCGAGGTGGCGGGGCGCCCGGTTGGAGCTTCAACAACAGGCCCTTTCTGGCACCTGATGGCTCGCTCCGTGAGCGATTTGATTCCCGCCATGGCACGGCAGAAGGCAACGCAGACGGCGCACGTCCGGCAGGCGAACGCTGGCGTGCTGATCGCGCGCGGGAAGACGCGCGAGAAGGCGCCCGTGCCCCGACTGTCGAAGGCCGCTTCGCGCGCCCTGGCGAAATGCCGGCCTGGCGCATCGATGATATGCCATCACACAATATTGGTGCGGGCCCTGACCGATTTCACAGAGGCGATGGCGCAGCTCCTGATGGCGATGCCGGCCCTTCGCGTTTCTCAGGCAGGTCCTGGCACGGCGATCAAGCCGCAGGCGGCTTCCCGAGAGAGCCGCGGCATTCGCATATCGAAGCCGGTTTCGGCCAGGGCAGCGGCGCGCAAGGATGGCGCCTCGAGGAGCTGCCCGCGACGTCCGCCGACCTTCGAGGACCTGAGCGAAATCGGAAAGGTCACCGTGGCGCACCGCATCCGGATGCAAGCTCGTCACGTTCGGACCGCGGGCCGTGGCGTGCCGATCGAGCCGCCGGAACACCGCAAGGTGAGGGGCTTGCCTTGCAATCGCAATTTGCCTCCAATTGGCGCGGTGAAGCGCCAGGCTGGCGTCGCTTCGAGGGCACGCCCGCGGCGCCCCTTCATGCCGCACCAGGCATGAACGACGGTCTTCCGGGTCGCGGTGGAGAGCCTTGGCGGAGCGATCGAGTAGCCGGAAACTCGCGGCAAAGCGCACTCCCGCGACATGCCCGGCCGCTTCCCGGTCGGCAGGACCAGAGGGGCGGATGGCATCCTGACGCGGCGCCTGCGCATCAGAATTCGCCGCAGCCTTATGGAGCTTCCGGTGGCGCAGCTTGTCGTGAGGCTGGTGACTTGCGACCGCAAGAGCAGCCCTGGCGACAAGGCCGCGCCGATCTTGAGCAAAGAGGCCAGCTTGCACCGCATCCTCAATCGGTCGCGGGACGAGGTCGCGGACCTGGATGGCGCGGTGACAATGCCACAGGCCGGAACGTTGAGCATGTAACATCCCAAGCTCATTTTAGGAATTCGCACGACCTCAATGCCGCGCTGGCAGACATTGCGGGCGCTCGCAACATCGATGTCTTCTCGCGTGGGTTGGTGCGTTATGCCAAAAAGTTCCGTGGGCACGAACTCGCCGAATTCGACCAAAAGGCGGCTGCACATTTCGAGGCGCGTTTTGTCCCGCAGCTCGAAGACAACATCGGCTGCTCCTGGGCGTACGCAACGGCATGCAACGTGATCAGCCGCACAGGTGAAGCCGGGGCAAGTGCTTGCAGAGCTCTGGCGGCTCGACTCTCGCGCCTTGACAATGCCGATATGAAGCGGGTCGATCCCAGAGGCTTCTCCCTCTTTGCTTCCTCCTTTGGCCGCCACTCCCGGGCCATGGAATGCCGCGATGCGACGATCCGGATCGCCGAATTCTGCTGCGATGAGCCAGGCGTGCTTTACAAGTCAAGCAGTCAAGACCTCTCCCTGCTGATGAACGGCTTCAGCAAGTGGCCCGAACAGCGGGCCTGCCGTGAAGCGGGCCTCAAGGTGGCAAACGATGTAGAGGCCGATCTGTTGACCGATTTTGCCTTACAACATCTCTCCACCCTGGTGAACAGTTTCAGCAAGTGGCCGCAAGAGCCGGCTTGCGAGCGAGCCACAATTGCGGTTGCGAGCGAACTCGTCCGTCGCGGCGCAGCTGAGCTCTTTCGTGCCGATGAGCAGCAACTGGCGAACCTCGTCAACGGCTTTGGCAAATGGCCCCAAGACGCAAATCTTGGCGGCGCCGAAGCCTTGATTGCCGCTGAAATTGATCAACGTGCAAACGGCAGGTCGGGTCTGTCCGGTTTTAAGCCAAAGGACCTGGCAATGCTGCTGAACGGCTTCGCCAACAGGGCGGAAGACGAGGCATGTGTTCGCGCCAGCTCCGAGATCGCCCGGGCGATCGTTCGCCGCGCCGAGCGTCCAGCTCAGCTCTTTGATTTTTCGTCCCAGGATCTGTCGAACCTCGTCAGCGGGTTCGGCAAGTTGAACGGAAAACTGCCAACCGAGGACGTTGCGCGCGCGCTAGCCAGTGAGATTCTTCGCCGCGCCGACCGGCCTTCCCGTTTGTCTGAATTCAACCCACAGGACATGGCCAGCCTGGCGAACGGATTCGCGAAATGGCCGCAGATTGCGCAAGCGTTCCACGCAATAAGCGCGATCGCAGGCGAAGTCGTGGGCCGTCGCGTCCGGCTCTCGCGTTTTCAGGAACGGGAGCTCGCCCGCCTGGTGCACGCGTTCAGCAAGACCATGTCGATGGACGACGATATCAATCGGGCCGCGACGGTCGAGATCGCAAGACAGATCGTGGTCCGTGCCACGCGGGGAGAACGGCTCGCCCGCTTTAGTGAGCAGGATCTTGCAAATCTGGTGAACGGCTTCAGCAAATGGCCAACAGAAGAGGACTGCGGCCAGGCGATAGCTTCGATCGCAGCCGAAATCCGTCGCCGCGCCACAAGCATCGAGGGGCTCGCAGATTTTAGGTTCCAGCACCTGGCAAACCTGGTCAATGGCTTCAGCAAATGGCCGGAGCGGGCGGGTCAAGCCGCGTTGTCGATTGCAACGGAACTCAGCCGCCGCGCCGAGCACCGCAATGGCCTTGCAAATGCAACCCCGCAGGACTTGGCGAATATTGTGAACGGATTGAGCAAGCGGCCCGGCGAACTGAGCTCCCATCCCGTGATTGCAGCGCTTGCCAGCGAGCTCCGCGATCGCGCCGGCCGGGACAGCGGACTGTCCGATTTCACTGAGCAGCACCTGGCAAATCTGGCGAACGGCTTTTCCAAATGGCCAGAACAGGCCGCTCGTCCAGCCCTGATTTCGATCGCCACTGAACTGCTCAACTATCGCGCCAATTCGCTCGCTAGCTTCGATGGCCAGCATTTGTCAATGCTGGCGAACGGTTTGAGCAAGCTCGCAGAAGATGACGACTGCGCGCAGGCAATGGCCTTGATAGGCGGCGAAATCGCACGCCACGCTGGCCAGCGTGGGCTCGCCGAGTTTTCCCCGCAAGGACTTGCAAACCTCGTGAATGGGTTCAGCAAGTTGCCGCGCGAGAGGAATTGCAGCGAGGCCATGTTGGCAATCGCGGCCGAAATCTGCGGCCGCGCCGACCGACGAGATGGGCTGTTCGGCTTTACGCAGCAGAATTTGCGGAATCTTGCGAACGGATTCGGCAAGTTCGAGCATGAACGCTGCGGCGAGGCGACAGCTGCTATTGCGCGCGAGATGATGCATCGCGAGGCCGGACTGTCCGATTTTGAGCCGCTGGCGGTCGCGACCCTGTTGCACGATTTTGCCAAATGGCCGGAAGAGGAGGCATGCAGGCAGGCGGTGATGGAGATCGCGCGCAGTGTCGGCGCCGGAGCGCGACGATTTAATGCCTTCACCACCCCTGAGCTCGGCATGCTTGCCAATGCTCTGGCGCGCTGCACGATGGAGGCCGAAGACCGTGGAGAGAGCGATCAAGCCGCCCTTCTGAAGAACCGCCTGCACAAGCTCGCGCACCATCTGTACTATGCCAACGATCGACTGCAACAGGCTGGCGTTCTTAGCATCGCCAACATTTTCAAAGCCTTTGGCAAGGCGCGGCTGTTTGACGATTTGTCCTTGCTGGCGCCATTGGGGCTGACCAGGCTTGCGGAATTGAGCGCCGGTGACGATTTTGCCGCTGAGCATGACCTTGAGACCATGGGACACCTCAGCGTCGCTGTGCTGCCCCTGGCGCGCAGCTCGCAGAAGCAGCTGCGCTGGCACCGCAGGCAAGCGCTGACCTTGTTGAACGACATTCAGCGCATCGCGCACGACAAGATCACGGCGCATTTGGCCGCGACCGATGCGGAACGGATCCGTGGCCCATACGCGAGCCGTACCCCCGCTTTGTCGATCTACCAGGTCCTTAAGGCCCGGGTGATCCTCGAGAAACTTTATCGACGCCCCTATGTCGAAGGCGATCAATCCCAATTGCGAATCAGGCAGCAGGACATCGCGCGCGGGACCAGAGAGATCCTGCACTCTACACGCGATCTGATTGAACGCGATCTGTCCAACATGAGCTGGAACCTGATCGCGGACATCGAGGCCGACGACCCCATCGATGCGCTGGATTCGTTCTTGGAGCAAAATGTCGCGACAGTCCATGCGCAGCGTCCTGCCGCGAAATTCAACACCCACCAAGTGTTGCGCGACATGGACCACGAGCCGCGTCCCCCGGAGGGGAATGCCGGATTGATGCAGCTGCCGGTCGTGGATATGCGAGGTCAGCGGCTGACCACGGATCCGGAAATACGATATTCGGTTTTGCATCGCCTGACTGAGGGGAAAGTACCGGTGGTTGCGGTCCAACTGCCTGGAAAGCCCAGCAGCTTCATGCTGACCCGCACGCTCAGTGTCGATGGCATCCCGTATCGTATGGATTTGTTCGGCGGCAGCAAGCTGAAGCCGCCGCGATTGACCCTGGCGCAGGTCGGTGCGCGCGCGCCTGGCGGGCGGCGGATCGAGCAGGCGGGGGGGAAGCTGCTCGCAATTCCGTATGCCGACACCGCAGCGGGTACGGACTTCGAGCAGCTATCGCGTGCCTGGGCGCCATTCAAGGAAGCTTACTTTTATACCCAGCGCAGGGGATTTGCAGGCTCACCATCCATCAAAGGCCTCGCGCCCCAGGACAGCGTGCTCGAAGGCGCTTTCAAAATCTCGCTGCTCCCGGACCGGCCTGCGGAGCGGGCTCACCCATTCGCGCTCGTTGGACCAAACGGTCCGATCGCGTTGCGACCACATGACGGCACCGGCTTCATCAAGGCCTCACTGGCTGGGAAAATGCGCGCTGTTCGCCTCGCTGGCGAACAGAATGGCCCCGATCGGGTCCCCGCCTATGCTGAAGGCAAGAGAGCATCTGTGCCTGCCTCGGCGCTGCATCATTATCCGCGCAGCGAAAAGGTGGCGGACGAGGCAAGAGATAAAGCCAGGAACTGGCTCAATAGCAGACAGAACAAGGAGCTCACGTCCGAGGAGCTCTATCGCACCGTAACGGCTGCACACATCGATGCCCCTGCCGCTATTGCCGTGCCCTCAAGCGATGGGCGTCTGCATGTGTCGACCATCAAGAGCGACACCTTGGCGGGTACGACGGGGGTGCTGATCGGGCGATCACCGTATGACAAGCCTAACCTGCGTCCATTTGCAGCTGAGCAAGTCACATCGGCTGCCGATGGAGATCCGACGGCGGCGTTCCTTGATCGGTGCATTGCCGTTCAATATAGCTTGAATGTCGCCCAGAAATCGCATGGCGAACTGGCCGCGGACGATCCGACCTTCTTTGCCAAGGGCTTGCTGATCGTGGTGCCTGACGAGATCTGGCCAGCTGACTTTGCCGACCGCGACCTCGTCATGTCTGCTGAAGACGTCAAGATCCATTCGAGCTGGACGAGCGCGAAGGACCGCACGAAGCAGGACACAGCGCTCGAAACTGTCGGCGTCCTCCAGGCAGCCGAAGTGTTCGCTCCGGGCTCGCTGGTTGCCGTTCCGCCTGTGGAGCAAAAGCGGCTCGATGGCGATTTCGACGGAGACGCCGTCATTATCGTCGGTGACCGTCCCGCGCTTTATCAGCATGTGCGGCAATTCGATCAGCAGGAGCAGGCGCAGGGCGTGCGTTCGCTCAAACCGCCGAAATCGCACACCCCCGCGATCGAGGACGATCGTTATCAATTCAGCCGCACAAGCCAGATCCTCGCCGCCACACAAGGGGTCTTGGAAACTTATACTGGCCTATTGCGAAGCTTTCTGGCGCAATCGCCTGAGGCGCGCCACTGGTTTGCCGAGCGTGCCCTGTTCGGCAGCTACGAGGGCATTCACCACCAGCTCAAGCGCGAGCTTCGTGATCTGCTGGACCAGGAGCCGGCGAGCCGGACCGATATTGAGGGCAAGCTCGACCAAGCGAGAGCGGAAATGGGGGCGGCACGACACCCGGTCGCCCGCGAAATGGCCGATCTACTCATCGCCGACCTTGAGGCGTGGACAGCGCAAGGGCAATCCGTGGGCGTTGCCACCGACGGTTCGAATGACGCAAGGCTGACGCTGAGTGCGCAGCTGTGCGAATTGTTCCCGGACCTGGCCGAGGCATATCCGGCAGCTGCTCAGCCGCGAGAGCGCATCCAGCTGCTTGTCGACAACTATCCGACGCGTATCCATCCTTTGCCGGACGGTTACGTTGCCGATGACCCTGTCAAAAGCGCGAACAACTTCCTGAGTCTTGGCGTCAAGGTTGGCACCGACGCCTATAAATCCGACACCGGCGCCCGGCTGTTCGCAGCGAAAAGCAAACGTCTGCAGGAATTGCTGCAGGCAACCCCGGCTCTGAAATCGGTGCCTTATACCAAGAGCATGGCGGCCCATCTCAACTGCGGCAGATTGGACGTCGAGGCGACTTTGGCCGATCTGAAGGACAATCCGACGCTGGCAGCCTCCGTCATGGAAGCCGCGATCAAGCTTAGTGTGGAAAGTGGTATTCTGCCCGAACCTTCCGCCCCGCGGCCGACCAACGACGACGGTGCGATGATCACGCTAAGTCGCGAGGAGGCCACCGTGCGCGCCAGGCGTGAGGCTGATCGGGCGAGAGGCGAAGATGAGACGATCAGGAAGGTGGTCGGCGATGTCGTCGCGAACTTGCAGCAACAACACGGCATTCAGGTGAATCTGCCGCACGATCAGCATCGCCTGCGGACAGAACAATCATTGAGCGACCAACTCACAGGCAAAAGCCTTCCCTCCGGGACTGCCTCACAGCTGATCAGCAACGCCGTCCGGCACGTTTTTCAAATCCCTGACGGCGCTTTTACAATGGGGTTCAGGAAGGCCGTGCTCGCCTTTGAGGAGCAGGGTTATACCGAGCTCAGCACAACCAATTGGTTCAGGACGCGAAATCCGACCTATGTCGGAATCAAAACCGTCTTTGCAACACCCGAAGGTTACCGTTTCGAGGTCGAGTTCCATACACCGGCCAGCTACCAGGCCAAGCTTGCCAATCACGATACATACAAGATGCTGCAGCGAGGCAGCAGAGGGACGATGGACCAATCGAGGGCCGAGCAGCTCGTGCAGCGCGCAAGACAGATCGTCAACGAGGTGCCAGTTCCCGATCAGGCGACGAGCATCCCCAACTGGGAAGCGGAAGCGGTCGGCACGGCCGACGCCAGCGCGGTCCTCGCCTTGCGAAGTGCCAAGCCCCAGATGCCCAAGCGCTCTCCCATCGCGGGGCAAATCGTTGCAGCCTTGGGCGAGAGGCCGATCGTGCTCGTCGGCATGATGGGCGCTGGGAAATCATCAATCGGCAGCCGGCTCTCCAAGCTGCTGGGCCTCGATTTCGTCGATACCGACAAATCGATCGAGACCAGGATGGGCAAACAGATCAACGAAATCTTCAAAGACCACGGCGAGCAGTATTTCAGGGATCTGGAGGAGAGCGAGATTTTGCAATTGCTCGAGCGAGGTGCCGTGGTGCTCGCAACGGGCGGCGGCGCGTTCATGAGCGAGAGGATCCGCGATCGTATCCGCGAGAGAGGGATCTCGATCTGGATCAATACCGATCCGGAGACCATAACGAAGCGCTTGGTCAAAAACACGACGCGTCCGCTCCTGCAAGCCGACAATCCGGAAGAGACGATCAAAGAGATGATGCGCGAGCGCGCACCTGTCTATCAGATGGCAGATCTGAAAATTGACCCGATCGACCGGAGGATCAACAAAAGCGCAGATGCGTTGCTGGATAAGCTCCATGCGAAGCTGAGCGGTGGCGTTGTCAGCGAACCTGGTTGAGCGGGTGGCTTATCGCGCGTGAGCCACTCACGTATATCTCGAAGGCGCACGGGAATGATGAAGGCCCGCTTAGGCGGACCTTCAGAATTTAGGCGTATACCCACCAGTTCGTATTGAGCCATCAGGGCGTCAATTGGAATGTTCCACTGCTTGCTAATGGTGCGGATCATTTCCAGCGTTAGAGGGCGAATTCGGTTCAGTATTTCAGACGCGCGATTGCGCCCGACAGGATTGCCGAGTGCGGCTTGAGATTTGCCCATAGACTCAAACGCAAAATGGAGGACGTCGACCGGATCGCCGTGTGCGGTGGAGAAATGCCCGTCCTCCTATTCCTCAATGAGCGAGGAAAGCACTTTGAAACGATCGCCATCGGGCGTGCCAGGAGTGGGCTCTGCCTCGAAATAGCGGGTTACTCTGTCTGAGGATGCTGGGTATCTTCAGCATCCTCCGGCAGAGCGAACCGGGAGAAAACATGCCCCCTCACGCAACACGAGGCCTTGGTCGCATGTCCGCCCGAACGCGGAGCCGAGATCTGACGGCGCACTCGTCGCAACGACGGCGATTCAAACGGCGTCGATGACGCGGCACGGAGCCTTCATCCGGGTCTGAACTTGCTGAAAAACACTTGTACAATCGATAACCTCCCGGCGGCACATGAAGCTGCCACGGATGATCCATGAATGGAAAGAAACAAGACGAGCCCAAGTCGCAAAGCAAACAAAGCGGGACACAACGAATACGAATCGCGGGCTGTTACCGTGGCACGAACAATGCAGACCCTTGGAATGCACAGGACGCCCTCACTTGGCATGGCCACCATCGCAAGTTGAGGCCATGGCTGGCCACTGAAGTTGGCGACACGTGGAACTTAAGCCGGAGACGGCGCCTGCTGATGTAGATCCCGGCGGGCCCGTATCACGCCGACGAAGAGCCATTAGCGGGGCGCGCTAGAAAGGACATGAAGGGCCTCGGCAAATGAACGCAGAGAATAACTTCGCGGCGCGGCTCATTGACGCCGGACGCCGCGCAGCAATAGCACGTACATGTGGCCTGAAAGCTGACGTCTCATCTTACGTCAATGAGGCGCTCAAGGAGCTTTGGCGAACCAGGTCTCCTGAAGAGGCAAAAAAGATTGCAGCGCGGTGGGTCTTGTGGGACGCAGATGGAAGGCCATGGCCGCGCATGCCTCCGCTGGAAAACGTGGTCTCGTTCCACCGCACCGCTGCGGCACCGGTCGTGAAGCCGCCTGCGACGCCATTACAGGTAATCCGGGATTGGTTCGAAAAGCAGGATGAAGAGATACGACGCGAGATCGCTGGCATGACGATGCTTTTGGGCTTCGAATTTCGCGGTCCTCCCGAGAATGGCAGCCAAGAGCGGTGTGGGTATCTCCGGCGGTGGCTGAGCCAAGCGGGACTACCAAACCATACGGTCATTGGCCGCGCTTTGACGTTCCGCACGTGTTTTGAGTATTTCGCGGAGAGCAGGTTCACCGAGTCGGGTTGGACGCGGTCCGAAAAGGCCGCTTTCAAAATTCTTGAAGATACCAAGCGCGACCCGAACTCCGAAACTGCGCACCTGGCTCCGATTGCCCAAAAAATACTTGATGCCTTGCCCGCTCGAAAAAGCCGCTGGATCGAGGTGCGGAAGTCCTGGAAACAACTTGCCGGTGCCAGCCTCACACCGCGAGCCCTCAGGGTTTGGAGCGCCTTGCACATGGAGAGGGGGAGGCTGGACACCAGTCGGGAAGTGTAGCGGTACAGCCGAACGATTTTAGCGAGGCACCAAGGGCGGTCCGTAAGTAGGCGGAAGTTTATCTGAGTGCTACTTCAATCAAGAAGTACGATGTCGGTACTACTACTGCGGTCAATCTCGGGCGTGGCGCGCTCCGGTCGGATTCACCCAGGATGAAATCGAGCATATCTCCATGGGTTGGACGCGACGCTAAGGAATCGGCTGCACGCTAGACACGTGGAGACGTCGCGCAACCAATGCTTCACGACTTGATAAACGTAAGGCAATCGGGTGCAGAAATCGGTAAGACACGTAGCCGAAATCACGGTCAGCAGTGGTGCGCCACGGGCGACCGTGCACGCGAATTCGCCGCGCAGGCCGCCGCCAGCTGCATCCTCCCGGCGAAGTTTGCTGATCGCGGAGAGATCGACCCGGCCGGGAAGCGCTCGGGAAACGAAAAGAGAGCCCGGGAATCGAGATTTCTTGCCCTGTCGGAACGACAGTCATACGCCTATGTCTTCAATCTCGATCACACCGCGCAAGGCGGCATTCGCCGGAGCGATACTCGTATTCGCTCATCTCTAGAGGGAAAATCGGGCACGCAAATAGGCGCTCGCAGGTCTCGGCGGCCGGTTTGAGACGTGGCGCGAGATCGCTCCACTCACGGCGAAGGTGATCTAGGACTTCCTGGCCGCCCCCGCTTAGCCTCTCGAGTTCCGCGATCAGACGCAAGCGGACTGCCGCCGCAAAAGGATTCTCCGTCTGAATCTCAGCAAACGTCTCGGGGGCGCCGCTCAACATGCGCCCGACTCCCGCCAGGAGAAGGTGATAAGGAGGCGGACCGACCTCAAGCGGAAATTTAGTGTTCTCGTCGCGAAGGATGCTTGCAAGCGACAGGAGCAGCGCATGCGCAGCCAGCTGACGCTGCGCAAGAAGTCGGTCGTGAGCTTCAGCATCGAGCGCGACAAGGCTTGCATTCGTGCGTCGTAAAAGCTGCAGAAAGACTTCGAGCCGCGGCCCTGATCGATACGCGATCACCGCGACCGGACGATTTGCCCACCCGAGCTCCGGGCCAAACAGTGGATTGAGGCCAAGATATTCCACCTCGCGCGGTAAGGTGACCGCCCAGGAGGCGGGTTTCGTCTTGACCGAAAGCGTCTCGATCAACAATGCGTCGCCTTTGAGCCACGGACAGGCGGATCCGAACGCGGTTCCTGCTACCGTGAACGGCAAGGAAAGAACGACAATATCGGACTCCGCAATCGCGGATTTGGCCTCCAGCGTCAGGTGGATCGCATCGCTCACGATCAGATTCTGATCTATTTCAGCCACCGGCCTGTGATCCACGAAGCGTACTCGTCCGCCAGACGTTGTGAGAAGTTCAGCGAGCTTTAACCCGACGCGTCCGGCGCCAATGATCGTCGCTTGTGAACCTTGTGTCATCTGTTCCCGTTTGATCGCAATTAGAGTGTTTGCGTTGCGTCACCGTTCTCGCGCGCTCAGCCATCAATTGTGGACCACGCGCTCACTCGCAAGATCAATCACAATGCATGCCACATCTGAATTGCGGCCCCGGCGGGCAGCCACCGCCTAGAGGGAACGGAAAGCCATAAATCCGGAACTGGCGTGGTTTGAGATAATCAGAGCCGCTCACCGTCTCTACGCCGTTGGTGTGCAGGCCGTGTAAAGGTTGGGCCGCCTCGAACCGAGTGTCGCACGCCAATTGAAGACGCACCCGTGCTGCAATAGCACCACCTGCCGCTCAAGTGCATGTCGTCACAAGCTGTGATCTCTTGCGAAACGCTCATTCTTCATGGCGTGAACTCCCAAGACCTAGGCCTTTTTTGCGTCTTATAAATGTCATCTTGCGTTGGCCTGTGAGGCGAGCTGCGGCTGGTTGGTCAGCGCTCAGCTCAGGATAACGAAGCGGCGATGATGCTCGCGGCAAAGAGACGAAGTTAATGACAAAGCATTTTCGCGAATGGACGCTGATGTCCATCGTTGCCACCATGGTTGTCTGCCCCGGCGCGAACGCGCAAGATCGCCGCATTGTCGCCGAGCCCGTTGCACCTCATACGGTCTGCGACCGCCCGGTGCCGTCTGGCAGCAACGATACGGCGAGGCTCCAGGATGCCATCGACCATTGCCCCGCCGGTGCTGCGGTCTATCTCGGACGTGGCGAGTTCCGGTCGTATCCGCTCGAGATGAAATCGGGCGTAACCTTGTGGATTGGACGCGGTGCAACACTTTTGGCTATTCCCGAGCCAGCTGCGTACGACAAGGGCCGCGGACAGTGTGGCCGCATCGCAGGTAAGGGCGATGGTTGCCGGCCGTTGATCAGCTTCTCCAAAACGCGCGGCGGCGGCATTTATGGCGACGGCATCATCGATGGCCAGGGCGGTGCGCCGATGGTCGGCAGCGCCGAGACCTGGTGGCAGCTGGCCCGCCGCGCGCAAGCCGAGGGCGGTAGTCAGAACGCTCCGCGTTTGATTCAGATCGATCATGCGCAGGACATCACGCTTTCTGGTGTCACCTTGCGCAATGCACCCAATTTCCATGTCGCGATGAACCGGGTCGAAGGTGCCACTGTCTGGGGTCTGACGATCGATACACCGGCCGATGCCCGCAATACCGACGGCATCGACCCAGGCGCCAGCCAGGATGTGACCATCATCCACAGCTTCATCCGCACTGGAGATGATAACGTAGCGATCAAAGCCGGCGATAATGGTTCAACTCGCCATATCTCCATCACCGATAATTATTTCGGGTGGGGACACGGGATGTCGATCGGCAGCGAGGTGAACTCTGGCGCCAGCGACATACTCGTGCGCAACCTGACCCTGGACGGCACGACGTCCGGCCTGCGCATCAAGAGCGATGTCAGCCGAGGCGGCCTGGTCGAGCGCGTGACTTATGAGAATGTGTGTCTGCGTGGCAACCGATGGCCGGTCGTGTTCGATACAAAGTACGATCCACGTGCCCAAGGCATGAGGATTCCAGTCTATCGCCAGATCGTTCTGCGCCATGTGCGCGGCGACAATGGTGCGCTACTGATGCGCGGGTTAGACGAGGGTCATGCGCTTGACGTGACGCTAGAGGATGTTCGGTTTGCCGATTCCGCGACTTGGCAGCTCGAACATGCAAATGTGACCACCGATCATTCTGACGTGTCGCCGCCGCTGCCCGGGCGAGCAAGAGAACCGGTGCCACGCGGTTGGCGGGGCTGCGCCAGGGCATTCCGCGACGGTAACCAGTAAGCACAACAACTCGATGCCGAGCCTTAAGACCGCTCAGGTCTGCCTTGATACGGCTTTGATTCGCTGGTCTTGCGAATGGCGGGGCGGCGCTCGCGCCTTATTGCAGGAGTCCGACAAGCGTGACCGCGCTCGGACGTTTCGGCTATCGCGGGTAAGTTCCAGTTCGGTAGGAAACGTTGTTTGACCATGCTCGGCTGCCAGGTCGCGGCGGCACATTGTACCGATAGCATCAAGCGTGCAGCGAACCCGATAACAGGTGAGGTCACATGCGGAATTTCGCGGTGTTCGCTGCGGTTCTGGCCGGATGTTTTTGCATCTGTGCAGCCCATGCTCAGCCACTTCTTGTCTCGCACGGCGACAGGGCAGCCTATCATTCCGTGCAGGCAGCCATCGACGCATTACCGGCCCAAGGCGGGGATATCGAGATCCTACCCGGCATTTATCGCGAGAAGGTCAAAGTCTTCAAATCCGGTGTTCATATCAAAGGCTTAGGCAGGAAGCCGGATGATACGGTCATTGTGTACGGCGACGGCGCGATCAACGTCGGAGGAACCATCCGTTCTGCGACGCTGGACGCCTCAGGCGATGACTTCCGGCTCGACAACCTGACGATCCAAAACGATTACGCGCTCAATTCGGCAAATCCAGCTTCGCAGGCCGTCGCACTGTCTGTTACCGGAGACAGGGACATCATCAGCCGCGTCCGCCTGCTCGGCGCCCAGGACACATTGTTCGCCGGTAAGGGGCAGAACGGCCGAATGTCGCGACAATACTTCTCGGATTGCTATATCGAGGGACACGTCGATTTCATATTCGGCAATGCCAAGGCCTATTTCCGACACTGTGAGTTGCACGGTATCGCCAATCAGGCGGTCGTCTATACCGCGCAGAGCAAGGCAGCGCCGGACGAGGACAGTGCCTATGTGTTCGATCATTGCAGACTGACTGCCGACTCCGCCGCGCGGGATGTTGCGCTTGGCCGACCCTGGCGCCCCTATGCAACGGTGGTGTTCCTATCGACGAAGTTGGATGCACCGGTGGTCGCGGAAGGCTGGCGCGAATGGGCTCCGGGCAAGACCAATTCGCTGAGGACGGCCTACTATGCTGAATACAAATCCACCGGTGTTGGGGCCAATCCCGCAGGTCGCGAGCCTTATTCTCACCAATTGACCGATGGCGAAGCCGCGAAATGGTCGCTGAAAACGTTCTTCGCAGGTGCCACAGATTGGCTATCCGCCGGACCTTCCAGATCGGAATAGAGGAACGCTTACGGGCTGTCTTCTCATCTTTAAGCGGCTCTCGGGTCAATAGCGGGGACGAGATCGTCCTTGCGCTGGGGCGTCCCGTCGACAGCAACTGAAATTGGGGCAGGGCCCGGCCGTCGCGCCACGCCGGCTTCTTGCTGCCCCTTCAGAGGAGATCATCGCAAGCGCCATTGCCCGCTGTGAATTCTTCTCGTCAGCTTTTCGAAAGCTAGGTCCCATAAAAATCCAAAATCTGACCTCGCTTCACAGCTGCCGCTTAGCGGCCGTGCAAGCGTGTGGATTGCGCAGGGCCAATACATCACAAGGAGAGCAGGATGGATCCAGTCGACCCATTCTTCGATTCAGGCGCTTGGATGGAGGCCTACGCCGCCCGACAGGGGCGAGCGGGGCAGCAAGGGGGCAGCGCAAGCCAGCAAGGCGATTTTGAGCGGCGGATGGAAGATTTGCAGCTCGATTCGCCTGATGAGAGTTCCGCAAAGTCGAGTTCGCCGGACCAGACTCCCGCAGGAGCGGGAGGGGCAGTTCGACGGGACGAGCTCGGCGGTTCGATGCGGGTGCCGCCACGCTCGGATTTTAGGGACAGCGCGCGGGGCGATGCGCGGCGGAGCGTAGACATTCCCCGCTTTCAGCTTGATGCTCCGGCCCAAGTGCCGCAGTCCAGTTTGCGCGATGATCTATTCAGCAGCGCGCGCTACAGCTTGCCGGACGCGGAGCCTGGGGTTCAGGCCAGGAGCGGTAAAAGCCGCGGACTGTGGTCGCGCTTCAAGTCGGGGGTCGGCAAGGCCTTTGGAGGGAGTAGCAAGTCCTCGCGGGAGACCGCGCAGTCGGATGCTTCCTCGACGAGTTTTCGCGTCGATTACGCCAGACAGCCGGGCCGGACGCGCGGGGTCGATCCGGAAGACGAGGCGCTCATCAAAGAGTTTAGACAAAGAGCAGTCCGCAACCGCACCGACGGCACCGCAGCCGGCAACCTCACCGACGGCACCATCAGAAATGCGGCAGCCGACCTGCGCATTTTGAGCGCGCGCCTGAATGACAACGATAGGCCCTCAATTGCGGATCGCATTCGCCTCGAGATGGAAAATGCGCAACTGGAAGATCCGGAGGTGGAAAACCACCAGCTCGAAGCTGAGCTCGACCAAGATGTCGACACCTATGCAGCGGACCGCGCAAGGCGTATCAAAGCTGCCTTGAAAAAGCTCCGTGAGGTCGGCGCCGGAAACACCTTGTCAGCCGATCTCCGTCGCCTGGCTCCCCATTCCGCGGACGCGACCCTCATCGGCATGTGGGCCGCGGCGGAAAAGGCGACACGCAGGGTTGAGCCGAAGACGATCGACAGGCAGGCTCGCCGAATGTCGAGGCTGAGTGAATGGCTGCAAAAGCACGATAAGCAGGCCATCGCCGGCCGGCTCTTCACCTCCGGGCTCGACCAGGATGTCGCGGAGTATAGGCAAGAAACCGAAGACGGCAAAATCAAAGCTGATTTGCTCAGGCTTGGCCGCTACCAGCAAATCCTTGAGGCGAACAGGGCCCTCGGCTTGCACCCTGCCGAGGATGCGGGGCAGCCCGTCGCCGAAGGCGCCCGACAGGCGCACTCGCCGCAGGAGGTCCCGGCAACGCCAGCCACGCCGAGTGCGGGAGCGTGGGATTGGCTTGGTGAGCAGATCCACGGACCCACCTCATCACTGGCAGTGCCGCACCACGGTTGGCAGGCCAGCTCGTCGCAGCAGCTTCCCGCAACATCGGCCAGCCCGAGCGCCGGGGCTTGGGATCGGTCCAGCGAGCAGATTCTCCAACCCGCCGCACCTGTGCAAGCGCCCTATTGGCTCCCGCAACCCAATCTGCCGCACGGGCTTCCTGCGACTCCAGCCAGCCTAAGCCAAGGGGCCTGGGATTGGCTCGGGCAACAGATGCAGGAACCCGCCTCACCATCGTCGGTGAGGCCTCGGTCATCAAACATCTACAGCGGTCTGGATCCCTTGGTTGATTTGGATCCGTCCACACCGCACGACTTGCACGACGATGCACGCTCTGCGCCCGCACCTGAATTTCGCAGAGCGCCGTCATTCGCTGGACCGTCCGGGGGCGCCCAGGAACTGCGGGATATTGGGGCCGTCGTTGGCTCGGATTGGCGTCACGGCTCCCAAGCGGCCTCGGACGTGTTGGTTGACGTCCTCGGCAACATCAATCTGCTGCCAAACCAGTTCGGGCCAAGTCAGTTTATGATCAACGGTGAGCGCTACTCGGCCACATTCGGACCAGGAGGGCGCACGGATGTCCGCCTGATCCATCATCCGCGCCCGAGCTACCTTGATGAAGCTGGGCCATCCCAGCCGCTTCATCATCCACCGCAGATCGTCCAAGCCGAGCAACCCCGTGAGGGCCTACGGGACCTTGGGTATCTGATCCGCGGCGGATGGGAGCACCGCGAGCGGTTCCTTCCGCCTTACCTTGTCCGCGTCCTGCAGGGGGAACGCATCATGCCGCAGGCTGGGCGTCCAACCTATTTCCAGATCCGCGGTGTGCCCTACAGGGGCGAGTTGGATGAAAGCGAGGGGCGCCAGCGCGTTCGCATCTATCCTGAACGTGGCTGAAGAGCGCAGGCGGACGGCAATCTCAGGCGCTCGGCGGGGCAGCTCGCGCGAGGCGTTCTACAGCCCGGCCCTTGACAGCCGATGTATCCATTCGAAGTACTGAGATGGGCACCGCCTGAGCGGTCTAGCCTCCTGTTTGTTGGCGCAGCTTGAACGCGGCCTTCTCTATCCCTCAGGCTTTCACAAATCTTCCGCCGATCATCTTGCCTTAGAAGCCGTTGCTCAGTAAGCGCAACTGTTCGAACCATTTCGACCGCCCACAGCCCGGAGTGCGGACGACGCGAGCGTCTGGTGGATGTAGGAACGCTCGCCAACAAACGTCGGTTTGCTGACGCTGGCTAATCGTGATGGCAAGGTCGAATACTTTCGGAAGGAGGCCCTGCTGCGCAACCTACATATATTTAGGCCTTCATGCTCGAGTTGGGTATTGCCGCTGTTCAAAATTCTCGTAGTGCGTTGCAAACACTTTTTCCGGACGGGACACCCAGCAAGGTGACTGCTCGGTCTGGCAGCCGATCGAAGTGAGGTAGCACCACTTTAAATCGGTAAACCGTCGTATAGCTCGTTCCCGCTTTCTTTATAACGATCGCCCACATCCATATAATTGAACATTGGCGCGCAGCCAGCTATCGGAGCGTAGAGTTGCGATGGCAATTGCCTCCACGATCATCGGTCGGATCGATTTCCATGGAGCAAAAGCTGCAGCAGTTGCTTTTCATACTAAGTGGTTGGCCGCCGGATCCCGATGTTCGGCTGCTCAGCCTATCTCGTTCTTGGACCAGGCATCCCGTGCTCCGGTATAACGCGGCATCTCATGAAACTTGGCTTTAAGAACAGTCGTCATGATGTGGTGTCTTCTCGGGCGCCGCCAGGCCACGGCCGACCTTCGCACGCCTGGTTCACCAGCACCCGATATTCCAGCTGACCTGAACGGCTAGCTTCAAAGCAGCGTTCCGGAGAGTGGCCCTGTGACATCCGGCAGGGATGTCTTTGATGTCGGCTCGGAACTCCAAATTGATGCGCATGATGGACCGACGTATAGCGCGACAATCTGGCTGGGAAGCACTTCCATCCTGATTGCCGCGCGGCACCGACGACCTGATGATGCAGCTTCCGGCCAGTACTTGGTCGCGGCAGCTACCCAACGTCAGACGGATCTCCAGCTCGTTGGATTAAGGGATGTCGAGATGATGCGAAATGTAACTGGGTCGACTTTGCCTGGTACGCCAGAGGAAAACGATCGCGATCTAGCTTTGGATTTCGACAAAGCAGTGCTCATCATTTTGGTGATCGTCGGTCACTTGATCCAATATCTCCTCTACCGAGATGAAGGATTCTGGGATTCGCCATTCTTCAAATGGATCTACATGTTCGACATGCCTCTCTTCATGGCGATAAGCGGATATCTTTCTTGCCGAGCGCTGTTGCGAAAGTCGTTGATGCAAGCCGTCGGTGATCGGGCGATGCAGCTCTTGGTGCCCATGCTGTTTTGGTGCGCTCTCCTGGAGACAGCAAAGTTAGCCGTGCTTCCCCGCGCCCCTGACGCATCAGGCAACATTTTACAGCTTCTAAACGATGTCGCCGGCACATACTGGTTCATCTGGGCCGCGCTCGTTTGTTTTCTTTTCGTCAAAATTCTTTCGATCTTCAATCGTTGGTCGCCCTGGATCCTATTCTTATCGGTCATCCTGGTCGCACTTGCACCTCTGACATTCTCCATATTTCCTCTCATAAAGTACACTTACCCGTTCTTCTGCTTGGGATTCTCATTTGCGCAGTCAAGAGACTGGTGGACGAGCATAACGGGCGCTTACAAGCCGCTCTTGATCATGTCTGCCTCAATAGCCGCACTGGTGTGCTTTCTGGCCTGGCGCAAAGACACCTACGTCTACAACAATCTCGCCCTGGTCAAAGATATGCAGTCGGCAAAAGACGTGCTTCTGATGCTTTTTGGCTCAGCAGCGGCCTCAGCGATCATGAGTGAACTCTTCCGGCAATGCTGGAGAGTTGGCCGCTCCAATCGAGTGGTCCGCTTTATCGCCGTGGAAATAGGACAGAGCACGCTGGTGCTGTACCTGATTCAGGGCATGGCATTTCGTCTCATGGATTCGATACCGTACGCAGAGCCGTTGGATCTCACATCCAAGTTGGCTGTGGCGGGAATTCTAGGGGCTGCGATTGTCCTCGTCGCGCTAATGGTGCGCCGAACCGTGCATGACATTCCCTATCTGTCTCAGCTCATTCTTGGAACTTCACCCCCGCGCCCTATGTCGAGCGGGGCAGCCTGCGGATAAGTAGCTGTAGCCGAAATCCGGCCAGGAGGCTCTTAGATCATGAGATAGCAGGCCCCCTGGTTCGTCTCCTCTCACAGCGTCTCGCCGGCGCGCTGGCAGAACTTTGCGCGCAATTGTTTCGAACCGAGAGTTTGGTAGCAGAATTGGTGGCATCCTCACTGATCTAGAAAAATATCAGCGTAGACACCAACAGATTGAGGGCGTGCTCTGTTTGAGGCGTGTGGATGACGCTTATCGGGTTGTGAATGTAGGACAGTCCGAGGCTTGCATATATCCCCGGAGCGAGATGCGCGGTATAGGTCCCCGTGATGGCTGTGGTATCGTGATGCGCAAGCTGCCCTTTGGCCAAGGCAGCATCCACTGCAAACCTGCTCCAGGTCGTGTTGTTGGCAACCAGAGCAATCAAATCACTGGGCCGGCTGTCAAACAGTCCCTTTGCATAAAGACGAAGCTCGTAATACTGGCCGATCCTGTTTAGGTCAGGTGAAGCTCCCATGATGGAGAATCCGCCATAGATGCCGCGAGATGGCGTCCCCTCAACGTCACTCTGCCAGAGCTGCCTGTCAGCAGCTATGTAATAAAAGTTATTCCCGCTCTCCCTTTGTTGATCCGGATCTGCCAAATTCCTGTAGCGGCTGCTGTTCAAAGCAATGCCGGCCCGCAGCCACGTGTCGGGAACGCCAGGAGCGGCCTTGCTCTTGTAGCCAAGTTCATCAATGAACAGAATGCCGGCATTGGCTGTGCTCCAGTTTAAACCCGAAGGATTTTCGGTTATCTGCGCATAGGGACCATCTGGACTGATTGACCGCTGCACGGAAACTTTGTTGTACAAGTGATCATCAAAATTGTACTTCAGGTTGGCGGCGGGCGTTGGCGCGGCGTTGGTGCTCATCCCTGCTTGGAAAAGGGCAAACATGTTTGATCCTGAAATTCCTCCGAATAATGTGCCGGTGAACTCATTCGCATTTCTGAGATAGCCAAGCTTGAGTTCGAATTTTCTGTCGAAGAACGTTTGATAGTAGGCGAATGTATTCAATCCTACTCGATCCGGTCCCGGTCGTTTCCATGTCCAGTATTGCTGCTCGGCTCCAACGACAATCTGTCCATCGGGAATACCAAACCGGCTGAGATCATAAGTGACGATCACGAAGTTCGTCGTAGCAAACGTCGGATTCTGCCCCATATAGAGTTGGTTGGCGATGCTGCTTCTGGTCGCATTCGGCAGCTGGTTGTTTGCAAAGGTGTTGTGCGTCCAGCCGATATAGCCAATGCCGACGTCTGCCAGTACGGATCTAACGCCATGCTTGTCCTGATCAATTGTATCAGCAGGGCCGGGTATGTTGAGCCAAATCCCTTTTTCTCGGAAAGCATCAAAGCGTGCGAAGGGGGCGATCGTCTTTCGCGTTTGCGTCTGAGCAACCCGACCGGCGCTGCCGGGCTTTATGAGAGGTAGGTTGGGGGCTGACGCCGACGCCGAGGCATGAAGTCGAATCGGCTGATTGACCACGCCGATCCGGAGCTTTGTAGCCATATCCGGGGGCGTTAACGTTCTTCTCTTGGTGGCTTGGTCCGCAGCGTTGCTCCTGGGGACAGGCTCGTCGGCAGTTTGTGCCGAAACGGGGGCGCCGACCAAACAAGCCGCGAGCGAAAGCGCAACGGCAAGTCGCCGTTGCGGCTCGCTTGATCGCAAACTGCAGGCAAATGCTGCGATAGCCGAAGATGTCCGAGGCGTCGTCGCCGCAACAAAGCAATCACGCACAGTCTACTTCGCATCCTTGTTTTGCGAGCCATGAATGGATTGAAAGTCGGCCTCTCTAGTCCAGAACGGACCTCCCGAGCCGTGGCGTCTGGGGACAAGAGGACGACGCCTCATGGGCAGGACGTCTATCCCAGCGAGATTCACTAGACCTGGCGACTTGGTCACCCGTAAGCGCGAGCATGATCTGGTCTGCACCTTGCGTGTGCGTCAGGCCGGATTTGCCGAGAGTGAGCAACGCTTGCTGGCTGAGCGAGAACCGTTGGCCGCGAGCGCGCGGAGCCGCAGCTGTCCAAGCCGCCAAGACATTTCGAACCTCGACCTTGCTCCACTATGAGGTAGAGGATTGCGGCCGTGCCGAGCATCTTGCTCGAAGTGCCTTTCTCGACGAAGTGGCAGCCACGGGGATGCAATGCCTGCCAAAGCGGAGCCGTGGCTTCGTGAAGCTGTCCTGGTATCGTGGTCCGCCAAGGACGAAGCGATCGTCGACGACCGCGATTTCCACAGAGCCTTGGAATTTGTTCGCGCAGCGATCGCGTCACAACGTCCACGATGGTGGCCCAGAACAGCGGGGGAAGCAGGTTTCGAGCTGCTTTAAGGGCTGTGGGCGAGAAGTTGCTAATTCCGTCCGCTGCATTGGCACGGACAAATCTGCGGTGCATTTCGAGTGCCTAGCTATGATCCCGTAACGTTCGTGGGCCACGCTTGCCATGCGTCCGTCGTCTCGATCAACCTGCCAGGATTGGTAGTTGGCCATGCTCAACACTTGCCGCTCCAATGGCATGGTGGCTCGAGCGCCAGCTGTGGCGCCTTTTTCGTAGCGCCTGGCCGCGAAGTTGCCAGCCTCGGCAGCACGGAAACCGAGAGTCCGACTTTGAAGGAAATAGCGGCCGGCTCGCATCAGGCGTCGGCAGGGTGCAGAATCTGCAACGTTATCCTGAATGATGCGAAAATGCTGCACCATGGCCGAGGAAGATGAGAACTAGTGCTACCGCCAGCCCTATAATGCAGGAGTTCCCCGTAGGGTGTTCGCTTTGCCTTGGTCAAGACGGGCCGCTTCATTGGAGCCAAGGGAGCAAATGGTCGGCGAGTTGAAGAATGTTTTTGGGGCGGCCGCGGCTCGCTGGGATGCGTGAGCATCGCGAGCTCTCGCGTCAACCAAGAAGTCTATCGAAACGGGGAAGTCGGGCAAGGAACGATGGAGATGGTTGACCAGGCGGCCGCCTCAGACTTGCGGCCGCTCTTATACGGCTCGTCAGGGCGAATTCGCTGCGGTTTGGTGTTTCTCGTCCTCGTCGGCTTGTGTGCGGCAGCAGCCCATTTTGGCGGCAGCCTCGCGGGGTTTGTCGAGACGTCGGCAGCCGGGCACGCAGATGCGGCGGTGGGCCTGTCGGCGCAGGACAGAATATCCCTAACCGAGATACGTTGGGCGCAGGAGAAGGTGAGCGAGGATATCGCAGAGCTTAACCGGTACATCGATGCGCAGCGGAAGGACCTCAAGGGGATCTTAGATCAGATCACGGTGCTGGCTTCGCGGATTGATTCCTTGCAGAATCCAGCAGCTGTCACTTCTGCTCCCTCCGCCATTTCTTCGTCGCCCCCACAAGCTGCTTCGAGCCCGACCAAGAAGCGCGCCGAGAAGCGCGTAGAGCGGTCCAACCCACAAGGCCCCGTTTCCGTCGGAGGTGCGCCAGTGATCACAGGACAGAAGAGGGGCAGGCCTTGATATGTTAAGGCTGTTACAGGCGTGGCCGAGGCCTTTAGCCGCACTCACTGAGGTCAGCCGTACGTTTCGCAAAGTGGCTTGTTGCGATAGATAGCCGAAGCCTACGAACGCAACGTCGTCACCAAGGTCACGCTCGCCGAGGTGATCCGAATCAAGGCAGCCGACAGCATTCCGGCCGCTTGTTTGTCGTCCGTGAAGAATGCAGATCGGCCTGAGAGATAGGCAGAAGTTGTCTCGATAAAGTATTCGATTTGCAGGAAAGCGGGGTGTTGGGCCGCGGTTTCTTGCATTTTTGGATTTTGCTTTCGAGCGATTCGTGATTCCCTGACGGCTGGTCATCGGCATTGGGGACGGCGATGAGCAAACCGCGAGATGATCGCCAAAAAGACCTGTTGCTTCCGGCGCTCGATCAAATCATCGACATGGGCCACCCGCTGGTGCGGTTGGCCCGGCGCTGATCGACTGGAAGTTTCTGGATGACCGCTTTGGTTCGGTGTGCCAAACCGGCCCAGGGCAGCCTGGCCTGCCGACGCGGCTTGTCGCCGGCCTGTTCATCCTGAAGCACATGCACAATCTCTCGGATGAGGTGCTGTGCGGCCGCTGGATCGAGAACCCCTATTATCAATACTTCTGCGGCGAGTTGAGCTTCTGCCACCGGCTGCCGTTCGATCGATCGTCGATGACGCGCTGGCGCCAGCGGCTCGGCGAGGAGCAGCTCGTCGCGCTGATCCAGGAAAGTCTGTCGGTGGCACACAAGACTGGCGCCATCGGTCCCCAGGATCTGGAGCGGGTGGTGGTCGGTACCACGGTGCAGCCCAAGGCCGTTGCGCATCCGACCGACGCGCGGCTGATGCATCGGGCCATCACCAAGCTCGTCGGGCTTGCCAAGCGCAACCGTGTGCCGCTGCGCCAGAGCTATCTGCGCCTGGCGAAGCGCGCCGCCATCATGGTCGGCCGCTATACCCACGCGCATCAGTTCAAGCGCGCCCGGCGCCAACTCAGGTTCCTGCGGACGCGGCTTGGCCGGATCATCCGCGATATCCGCCGCAAGATTGATGGCGATGCGGCGCTGGAAGCGCGCTTCGGCCCGCTGCTCGATCTGGCGCAGCGGGTGCGCAGCCAGGATCAGCATCAGCGCGGCCCCAAGGTCTATGCGTTGCATGCGCCGGAGGTCGAGTGCATCGGCAAGGGCAAAGCCCGCGCGCCTTACGAGTTCGGCTGCAAGGTCAGTATCGCCACCCCCGTGACGTCCCCGAAGGGTGGACAGTTCGTGCTCCATGCCAAGGCGCTGCACGGCAATCCCTTCGACGGCCACACGCTCGGCCCCGTGGTCGCCGACATGGAGAAGTTCACCGGCGTGGAGGCTCGCCGCATCCATGTCGACAAAGGGTACCGCGGCCACAACCACCCGCACCGGCTCAGGGTCTGGATCTCAGGTCAGGTTCGCCGCGTCACGGCTTCCATCCGGCGCGAGATGAAGCGTCGTGCGGCTGTCGAGCCCGTCATCGGTCACGTCAAGGCCGAGCACCGCATGGACCGCAACTATCTCAAAGGCCGCGTCGGCGACCGTATCAACGCCGTCCTCGCAGCGGCCGGCTACAACTTCGGCCTGCTCCTGCGATGGCTCGCAGAACTCTTGCGGGCCATCATCCGGGCCTTCGCCGAAACTGTCCCGGCTCAAAACATCGCTTAAATCAGCGCTCGTCGGCGTTCTTCACGGCGGACTTGTTTCGATCATTCGTCCGCAAGCAGCGTTGATGCATCGAAACCGTGCTCGGATCCGTGGCTTAGTAGGGTGTGCGGTCGAGATGAGCGTCGAATGCCGCAGCGACAGCGCGCACGACAAAACGGTGCTCGTGCTTGACGCGGATGAAGCCGTCCTGGATCTCCACTATGCCGTCCTCGGAGAGCATTTCCAAGCGGTCGGCTGAATCGAGAAACCCAATCGGATCAACTCCATGGGCAGCACAGAGTGCCGGCACGTCGGCCTCCAGATCGCACATCAGGCGCTCGATAATCGCAGCCCGCAGCCGATCTTCCTCAGTGAGACAGCAGCCCTTCGATGTTGCCAGACGGCCAGCTCTGATATGCCGGCTATAAGTAGCGGTTTCGGCCGCGTTCTGGACGTACCCGTCACCGAGACGGCCGATGGCTGACGGACCAAGGCCGATCACGGTCTTGCAGGTATCTGCCGAATAACCCAGCGAGTTGCGGCGTAGCCGTCCAGCTTCTTGTGCCAGCGTGAGTTCGTCGTCCGGCAAGGCGAAATGGTCGAGCCCGATTTGGCGGTAGCCGGCAGACACCAGCGTGTTCGCCATGGCCGCAGCTTGCTCGACGCGGGCAACATTGTCCGGCAGTGCCGTCTCATCGATCTGGCGCTGACGTTTCATATAGGAGGGCACATGGGCATAACCGAAGACCGCAAGCCGGTCGGGTCGCATGGCCGCGGCCGTCCTTGCCGAGTTCACACAGGACTGCACCGTCTGGTGCGGCAGTCCAAAAAGCAGGTCAAAGTTGATGCGGCTTATTCCCTGCTGGCGAAGACTTTCGACAGCAGAAGCCGTCTGCGTTTCGCTCTGAATGCGGTTGACCGCCCTTTGAACCTTGGTGTCGAAGCTTTGCACACCAATGCTCGCGCGGCTGACCCCGGCTGCCCCTAAGCTTTGCGCCATCTCGGTCGTGAGCGCGCGCGGGTCGATCTCGATGGCGACGCTAGCGGACGTGCTGAAGGCAAAATAGCGGCGTAATAGCTCCATCAGAGCTAGGAAATCGACCGCCGCAATGCTGGTTGGCGTTCCGCCGCCGAAATGCACGTCGTTGACGGGCAAGGCGCGCGGCAGTCGCTCCGCAACCAAACGAATCTCTTCCCGCAGCGACGTCAAGTAATTGCGAATCGGCCGTTCGCTGCGCGTGAGGCTTGTAGGAAACCCGCAGTACCAGCAGATCGACCGGCAGAACGGAACGTGGATATAGAGCGATACGGGTTCGTCGGGCGGCAGCCGGTTCAACCAAGTCTGACAGGTCCTGGCGCCGATTGTCGTGGAGAAATCCGGTACAGTTGGGTAGATGGTGTACCAAGGCAGGCGAGCATCGCAATATTTGTTCAGGAGTGCGGTCTGCAAGGCTTGGCTTCCCATGCTTATACAGCCGCGAAGCTGGCCGATGCGCCCTCCTGTGTCTTTGAGTTATGTCAACTGGTCCGAACTAAGTCGAAATCGGAATTCCGTTCTCGATATCACGGCCTAGGGACTGACGTGGCGAGAGGTATCCAGGGCCGAAGGCTGCGCTGCGAGCGTGGATGTGATCCACCATCTCGACCCATCACCGCGAGGCAAGCGACATCCCGCGCAGGTCCGGGTGGAGCGGCTTCTCATCGCTCACCTTCCTTCGCTATAGGCGGCAGCTCTCGGATAGATGCCATGAGCAGGACGTGTCCGTTGGAGATACCATGGATAAGAAGTTGCTCATTAGATGAGGCGCGACAAGCGCGAGATCATACAACCTGACGCTACGTGAGATTCAAGGCTCTTGGAGCCACGCAGAAAGCATTTTAGACGCCACGCCCAAAAAAATGGACAGGCCTCATTTCCGCCACGCTGCTTGTCTCATTGCCGCAAGCATCGTCACGGATGTACTGATGATGTTGGGGCGGACCCGGCGCACTTCCAACCCCGGCAAAGTGCGTCGGGGCGCCTTGGCTCGGCGACGTCCCATCGCCAATACAGGCAGCTCACCAATTCACAACCAAGTGTCAGGTTTTGCTAATCCCGGATCCGAGTCCGACCAACTTCTCACGCGATCGCTATCTGACGATGCGTTTCTGTCCGCCTAGCGCTTTATGTCGCTTGCTTTTGCGCTTGCTTTTACAGTTATCAATCTTCGTAAGATTATCCAGTTCAGGTCTTCATTGGTCGCGCTTCAGCTGCGCGATCATGCGCAAACCAATTGGATACCGGCAACGAATAGAACCGCCACGAGAATGAACCTGGCAGTTGTCTGGCTCATCCATTTCAGGCCGATCATCGTGCCTGCGACGGCACCCCCCAGCGCGGCGACTGCGTAAAGCCAGAAATACGAAGACGGAAATTGACCAGCGAGAAGAGCTCCAACGAAGCCGATTGTGGAATTAGCCAGAATAAATGGGGGCGACAGCGCGGCGCTCTGCTTCGGCGACGCCCAATTCAGGGCGATGAGCGTCGGGGCGAGGAACACCCCGCCGCCGACGCCGGTCAGGCCGGAAACCAGGCCAATCGCCGCTCCAATGCCCACCGTTCCCCAGATCGGATTTTCGCAAATGCGATCGGCGGCGCCTCCACGCCGCACGATCATCACGGCTCCTGCCAGTAGAATGACGACCCCGGTCAGCGTCTTATAAATGTCTTCTCCGAGCACCATAAGGCCACCGGCAAACGCCGCCGGCATCGATGAGAGCAGAAGCGGACGCAGCATTATCCAGTCGACGACTTTGTTGCGGTTGAAGACCCATGTAGCGTAAGTCGCGACAACAATGTTGAGACCAAGCGCCGTCGGGCGCATCTCTGTCGATGGCAGAGCAGCAAAAGCCATTAGCGCCAGAAATGCAGTACCACCCGCCTGGCCAACGGTCGTATAGAGCAGTGAGATGATCGCCAGGACCAGAGAAAACATACTTCACCGGTTTTGGCGACGCGCTTCGCCTTGGTTGCGAACCGCATCAAGGATGCCCTCCCGAGGCGAGGTGCAATTGTCTTTCCCGCGGGGTTGTTGCTTTGAATTCCGAGTTTAGTCAGAATGCGCTGCCGGACCGATCCTCAACCCAAATTGCATGACGATTGCCATGTGTCGATCGTCTCCATCAATTGTCAAGTTGGGTAGTTGACTGGACTGCCCAAGACTCTTGCAGGTGGATGGACAACGCATGTCGGGTAGGCAGTACTCCCGACCTCGCCTGACGTCCACGGGCATTCCGAGCCGTTACACATGCAAGGTCGGTTGCCGGTGATCGGACCCGTGTTTGTCGTCGATCTCTGATCGGCCAGCCTCCGTGCTTTCAGGCCAGAAGTTCGCTGCGCTTGGGATATCGACGCGTTGGAGGGGCTGCCGTCGCGAAAACGGCATTCTTTTTTTGATCTGGATCAATTGGTGCCGCGGCTCGCGCAAATGGTGCTGTCGCGTTTCCTTCCGATGTCACGATTGCTTCAATACGCCATGTACTGGAACCGCCCGTTTGCCAAGCCCTTGCTTCCACGAATGATTGTGCAAACACAAAAACTGGTATGACACTTGCTGGTCCGATCCCAAGTCCTCTCCCTTCTGGAGATGCACATGCAACGTGTCCTCTGCGTCAAGGAGCTCTCGCGACATCGCGTGTCTCTCGTTGCATCGTTGGCGCCACTTCTATTCGCCCCTTCGATTTATTCGCGCCGGACCTGCACGCCCCTCAGAGACCACGCATTAATGCTAGGTCGTTACCTCTTGGGGTTTCTGCTGCATGTTGCTTATCGATCGCGTCCTCGACGCCGCGGAGGGGCCCAGGATCGGCCAAGGGCTGGCGATGCGAATTCGCAAGAGGGGGAGGAAAAATGACGCCACTATCACCTTCGCCGGCAAGCAGAGCATCGACGGTGACACCACGCAGTGGGGAGCCGGCGCCCGCCAGCGGGTCGGCGTACCCTAGCTCACCTCGTTCGGGAAGCTCAGTGCCTATAGTCTGCTCGTGCTCGACCTTGACATGCAGCGAAGCTTCATTCGCACCGGACCTGGGTTTCGCACGAGCCAATCTGACCTATGCTGACGCCGCAACCGGTCGTGCTGTTTGGTTCGTATCGCCGGCTGAACCGTTAGGACAGTCGGATTTCCTCAAATCCGCGCGCTCCGCATGTGCGTCAGAGATCGAGAGCGCGGACCAATCAAGGTGGCCGGCCCAGCGGCGATTCCTAGATTACCAGCGCGTCACAGGGGAGCCGGTTAGATCACATTGGATGGGCATCGGCGCTACGGTTGCGTCGCGTTGTTCGGCTTAAGACACAGGATAGCAGCGGCGCCTCGGTTGTTTGACGAAGACGATCACGCCGCCGCAGTGGCCGGCAGAGCCCCGAATTCGGAAATGGCGTCTGGCAGCATGCGGGCGCTCCAGACTTCTCGTAGAGCAAACCCGGGAGGTTCAGGCCGTGGAATCCAACTTGGCTCCGCCTGAAACAAGCGCAATCGAACGCAGCGACACCGACCATGATCGGCGTCCTCAGCCGCCGATCATGGATCGTTTTAGCTTCACTGAATGCGCAAAACAGACGCATTCGCTCAGAGCGCTGTTCGAGCTCCTCGTAAACTGCGCCACCGAAGAGGGGTTCGGTGAGGTTGCTTATGGCGCCCTCAACTTCGTTGAGCCACTTCGCCTGGCGGAATATCCACCCCCAACCGTGGCCGTGAAGTGGCCACCAGATTGGTGCGAGCGATACTTCAAACACAAGTATCACACCATCGATCCGGTGGTTCGGCGGACGCCGATGCTGTTGCGGCCGTTTTTGTGGGATCAACTCGCGAACCACTATGAACTTCAGCCAGACGAGAGACGCGTACTGGACGAGGCCAGGGAGGCCGGCTTGAAGCATGGTATGAGCGTGCCGTTGTTTGGGCCGCTGGGCCGTGTATCGGTGGTGTCGTTTGCATCTCCATCCGACGATGTTGATCCTCAGGACCGCATCGGCCATCTCAACGCATTGGCTTCGCTCTTTCATACCGCCCATGGCGAGATCGCACGTCCTTGCAATAATGGCGGAGAGAAGAAAGTGACCCTGTCGCAGCGGGAGATCACTTGCATGCGGTGGGTGGCGGAGGGAAAATCGTCATGGGAAATTGGGGTGATCTTGGAAATCAGCTTGAATACCGTCAATTTTCATATCAAAAACGCGATGCGAAAGTTGGGTGCGACCACCCGGATCCAGGCAGTCGCTATTGCGATTCGCCTCAATGTTTTTTGAATTGCTCACTCGAATTGGAGCTGGCGCCAACGGTTAATTGTTGCTCGCGCTTCCGTTGAGGCAAGCGATTGCAACCCCTCGTCGCGTCGGATCGGAGCTCCTCAACGAGTGTTGGAGCACGGCGATGCGTTTTATCCAGCCTATGAGCCAGCTGGGACGACTGGTGTTTGGAAAAGGCCGGCAGGGGGTGCTTGTTGGTCAAAGGAACTTGAAGAAAGAACCCCGACCGACGGTCGGGGATCTCGATTCGACGCCGCTGGCGTGGATATCACTATCTGCCAAACGCCGGGCTGAACTTGTAATTGAGCCGTGCCGAGATGAGATCGACGTCCTGGTGGACGCGATCGCCGCCGGATGTTGGGAAGAGCACGCTGCTGCCCTGCATGAACAAATGGTCATACTCAACGCCAGCCGACCAACTCGGCGTGAGGCTGACTTCGACCCCTGCGCCCAGCGCACCACCCCAACGCACATCGTCGTTCCTGGAAATCCCGGCTCCGGTAGTCACTGAATTGATGTGATAGGTGTTGCTGGTCACCGCAGCACCGCCCTTAGCGTACAACAGAACGGCATTGAACGCGTAACCGATGTGACCGGTGAGCAAGCCGAACGCATCCGTCTTGGTGCCAATGACGTCTGCCGGGAAGGCGGTGCTGACATTGGAGCCGTTGAAATCGGCCCAGTTGCCCTGACCTTCGATGCCATAGACTGTATTGAAGATCTGCCAACGATAGCCAATCTGACCACCGACGGTGGCTCCAGCCGAATTATGGCAGCCCTCGGGAGTGACGCCATTGAAATCCCAGCAATTATGGCTCGATCCCCAGCCCCCATTGATACCGATATAGTAGCCGGTCCAGTCGGTAACTGGGGGGGCAACCGGCAGCGGAGGCGCTTTGACGTTGAGGGGCTGCCCGGCGAAGTCCGCGCCAAATGCGGGAGCGGCCGCACCGAGTGCGCCGATGCATGCAGTCAGAATCAGCAAATTCTTCATTCGAGTGTTGTTCCTTTCGATGCCCCCCGGCGCTGTGCGTCTTAACAACATCGCCGCGAATTGCTGTAACTGCAGCACAACATTGTTTTGCAAGAAACGGGTCGAATCGAACGCTGCGTCAGATTGTTGGGCGCGCATTCATCGCCATGCACAGCCCGACCAAGATGCTCTTAGCCGATAGGCACGCACCATGAGCGAAGGTCAATACCGCCGATAGTAACTCTTGCACGCTTCTCAACGGTCTCTGTGCGCCCGCGGAGGAGCCAAAAAGGTCGATGCGGCTTGCCTGCTTCTAGTAGCTAATTTGCTTCGCGCTTGCGGATGCGGCAGCGCCTAACGAGGCATTACGCTGAAGTTGTCCAAGCGCGTCCCGAGTTTAGGGCATGAGTAGAATCTTCGTATGCACAGTGTCACGTTAAGGGGTAACGAGCTTATCCTGCCTCGTCGTCGCTTACTCTGACCCTTAGCTGACTTGCCCAGCGCTTGGCGCTTTGTACCCGCTGCATTAGTTCAGAAGCGGTTCGGGCAAAATAGTGGTGGAAAAATAATGCGACAACCATGTATCGAGAATGCTAATCTGCGACTTAAGATTGCGGAGAGCAGTGACATAGCTGATCGTTATTGCCGCGGAAGTGTGAGTAATCTTGCTGCCTTGGTCGAGGCTGTCAATTCTGCGCGTAATTTTCGTATCGCCTCGTTCGCCAGATGCAAGGTATTCCGTTCGCCGTTCCTTATCGAAGATTCCAGGGAAGCTCGCAATCGGCTATGAAGTACTGTCTTGTGATTATGTGCCAGCAGCGGATCCTTCTCGACAAAGCGCCACGCCTTGTCAAACGCGGCGCTCACGAGAATTTCGGGCGCCTGCATCTGCTCGGATGAGATCTGATCCATCTCAAACTCCAATCGATATCTTGAATACGAAGAGGTCGCGTTGTCGAAGCATCGAGTGCCGGTGGCCTATCAAGCAAGCAAGAGATCGGGTCCGTAGGCGCGCTCACGCATCGAGCCACTGTCGACGCTACGATCAGATTTATACAGACGCTTATTGAAGCGCGGATGACCGAACGTCGTAGTATCAAATTCAGTTCAATGATTCTGTATCACTCGAAGGCGGGCGTGCGTTATCGCGCGCTTTCATGCCGAATTGCCCAAATTGCTTGCGGTCGGTGGTGGTGGCTAATCCAAGAAACTAGAAGAGCGGGCCAGATTGGGTCGGCGCGACGGTGCTAGCGGACGAGCTGACCTTTCACCACATTCGTAACCTCGAAATACGAAGCGTTTGAACCCCAGTATTGACCGTTTTGTACGATTCACCGCCTAAGCGCGTGACGCAGTCTGGACAGTGTTTGTCGGCGTTCTAACATGATCGACGGCGCGCCCGTCTTTCTGTTGTTTGACCCGTTCGCATGGCCGCGTGGTGTGACGTTTTGCGTCAAGTGGGAGTGCAGTAGAGAAGGCGGTGACGAGATGCGGGGTAATTGCGATGATCTGGTTGGTGTTGTCCTGCAAGGAGCCGTGGAATGTAGTGCGTTGCGGGATGTAAGAGGTGCTGCCGCAACACAAGCGCCGAACCATTGAGGAAAACGTACCGAACGAGACAACCATGCCTCTGCGTCGCCACATACGTTGCTTCGCATTCATTCGCTTAGCTGCGGAATATAAGTCATTATAGATACGATGTACTTGATACAAGAAAGTCCAGCTGAGATGAGAGTCGATGATGACCTCCCCGGCGCGATGGCGTCCTTTCAAACCCCGCTGTGATGCCGGAGGTTGCAATATGACAGGGCAACGGAAGCGGCTCGCTCGCGAGACATAAGCCCATTGAATCTTGAGCCTTGCTGCGGTGCTGGGCGCGCAAAACCGCAGCGCGGCGTAAGCCCAGCTATGAATGGCGTTTCATCGCGTCCTCAACGGCCGGAGTACACCGAATCGAACGTCACTCCGCTGCACGCGACAGAATCAGTTTGGCGATCTTAATTCGGTTGGCAGGCGTACGCAGAGCCTCAGGTAAAGCTGCCACTGTTTGATCGAAAAGCCGGCCCAAGGCCTGAAGGTCTTCTGGATGATAGATGCCGCGGTCCGCCGACATTCGCGCTGTTTGCCCGTCGCTAGTGTAGCCGTTGGTCCTCGCATCGCCGAGCTGACCGAGCGCAAGCTCCGCATTTATCATTTCGTTTGTGAGTGCGTTAAGCAGCCGGACCGCTTCGAGTTCGTTGCCTTCTTCACCGATGAGGGCGGCAACGATGCCCAGTTGCAGGTCGATGCGGTGCTTCAGGTCCTGTATACGCGAATTGGAAGGATCGAGTTCCACGGTGTTTCTCCAGAGTAATTAAGAGCAGGCCTAGGCTAAGTAAAGAGGTGCGTCGTTTGTCGCGTTCGCGGGGCTGCAGGCGCGTGACGAGAACGAATTGCCGCTGCAGAAGGCTGTGCACACGCGCAGTCAGTCGCGAACAGCGCATAGAATGAGATGACCGCGGTGCAAGTTTGCAGAAAGCAGGTGAAGGCGGCCAGCGCCGAGTAGCGCTGAGGGTGTGAGCGAGTGAGAATCGCCGACCACGATGATGTGGGGGTCCGGTTCGCCTTGGCCGAGGGCCCAGTTCGCTTGTCAGAGGCCTAGCCGGCGCACGCATGGACCCCAGCCGATAAGAGTGCGTGAGAGCCAATCTCCTGGAACGCCTTTAGCATGACGACAATTAGGTCGGCGACTACGCGGTAGATGGCGCGTGGGACGTTGCGATGCGCCATCCGACTATGGGTGCGCAGCACGTGCCGCGATTTGCAGGATGGGGTAGTCTCATTGGTGATGCAGGCACGCGCGGCTGGAGATGCCCGGCGACGACGCTCAAAGCAAACTGGGTTCATTGTCACACGTGGTTCGTGAAGGGCTGCTTTCCGAAAATCGGCGATTGACTATGGGGTATTTGGTTAAGAACGGTAAAATCGAAAGTTTTGATGGGATGCATCCAGCTCGCGGATAGCGCGCGCGATCGGGGGATCCGCTCTGGAAGACGCATGAGGCCAGCAGCATATGAACAACGTTGGCTTGACATGCCGCCGCTCTCCAAATCAGTTCACGTCACCGCCGACGACGTCGGCCGAGAGGCCTGCACGATGGTCATCGGGGCGAGTCAGTCCTCATCGGTCTTTGGACCTCCTGCTGAATAAGGCAGGAGGTCCTAGATAAGCGACTTCGGGACATCCAATCATAGATGGAGGTCGCGACGCGCTGCCTCTCTGAGGTGCCAAAATCGGATAGTCATTGTCTGGCGATGATCTCGGATCTGATTGTGGTTGCGGTGTATAGAGAAGTTTCCAGCGGGAGGTTCCCGAATGCAAGCTGGCAAAGTAGGTAGTTGGCGCCCGCTTCCTCCATCTGGTTAAGAAGGAGCTGTCGGGCGGAAGCTGGTGTTCCGACGACGCACAATTCGTTCTCGAGCGCTGCATCGAAGGTCAGCGGCAGGGTAGGTGGTGTCGGAATGGCGTTCAGCTCGTATACGAATCTAAAGCTCTCGAGCCATCGCTGATAAGCGGTTTCCGCTGCTGCATGGGCGTCTCGGTCAGACTGCGCAATCACGACCATGCGGAGCAGACCAAGAAACGGCTCCCGATCGTCCGCGTCCGTCATGCCCGCCCGATGCGAGCGGAACGCATTCGTAATGTTTCGGACAGCTGAGGAGCGGCCTTGGCACGCCAGATTGGCGCCATTTTCAGCGGCCCATTCCGCCGACTCGGTCCGGCTGCTCGTGATCCAGGTCGGCGGACATGGATGCTGATGAGGCTTCATGGTCAAAGGTATCTCGCTCAGCTCAAAAAATCGTCCGTGATAGGATAGCGTATGCCCCTTAAGCGCGGCATTTAGGATTTCGCTGGCTTCCTCATAACGCTCTGGCGCCGCGTCCGCGCTGACGCCGAAATAGCCCCATTCGGTCGGCAGGGAGCCACGTCCGATACCGAGCTCGAGCCTGCCGCCGCTCAATTGGTCAAGCATGCAGATCTCTTCGAACGCGCGCAAAGGATGATAGAGGTTGAGCAACAGGACCAGCGGACCAACGCGCAGTCTCTGGGTACGCTGCGCGACGCTCGATAAAAACAGATTCGGCGACGGCCCTCTGCCATGTGGTGTGCAGTGATGCTCGGCTAGGTGATAAGCGTAAAATCCCAGAGAATCACACACTTCCGCCAACTTGAGGCGATCTTCGTATTGTCGCGCGACATCGCGACCGTCGTCGTCCAAATGGTCGAAAATGCCGCACGTTAGTCTTGGAGGAGGGCTGTTTTTCACTTGATCATCTCCGTTTGTGGAACAGAAGTCCCGGTTGCCTGATGTCGTCTGTCTCAAAGACGGCTCGTTCGCTATTTGACCGCTTTTGACTTCTCTCGTTGGGTGCAGGCACCGAGCTTGCACGATGCGATTGGGTCATGAGAATCTGCAAATGGCGGTCTGATCACTACTTTGACAGGAGCTCGCGAAGGGCCGTCACACCGAGCATGTGCTCCACCAGAAGCATCTTTAGCTTCACGTTCTCCTCTTCCAGGGCCCTCAATCGCTTGGCCGCAGGAACGTCCATGCCGCCAAACTTGGCTTTCCAATTGTAGATTGCCGCCTCAGAGATCCTGTGCCTACGAGCTAGATCGGCCGCTTTCGCGCCGGCCTCATGCTCCCTCAATATCGCGATAATGTGCTCTTCCGTGAATCTCGGTCGCTTCATCTGTCCGCCCTTCTTGGGGGAGGACTTGCACTCCGGCCAGAGCAAATTGCCAATAGGAGGTCAGCTGCCGCGCGCCAGCACGACGCTTGGGTCGGAGGGTACTCCAGAAGGGTCAAGTTCAGCGAAGTCGGCTGCAACTTCCTGCCTTTCAGGCCCGACAGGCCGAAGGTTGTTCGCGAAGGCATAACGGCGCCCAAAGATGCGCACGCCGATGGCATGGCCGATCACATTGATGTCGAGAATGTTCTGGCTCGTGTGTAGCCAGCCCATTGGCATGTCGCGGCGGCCGGCCTGACGGCGGTTCGCTCCAAGGTGGAGCTTTTCCTCGCATGTCGGCATTGCCGTGCCAGGACGGTAACGAGCCTTCCAGTAAGGCGGCGGACAGCGGGAATGGGGGCCCATTGATGGCAACGCAAGTCACGAGGAGAGCTGTTCGGTCGGAACGCCAATTGGCCGTCTTGCCGTGTGCTGTTCGCAGGACCTCGCACGGGGCGCGCCTGCTCATAGAGTGCAGCGCGCATGTGCATCTGTCGGTATGCCGGCTCGATGACGCAAATTGCTGATGCAAATTGAGTTCCATGGCTACGTTGTGGGAAGAAACCACCGGCACTTCGTGATGTCGCCGAGCCGTTGCAGACGGCATAGAGGCCTACTTGAGGAGGAGCCGGTGAACCAAAAAGAGCGACCATCGGTCTGATCAAGACATGCCTGCCAAGGTGGTCGTGCGATACTGAGGGTTTGCACAAGCACTACTTGTTTATCATCGGACGCAACTCATCCCCCAGTGGATCGACGTCAGGCAGCTCTGCCAGCGCTGCAGCGAACGCCAAAAATGCTCCGAAAACCGCGAGTATAAGAGTGCACGCCAGTAGGGCCGCACCAAGGTCGTGAGGGCGTTTCATTCTCTGTATCACTGGCTGAATTGTGGGAGGTTGCTCGTCGTCCCCGATCAGTTCTGCTTGACGGCTTCAACATGCCCGTCACGCCAGCGGTAAACGAGAAATCCAGGAGCCGCGTTGTCTCCTTTAAAATCAAACAGTATTGGGCCTATCACGGTATCGATCGGCCACGAACGAAGTGCGCTGGCCACTCGTCGAGCATCGAAAGAGCTGGCCCGCTTTACCGCCTCTGCCCATGCTTGGACTGCTGCATAGGCGTAAAGCGTGTATCCTTCGGCAGACAGATTGGCAGCGCTGAGTCTGGCCACGATGCCGGCCGCTTTGGCATTCTTGACGGGGTCGGCCATGAAGGTGAACAATGTGCCATTTCCTGCACTGCTGGTAATGGCCCAGAATTCAGAGGTCATCAGTGGATCGTTTGCCATGACGATGAGGCCGGCACCTGCTTCTGACGCCTGGCGTACGATCAGTCCAATTTCGGTATGATAGCCGCCGATATAGGCGACCCGCACGCCGTCCTTCTTCATTCTTGAGACCAGTGCTGCGTAATCCTTTTCACCGGCTATGTAGCTTTTTCGAATGACGTGCTCGCCGGATTTCTGCAGCTGTGCCGCAACCACGTCGGCAATGCCCTTACCCGCCGTGCTCTTGTCGTCGAGCACTGCGATCGTCTCGTTATGGTGATTTGCGTGAATGTACTCAGCTGCAACGAGACCCTGTTGGTCGTCACGGCCGCAAATCCGAAACACCGTCTTAAGGCCACGTTCTGTCAGTTGAGGACTTGTCGAGCCAGGTGACATTTGAATGATGCCTGCTTCATCGTAGACGTCAGAGGCCGGAATCGACGAAGAAGAACAAAAGTGACCAACGACTAGCCGGACGCGCTCGGTTGTGAGTTTATTCGCAACTGCGACGGCTTGCTTGGGGTCGCAAGCGTCATCGACGACGGTCAATATCAGCTTGGTATCGGGAAGTATGCCCGACGCGTTCAAAGCCTCGACGGCGGCCGCCGCTCCATTGCGCATTTGTGCGCCAAACGCCGCGCTGCTTCCGCTCATAGGACCAGCTACGGCAATATTGACGTCGGAGGCGCGCGTAGTCGAGCCGACGGCGCAGAAGAGCAGTGCTGCACTGGCAGCTAAAACGTAACGCCGACCCAACATTGTAGGGCTCCAATGCTCACCTGAAGTGAACCGCCAGCGCCGGCGGCTCGATTTGCTTCCAAGCCTGATGTGGTCGCTTCTGCCAAGCGAAGTCGTGCGCGTCAGCTTGGCTACGCCGCGACCATGATAGAGCCTACAATTTGACGTTACGTGCGGTTCAAGTCCCTTTGTGAGAAACTAATAAACCGTGGTCTCGGCGGAATGATCAGCGAGATCCTGCGCATCCCTGCGCCCAGGCCGTCAGTACGGCTGATCCTCCAGCCCCGCAAGGGCGAGGTCGAGATACTGCATAAGAGTAGGATCCCAACCGGCCAGACTGCGAGGGGCACTCAACCGCGCAAGGACCTTCAGGATCGTTGAAACGCGCGAATCGGCTCCGGCGATTTCGCTGATCAGCAGCCGCGCTGCAACCGCCACAGCTTTCGCTCGCTCACCGCAAGGGTGTTCGCCCCGATCCATGCAATCACGCAGTTCGTCGCGGATTCGCCTCCACCGCTCCTCGCGCTCTATAGCCAATTTGCACGTACATCGGGACGTCTGACTACGCGTCTGGACCTTAGACATCGCATCCAAGGTTGCAGGCAGCTCATCTACACTTACCTGGATCTCACTGCCTGTCGTCATGTCGCGTAAACGATCTCGCAACAGGGTCGCTCGAGCGACTTGAAGTTCGATCCGCTCCAAATGTTTGCGCAGCAGGTCAATGAGTGAGGTAGTGCCCTCCATTGCCTTACGTATCTCGTGAAGGGAGAAGCCAAGCTCACGTAACGCGCGAATCTGATGAACTCGTTGGACGCTTTCACGATCGTACATCCGGTGACCGCCGTCTGTGCGCTCCGATGCGGCCAAGAGCCCGGTATGTTCATAATGATGCAGCGTGCGTACCGTCACTCCGGTCGCCTCTGCAAGTTCGCCAATGCGCCATCGACGCCTTCGTGGTGTAGCTTTGCTCATGTTGTTCAATTTCAAAGCCTACAACCTGACGTCACGTATGATTCAAGCTATTTCAAAGCTCTAGCTGGATCGTCTTCCATTCCAGCGTAAGAGATGGTGACTATCCTCAGAATGGTTGGCGATCAACCCTTAGGTGAAATGATGATCAACAAGTTCATCAGGCATGCCAGCCTGGACGCGCCGCTCTCTGTACTATCCAAGATGTTTGGCGACTGCGGTCCGATTTTCAGGCGTTCGCATCGACGGCGGTAACGCATTGATTGCGCCATCAAACAGGCTTCCTAAGACAGATAGTTCTTCCGGATCGAATACGCCGCTGTACTGTTCCAACGGTCGGCTCCTTGTTTGTCATTGCGCCAAGGCGGCGCACGTCGTCAAGACGTTTGGCCGCGATAGGGCCAAAAGAAGTCAGATCAGCGGCGCGGAGCGAGGAAGATGCATGGCGCCTTAAGGTGATGCGACAAGGCAACACAGGCGCGCGGTGTCTTGCAAAATAGCACGAGCGATTCCCGTCATCTGTACAATCGCTCGGCGGGCTGGCCGCGCGTCATGTGCGGCTCGGCGGAGGAATCGACTCCGCGCATTCGGAGCACGACTGGTTCTGAGCGCGGATGGCGCGAGCCCCGAGTTGATCTTGCTCATGCCGCTACGTGAGGCCGCGCTCAAGGGCGGGGCCTGGCCCGCGCGATGTATCGAGCGCTTGGTGCGGCGCTTCTGACGTGTGGCCCCTCTGAAACAACTCAATAGGTGACTTGAACTGCCACCTGACGTCGGGCGGCATGCCAATTTGCAAATCCCGCGGCAACGTCATGATAGCCGTCGGCAGCGAAGACGCTGGACGTGAGTTAGAGCAGGAGAAGTCTAAAGTGTGGCTGTAGAGACATGCAGCGGGATATAGGAGGCGTGCACGTCCTTGAGAGGAGTCACGATAGTCGCGAGGCAACGCTCGTCAGGCGTCCTTCAGTGTCCGCTTGCTCCGAAGCGTAGCTCATGGAGCAATCATCACTCGTAGAGGTCATGCGAGCCGCCTCCTGCAACAATATCTCTCGCATCCAGATGCTTTCCGGATCGCTGTTCTGAAGGACAGGCCATTGGACCGCTTCGGTAAATGTTGGGAACGGCCGCGGAAGCTCGGCGATCCGAAGGGGCATCGTTGTTTCGAAATGCTTAACGAGCCTTAAAGGCATGGTTCCTATCCGGCTCGTGCCCATCAGCATGGGCGGGATCATGCCGTAGCTGTGCACGAGGATGTCGATGCGTCGGTTCAGGCCGCGATCAAGTAGAAACGACTCCTCGATGGGAGGCATGCGCGCAACTCCGAGCTTAACCGCAACATGGCCCATCGTCATGTATCGATCAAATGTAAGCCGTCGCCGTAGCTCGCCGTTCGTGCCGCAGCCTACACACACGAGCCTTTCCTCGAACAGGGCTATCCGCGGGTGCGCGCTGGACATGAATGGTTCCGGGAGGATAATGAAATCAAGCTCGCCGCGCCGGAGAAGTTCATCGTGCTCATCGGCGAGCGCTACCAGTTCGAAGCTGACGGCAGGAGCTTCGCGCGCGACACGCTCGGCGACATGTCGGAAGAATACGATCGTTATAAAATCGCAAAGGCCGATCCTGAACCTGTCTCTTATACACATCTGACGCTGCCGACGAACT
>NZ_JADFUD010000072.1:0-40366 GCF_054820065.1 Bradyrhizobium sp. UFLA06-06
TCGTGACGAACCAATCCACGAGATCTTCCTAGCCGACCAGATCAACCCTCAGTGCGTGGTCGCCGGATGACGCTCACCCGCAACCGGCACGCCGTCGGCCTGTCTCCACCACTTCGAGCCGCTTCAGCGCACTGATCGTATGGCTGTCCATACGTACAGTTCTCAACCATCAGGCTAGCCCGTCGCAAGGCGTCTTTCCTCGGAGGCTTACTCTCCTCATGGTGCGACACGTGCAGCAAGCGGATGGCAATGTATTTCTTTGATCAAGTATCCCTTGTGGACGGATCAGATGACGAAATCGTTGATGCGAATAGATTCTGAGGATGCTCGACAGAATCAGCTTGCCGCCGATCTCGATCATGGGTATGGGCCGAAGGTTGGTTGGTTTCCTCGGAGATTCGAGCTCCAAGGCCACCCGCGAGGATCACAGCTTTCACCATTGGCTCCATTTCTGGCTATCCGGCCGTCGTCGCCTGGCTTCACGGCAGGATTGCTCCGCCAGCGCGGCGGGACGTACGGGCTTGATCAGAAACTGCCTAGCAGAATTCGGATTATCATCGTCAGAGACGGGAGGGGCGAGCGTAGCGGCGACGATGTAGTCCGCCTGCACGGCTCCAAAGGAGGCCATGACACTGGCTTGGTCAAGATGATACGGGCCCTCCGGCTCGACCAGTACCCACGCTTTGGCCAGATCGGCGCAGTTTTCAAGTCCGAGCGTTTCCACAGCGACTGCGTCACTGCCGGGATATGGGCCCATTAGCCATGGTAGACCGAGCGCTCGCGTCTCGAGCACATACAGCAGGCTCGGCGAGAGGCCAGTGAGATCGACCAGCGGGGTACCGACTTCAAGGCCGGCCGCACGAGCCTGAGCTCTGGCCGAGGCCAGATAGTCGCGGAGGGATTGCGAGAGTACCAATTTTCCGCCACCCGGCATGGGCATGACAGCGGTATAAGCGCGCAGATCTTTAACCTGACGGAACGGCTTGAGGATGCTACTATTGACGAGTGATGCAGTGAGCAACTGTGCCACAACCGTCAGGGGCAGTAAGGTAGCGGCGCCGCGTCCCTGTTGCGCGAGAGGGCTCAGGAGAGCAATGACCGCGAGCATCCAGAACAAGGCGGCCATCGAACCGTGGTTCCAGTAATTCATAGCGGAGCCCAGTGCGGACAGGTGCGGCAGGACCAAAAAGGTTAGCGCTAGCGCGATGCTGGTGGGAGCTTGGGCGCGCAGAACCAATCCGTCACGATAGAATATCGCGCCAAGGCATGTGAAGGCCGGCACCAGGAACAGGATCGACGGCTTGATGCTGATCGGATCGGTCCCCAGCAGCGCAATCGCTATTGTTAAGATCAACACCGCAGCGAGAACCAGCGATGGGAGCAACTTGTGCGTAGACCCCACGAGAATACTGAGCAGAAGGGCAATCGCCACTAACACAGCGATAGCGAGTTGCGAGCGGGTGGTAGGAGGCCAGTCGATCCGAAACATGAGAGACACCTCGCGCCCGGCACCCAGCAGGCGTTCCATTTCAGCGCTGTTGATCATACGCGTCACCAGCCCGGTGATGCCGCCGTCGATCAAGTAGGCGGTAATGATCAGTAGAGCGAGAGCGACCAGCGCCGCGCCAAGCATGAGCAGCAGCGACTTTCGTCGCAAAACGACGACATAGAGCATAACGACGAGGGCAACGGTCGCAGCGGAGGTCGGCTTGGCCATGAAGCAGCACCAGCCGCCAACGCCGACCAGAATCCACCCCAAGATCTGGCGCATGCGGCCTGGCCGGTCGGCTAACAGCAAGCCAATCATCACCATCAAGAGCGATTGAAAGGTCAGTGAGTAGTAGCTGGGGGTGAGCCACCAGCCGGAAAGGTTGCATAATGCCAGGCTGGCGATCCCTGCCGATAGCACCGCCGCATGCGGCCGGCCCACTGTCCAGAGGCGCCGGATCACAAGGAAGCTGAGAATCCAACCCAGCGCCACGGTAAGCGTGACGTTCGCCATGCGAAGCACTGCGATGTCGCCGCCCGCCCACTGATATGGCCAGTGATAGACGAAGCCGAAGAGCGACGGCGGGCTATTGACTGCGTAGGCGAATGGGTTCGCGATGTAGTTGAGGTACAATCCTTCGTCGGCGAGATTGAGACCGTAACTGCTGTAGTATAGCACCCAAGCGAAAAGGATTGCTGTGGTTACGGCAGATAGAGCCAGCAAAGTTCGATCCACCACGACTGCCACCGTCTTTCCGTTGGCAAGATGGTTATCTCTTGGCATGGGCCCATTCCTGCCAGCCTTGTAGGATGAGGCCCGTTCCAATGGAGATCGGCCTCAAGGAGCTTCTAACTGACCGGAGCCCCGCAATCTCCTCCCAAAATTGGTAGCGTTTGTAGTCGGAGCGAGATGGACCTGAAGCGTATCGCTCCGGCGGAGGCCGCCTTGTGCGGTTTGGCGATTCGTTTGAGGATTTGACCTTAAGTCTAGCCTTAAGGTCATGTAGCGAATGCAGGTCAAGGTTTTAGGCGCTGAACGTCGGCGCCGGTGGAGTTGCGACGAGAAGGTTCGTCTAGTCGAAGAGACCTTGCAAGCTGGCGAGACGGTCTGCGGCGTTGCCCGCCGACATGGATTAGCTCAAAGCCTGCTGTTCACCTGGCGTCGGCAGGCGCGCCAGGGCCGCCTGGGCGGCGAGGCCGTGTCGGCCCTCGTACCTGTCGAGATCACGCCTACGCCGGCTCCGGCATCGACGTGCGCACCGCAACTGCCGCGTTCGCTTCCTGCGCAGCGCACCAAGGCCGGCGTAATCGAGATCGAACTTGACGGCTGTCGGATGCGCGTTGACCGTGACGTGGACGCCGAGGCGCTGCAGCGCGTCCTTGAGCTTCTGAGGCGGCGATGATCCCGATCCCGAGCGGCGTCAGGGTCTGGATCGCCACCGGCCACACCGACATGCGCCACGGCATGCAGAGCCTGGCGGCCAAAACAGCGCTTTGCATCAATTGCGCGGCCGTCGCCAGAGCAGTCTCGCCACCACGCCGCGGCAACTTTCCCCATAGCGCCAAAACAACCCGCGGCTTCGTTCAATCCGGCTTCTATGAGGTCGCACGCACGACACCGCGCGCGGCTCGCCTGCCACGCGACCTCACAAAACCCTCAAGATTCCCAAATCCGAAGACTTCTGATTCAACATGCTGGCTGGGAAGGAGGCCTGCATGGATGGGACCACCCTATTCGGACGACCTTCGTGAGCGGGTGGTGAGAGCTGTCATCAAAGGCGGCCTGTCGCGGCATCAGGCGGCAGCCCAATTTGGGGTGGGCATCAGCACGGCGATCAACTGGATACAGCGCTTCCACGAGACCGGCAGCGTCAAGCCGGACCAAATTGGCGGCTATAGGCCAAAGAAGATTGCGGGGGCGCACCGCGAATGGCTGATGCAACGGTGCCGGAACGACTTTACCGTGCGCGGGTTGGTGGCCGAACTCGCTGAGCGTGGCCTCAAAGTCGATTATCGTACGATGTGGGAGTTCGTCCACGCAGAGAAGCTCCGTAAAAAAAAGACGCTGATTGCCGCCGAGCTGGACCGTCCCGATGTCGCCCGTCGGCGGGCGCAATGGACCAAGTATCGAGATCGGATCGATCCCTCCCGCCTGGTGTTCATCGATGAGACCTGGACCAAAACCAACATGGCGCCGTTGCGGGGCTGGGCGCCGCGCGGTCAACGCATCAAAGCCAAGGTGCCGCACGGCCGCTGGCAGACCATGACCTTTCTGGCCGCCTTGCGCCACGATCGCATCACCGCTCCGTGGTTCATCGAAGGGCCGATCAACCGGCGAAGCTCTCCTTCTCGACACCGAGAAGGTTCTGGTCCCGACCCTGGGCACGGCGACATCGTCATCATGGACAATCTCGGCTCGCACAAGGCCAAAGCAGTGCGTCGCGCCATCCGTGCCGCCGGCGCCCGGCTCTTCTACCTGGCGAAATACTCGCCTGATCTCAACCCGATCGAGCAGTTCTTCGCCAAGTTCAAGCACAGGCTCCGCAAAGCCGCACAGCGAACCACCGAAGCCGTCTACGATGCTATCGCTCCGATCCTCAAAACCGTCTCACCGACCGAATGCGCAAATTACTTCGCCAACGCCGGATATGACCAAACCTAAACTCACCACGCTCTAGGGTCATTGGAGCTCAGGATCCTGATCCGGGCTCGGTTGTGATTGAAGCTATGGATGAGCCGGCTAGTGCGAAGGAAGATGCAGCCGTTTGGTCTTGGCAATCCAGAGATCCCGGCCGCAGCGGCATGGGCCCTCCTTGGCTTCACTTTCGAAATGGGAAAAAAATTAGGCCCCTCGTCCTCGTCATAGGCTCCCGGTGGCTGATTTTTTCCTTTTTATGCGGCGGACTTCCCGTAATAATCATCTCCGATAGTGGGATGGTCCGGCCGTGCTCCAGCCCCGCCAGTGATCAAAGCTGGTTCGGGGCACCGAAGACAGAGGGCACGCCATGTCTCAGAAATCCAGCTGTGCAATCGTCGTGATATCGGCAAGAACTCATTCCACGTCGTAGGACACCGTCACCGTGGTGCGATCGTGCTGCGACAGAAATGGTCGCGTGGCCAGGTCGAAGCGCGACTTGCCAGCCTGCCGCCGTGCCTGATCGGCTTGGAGGTCTGCGTCGGCGCGCATCATCTCAGCCGCAAGTTAAAGATGCTCGGCCACGATCCGCGGCTGATGCCCGCCAAATACGTGCGGCCGTATTCAAAGGGACAGAAGAATGACTTCCGCGACGCAGAGGCGATCGCCGAGGCGGTGCAACGCCCGACCATGAAGTTCGTTGCGACCAAGACTGCCGAAAACTTGACCTACTACAAGCCCTGCACCGCGTCCGCGAACGCTTGGTCAGTCAGCGTACCGGTATCATCAATCAGATCCGCGCCTTCCTGCTGGAGCGGGATATTGTAGTCCGGCAAGGGCTGCGTTTCCTGCGCGCCGAGCTGCCAGGCATCCCGGCGACGCGAACCGATTTCCTCTCGTCTCGCCTCGCATGGTGCGCATCCTCGAAGACCTGTCAGCAGACTGGCGCCACTTGGATGCGCGCATCGAAAGCCTCTCCGGCGAGATTGAAACGCTCGCCCGTCAAGACCAGCGAGCGGTTGATGACGGTCCCCGGCATCGGCCCGATCATCTCAAGCGCTATGGTGGCCACGATCGGCACCAGCGACGTATTCTCCAAAGGCCGCGACTTCGGCGCCTGGCTCGGGTTAGTACCGAAACAAATCTCGACGGGAGACCGGACAATGCTCGGCAGCATATCAAAGCGCGGCAATCGCTATCTGCGTGCCCTGTTGGTTCAGGCGGCCTGGGTCGTGCTGGTCAAGCTCGGGCCAAAGCATTGGGACCACTATAGGCTCAAGTCCTGGATCGAGGCGAGGCTATAATGGTTTGGTGCAAGGTGCGGTCGTCGCGGGCTTGCGGAGAGCGTGTGGCGCTACAGGATTTGGGCCAGCGGGAAACCGCGAAATTGTTACAGTTTTTCGTGTGCAATGTCGTGTTCGCAACTTGTTGTTGGATACTAAACAAGCGAGAGTCTGCTTTTGGATAGAAAGGAGGTCCTGTGCGTTCGCTGGGACCAGCTATCCACGCAGCGGCTGCCATGTGCAGGACATCGGACGATTGGCACAGCTTTTGCTGTGCTGCTTGCCAACACTGTCCAGCTCCCTGCTTTATCGGAGTCCGCAGGGCTCGACTGCAACGAAAGACAATCATGAAGAATTGGACTTTCAGGACGACCAGGGCGGTGGGCATGGCGACCCTGACCTTGATCACCGGCGCCGCGCTGGCGGGCGAATACAACACGGATAAAGATCGCCGACGTTCCTCGGCAAGGTCACCGCGACTTGCCTCCGACATGCTCCCATCGGGGTCTCCATGACACGCTGCTTGGAAGCAAGAGCCGCAATCCCAGCATCTGGAGTGTTCCTGAAACCCCCGCGCCGGCATCAACGCCATGGAGAACAACAACATCGAATGGCCGGACATCGATTTGCGCGCCAACAATTCCGGCGGCGTTATCCTGTTGCGCGACTCCAACCTGGGACGGACCACCGATGTCGGCTCGGCCAGCCGAGCAGAGAATTACGACCCCGGACACTGCCACCGGCTACAAACTGTGCGCCGCCGGGTTCAACGTCATGACCAATTCGCGGGAAATCGTGGACTTTGCGTCAAGACCAGGCCTGAGCGCCTGGGCTTTTGCAATTGGGAAGAGAATGAGCGCTAGCAGGACCGTTGGCGCTTCATTGGCATGCCTCCCTGACTGCCAGCCAGAATTGGCTGGCGTTCAGCTCCGGGACAGATTACGTCGCCTAGATGGCGCAAACGCACGAGGGTGTTGATGACAAACCTTTTCTGCCGCCGGGCCGTGCTGTCCACGGTTGCCGCGATCGCTCTTTGCCCCGCCGCCCAGGCCCAAGACCGCCGGACTGTCGCCGAACCTGTCGCGCCCAGACAGGTGTGTGCCCGCCTGGTCCCCTCCAGCAAAAACGATACGGCCAGGCTGCAAGACGCCATTGACCATTGCCCCGTTGGCGCAGCGGTTTATTTGGCAGGCGGGGCGTTCCGGTCGGGTCCACTCGAGATGAAATCGGGCGTTACGCTTTGGATCGAGCGCAATGCCACGCTCTTTGCCATCCCCGTGCCGACTGCCTATGACAAGGGCTTTGGAAGTTGTGGTACCATCGACGACAAAGGCGACGGCTGTCGGCCGTTCATCAGCTTTTCCAAAACGTACGGCGGCGGCATTTATGGCGACGGCATCATCGACGGCCTGGGCGGCGCGTTCGCGCTCGGCAGCACCGTTTGGTGGCGGCTGGCCTTCCGCGCACAAACCGAGGGTGGGAACCAGAACGTACCGCGTTTGATCCAGATCGACCATGCGAAGGACATTACCTTCCACGGCATCACCTTGCGCAATGCGCCCAATTTCCACGTGGCGATGAACCGGGTCGAAGGTGCCACGTTTTGGGGCATCACCATCGATGCACCGGCCAACACCCGCAACACCGACGGCATTGATGCAGGCGCCAGCCACGATGTGACCATCACCCACAGCAACATCCGCACTGGAGGCGATAATGTGGCGATCAAGGCCGACGACAATGGTCCCACCCGCTATGTCTCCATTATCGATAACTGCTTCGGTTGGGGGCACGGCATGTCGATCGGCAACGAGGTGAGCTCGGGTGTTAGCGACATACTGGTGCGCGGCCTGACCCTCGACGGCACGACGTCGGGCCTGCGCATCAAGAGCGATGTCAGCCGGGGCGGCCTGGTGGAGAAGGTAACCTATGAGAATGTGCGCCTGCGCGGCAACCGATGGCCGATCATATTCGATACCCACGATCCTCAAGCTAGGGGCCACAGCATTCCGGCTTATCACCAGATCGTTCTGCGCAGTGTGCGTGGCAGTGAGGGTACCCTGCTGATGCGCGGGCTGGACCAGGATCATGCCCTTGAAATTACACTCGACGATGTGCGATTTGCCGATAGCGCGACCTGGCAGGTAGAAAATGCAGACGTGACCGTTGGAAGTTCCGGTGTGTCACCGCCCCTGCCGGATCGAGCTGGGGAACGGGTACCAAGTACCGGTAAACAGAGATTTTGACTCTTGAACTCTTGATTTGACCATGGGCCTTGGATGGCTGTTTTGGCCGCGCTTTTTCGGTTGTGAACATCCAAGGATGCGAGCCTGTTCGGTATCGCGACGTTTTTCCCCGACGGTGGTCTCGACAACGAGGCCCTGGTAGCTGTCGATGCGGCCGTCGAGACAATGGGTCGCGCGGACGCCGATCTCGGCCATGTTCAGCCCGCCGACGTGCTTTCACGATACGACCGCGGAAAGAACCATGAACCCGGCAGCGGATCATTTTCATCTATCCGGGGGTTGACACTGTGCCCGCGATTAAGGAACGGACGACTGGTCAGCCTCCTCTCATTTATGGGACGATCGCAATCTCGAAGTCGTCCCTGCGGGCTCTACGCACCGCTCTCTTCACATCGAGATGCAACATCACTTGAACGCCATCATGCGGCGCTGCAAATTGCCCGCACAAATCGGGAGCGACATGGGTCAAGCATCCCGGTGGTTTGTCAGGACTGGGCCAACACGAAGGCCGCCTATCGCTTCTTCTCCAACGAACGGGTCAACGAGGCGGATATTCTTTGCGGTCATTTCGAGGCGACGCGCGGGCGCGTAACGGCGACGGAGGGACCGATCCTCGTCCTTCATGACACGACAGAATTCAGCTTCAAGCGCGAGAAGCCAGATCTGATTGGCTTTACGAGCAAGACGGCAGGGCGCACGCAATGCGGCATCCTGATGCATTCGAGCCTCGCCGTAACGACCGAGGGCTTCCGCTCGGACTGGCGGCAATCAAGTTCTGGACACGCAAGAAGTTCAGGGGGACGACGGCGCTGAAGCGAAAGATCAATCCGACACGGGTTCCGATCGAGCATAAGGAGAACATCCGCTGGCTGGAGAATTTACGGCAATCGACCGACCTTCTCGCTGCCCCTGGACGATGAAGATCGAAGTCTTCCATAAAATACTCAAATCGGGCTGCAAGGCGGAGGAGTCGAAATTGCGAACCGCTGAGCGTCTGGTCAATCTGATCGCGGTTTTCTGCATTGTGAGTTGGCGCTCTTCTGGATGACGATGCTCAATCGTTCCTCGCCGAATGCCTTACCGCAAACGGCGCTGACAGATCCCGAAATCAGGCTTCTTGATCATTTGGTGAAAGACAGGGGGGCGACGATCGCTCTCGACGAAGTACGCTCTGGCACTATGTCGTCAAGATCGCGCGGCTCGGAGGCTGTCTCTTATACACATCGTTCGTCGGCAGCGTCAGATGTGTATAAGAGACAGCCAAAGGCCCAATACAAAATCGAAGTTCCAGTCGGCCTATTTTGCGTGATTATATCGATGCAGAAGTATCTGCTCCCTGCACGGCAAGCGCGATCCGGCATCACTGCTACCGACGACGGCGAAATCCATCGGATTATTTCCCCTGCCGTTTTCAGAATCGCGCTCGTCCGCGCTTCAAAAGCTCCAGCCAAATCAAGCACTGCCGGCATTCGGCGACCTCCTGTCGAGGCCCAAGGCCTCCCGCCATGTGCGGCGTCCCAATCACGTTCAGCATGCCCACAGAGAGCTGTCCCGCGGCAGCGGCTTTTGCTTAAACAGGTCCAGTATCGCGCCGTTGATTGTGCCGCCTTGCAGGGCCTTGCCTTAGACGATGTTGATCGGAAAAGCATCGCGCAGCGTGCTCGCCGATGAGACCGACCGTATCCGCGTCGAGGGCACCGCGAGCACCACGAAATTACGGAGCGGCAGCAGATCGTCAAGCGCATCGGAGGGAAATAGCCTGTCAACACCTTCGACGGGCACGGATATGTTTCGCCTTCGCGCGCCGGGCGATGGTCGCACCAATCGAGCCCAGCCCAACAACGCCGAGCGACTTGTCGGCGCAATGGAGTCACATAGCGCGATTCCATTGATATGGATGATACCCGAAGCAAAAGAAGTCCACCTTTCGAGGAAAGATCGCAAGGTACTTGAGGCGCGTTGTCGCTCACCGGTGACGTTGCAGCGCGATTTGAAGCGGGCGCGGATAGCTCTGCTGGCGGCGGAGCGCCGCAGCACCCGGTCGATCGCCAAGAAAGTTGGAGTCCAGCTGCGGATTGTCAGCCTTTGGCGGCATCGATATGCCGACCATTGCCTTGAAGGGCTGAAAGACAAGCCGCGGCCTAGCAAGCAGCCGATTTATACGAAGACGACCGACAAGCGCATTCTGAAGCTGCTGGATAAGCCGCGCCCGCAAGGGTTTGCGCGCTGGATTGGCCCTCTGCTGGCCGAGATGCTGCGCGATGTTGACGTCCAATATGTCTGGCGATTCCTACGCAGCCATAAGATTGACCTCGCGGCTCGCAAGTCCTGGTGCGAAAGCACCGATCCGAACTTTACGGGCAAAGCCGCCGATGTTGTTGGCCTCTACGTCGCCCGCCCGCGAAGGCCATTGTGCTATGCGTGTGTGCTGTGCGTGAACGAGAAGCCCTCGATCCAGGCCTTGGAGCGAGCGCAGGCTTATCTGAAGTTGCCCAATGGTCGCGTCTTGACCGGCCAGAACCACGATTACAAGCGGCATGGCGCCACAACATTGTTTGCGGCGCCCGAAGTCGCCACTGGAAAGATCATTGCGGCTCGTTCAAAACGTCGTCGCCGCATCGAGTTTCTCGACTTCATGAACAGCGTCACCGCGGTCTTTCCGGGCCGAAAGCTTCCCGCCATCCTCGACAACCTCAACACCCACAAGAAAAACGAACATTGGCTCAAGGCCCCCCAACGTGCAATTTCATTTCACGCCGACAAGTGCGTCCTGGCTCAATCAGGTCGAGCTATAGTTTTCGATCTTGCAGGGGCAGTCGTTCAGCGGAACCTCCTTCACAAGCCTCAAGCAGCTTCAGGAACACATCGATGCTTACGTCAACGCGTACAACGACAAAGCCGAGCCCTTCGTCTGGACCAAGAAAAAGCTCCATCAACGCCGCTTCAAAGGCCGCCGTATCACTCAGGTCTGATTCCGGGTTCTTCACGGACGACCTCACCCGTAAAAGCGGACGATCAAGGAAACGCGCGGAAACTGCACCGAAGCCCGGCCGCACACACGACCGCGGCCAGGCAGTTTGCCTCGACCAACATTCAGCGGTGTAGTTAACGGGTCGCCCGATTGACGGAAATTGATCTTCGAGGGTAAATATAGGTCGCTTCTATGGGGTAGAACGTGAATTTGGTTGAATTGAGAGCGTTCACAGCTGTAGCGCGGGGGGGCGGATTTGTTCGCGCAGCTCGGATCTTGAATCGCTCACAGCCTACAATTACGGCACAGATAAAGAATCTCGAGGCGCGCTATGATGTCGAACTCTTCTTTCGCGGCAGAGGACGCACGTCTCATCTGACGCCACTCGGAGAGCGTCTCTTTGAGATCGCGCAGGCTCTCTTTCAGCTCGAAGAAGATGCCAGCAATCTTCTTGCCAGTGCTGGTAAGCTTCGCGACGGCATCATACGGATCGGCGCTATCGCGCCGCGTAGTGCAATAAACATACTCAGCAAGTTTCATCAGCGTTACCCGAACGTGGATGTCAAACTAACATTTGCCAACTCGGAGGAAATCCTGTCGGATGTCATCGATTGCAGTATTGACGTCGGTTTCCTTGGAGCTCATGAAGATCACCCAGCATGTGATATGTTTCCGCTCTCCTCGCCGGAAATTGTTCTTATCGCACACAGCGGGCACCGTATTCACAGGAAGGGCATTATTGACCGGGAAGCCTTCAAGTCGGAGACTCTTTTGATGCGTGAACTGGGATCTGAAACGCGTCACCTAGCAGAAGAAAAACTCCGTCGTCACAACTATGTGCCCGGTCGCATTCTTGAAATTGGCAGTTGCGAAGGCGTGTGCGCCGCGGTCGCCGCTGGGATTGGTATCGGAATTGTGTCGGCTGACGAAATCGAGCCACGAAAAGAATATAGGATTGCGAGGTTCGCGGATTTTCGAGTCTTTGGAACACTTCGCCTAGCGTGTCTCAAGAAGCGTCGACATTCTCCGCTTATTCGCGAATTATTGACGGCGATTGTCGGTCAGACCCGGTAGCAATTCTAACCCCTAGAAAGCCATATAACTGTAGCGTCACAATCAGCTATAAAGTGCGACCACATTGCCAAAGTGTCCCGGGTTGGTCGAAACAAGAGTGCCCGCAAACGGACCAGCGGCGATGTCAGCGACTGGACCATTAATAGGCGGCGAGGCGATCAATCGCAAAGTTGGCCGCCGAGGGGCCTAAGCACGCCGTTGGACGTGTGCCCAACGCTAAGTACCGGTCCAAATTCACGAGGGTTGCACCCACAGTCTACGAGAGTCGATACATCGAAGTTGACGCCTTCGCGCGGGTAGACACCGTTCTGATGTCGATCGACATGGAAAATTGCCACAAACTACTTCGCCGCCGCTGGTTACTTGCAACCTGATCGGCTAGGCGGTGTGGACTCTAAGGATTGATCGGGATAGGGGGACGTCTCGCGACGCCACCCCTCCCACACCACCCGGCATACGGGTCCGTACCGCGGCGGTTCGACTGAGTTAAGCTGGCCCAGGAATCAGTATTCGGGGGAGACCGAGAGCGTCAAAGAAGTGGTTGCGCAGGGCGTGCTGGACCGCCGGGTGCCCGGACATTCGCCAGAGCCCCGTCGGCGAACCGGCGGCAACGGCGAACTTCGCAAGGCCGAGGCGGCGAAGCTCCGTGAATCGCTTGTGCCCGTTCCGCCATTGTCGCCGGAGAACATTCGCAGTCTCCGGCGAATCCAGGCTTCCAGGTTTGTGAGCACGCGAGGAGTCTGGCAGAACCCAAAGTACCCGCGCCATCTGATGAGGTAAGGCGAGAGGTCTTTGATAATCCTTTCCAGATTGGTGCCTCGTATCCGACATGTGATGTCCCGAACTCGGTCTTTGAACTTAGCGAGCGCTTTCGGCGCAATGCGTCGCTCGCTTCCATCGTTCGCAATACTGAACCCCAGGAACTTGCGCCCTTCCGGTCGTGCCACCGCGCTCTTGGCCTCATTGACCTTTAGCCGGAGCTTGTCGGTCAGGAACCGGGTGATCGAGGCCATGACCCGCTCGCCGGCGCGATGACTGCGAACATCGATGTTGCAGTCGTCCGCATAGCGACAGAACCGATGGCCACGTCGAGCCAGCTTCTTGTCGAGATCGTCGAGCACGATATTACTGAGGAAGGGCGAGAGCGGTCCACCCTGAGGGGTCCCCTCTTCCACCGGTCTGATCAGGCCGTCCTCCAGCACGCCGGCGTTCAGGAACGCCCGGATGAGTTTGAGCACGCGCTTGTCGGTCACCCGCGCGGCGACGCGCGACATCAAGATGTCATGGTTGACTCGGTCGAAAAATCTTTCCAGATCGAGATCCACCACAACGTTGTAGGGGCTACGGCCTGATGCGCCGACCGTCTCGGCCGGAATCCGTAGCTGCGCTCGGAAAACGTCGAATCCCATTGTTCTTGAAGAACCTGCAGCACGGCTTGCTGAATCAGGCGGTCGACGACACAGGGAACGCCGAACCTTCTGACCCCACCATCCGGTTTCGGCATTTCCACCCGCTTAACCGGCCGTGGCTGATAGTTCCCGTTGAGCAATTGGAGCCGAATTGCTGGCCAGTGCTCACGCAGGAATGCCTTGGCGACGTCGATGGTCATCCCATCGACACCAGGACCTCCCTTGTTTCCTTGAACGCGTTTCCACGCTCTTTGAAGGTTCTCGCGGCTACACACCTCCTCCATCAGAGGTTCTGGGAAAGCCCGGCTTTCGGTCGCCGTCATCGCCACCGACGGTTCGGCTCCTCCGGTCGCTGCAGCCGGGGTTTCACCCCGACCCTCCGTACCTGAGGCCCGTTGTTGCTGGTTTGTCTGCCGCTTTCCGTTCATGAGGTGCCGGTCCTACTTGCCTCTCTCACTCGTTCGGGTCTTCAGCCATCGTTTCCGGCTCCGCCTATCCGTGCTCCGCTTTTCAGCTTTGGAGTGCCTCAATAGCTTCGCCGACAGCATGACCTATTACGCCCTCTGCTGACTTCTGCCAGGTGGTCAGACGACCTCACGGTCGTCTCAGTCGCCGTACAGCGACGCCGGGCAGATCTCCCGGGGTAAGTTCAATCGCCTTCGATGCACGACCGCCGGATCTACGCTTCGCGTCTTTGATGGATATGGACTTCGCGATGTGTTGCCCGCTCGTCAGACACTGGCGCCTCATATCCGGTTCTTGTTCATCGGCCCGCATCTTTGATCCACGCTTCCTTCTCCTGTCTGAGTGGATCGAGGGTTTTCAGAGCCCACCCCTTCAAACAGAAGGTTTTTCGATGGCCCAGATGAGCCCTCTCCGCCGACGCATGATCGAGGACATGGTGGTCCGCAATCTGTCGCCGGCGACGCAACGATCAAATCTCAACGCGGTATCGAAGTTCAGCCGATATTTTGGCCGATCTCCCGACCATCTAGGCTTGGAGCATGTCCACGCGTTCCAGGTTTATCTGGTGGCGATGGGAATCTCATGGCCTGCGCTTAACCAGACCGTCTGTGCGTTGCGGTTTTTCTACGGCGTGACGTTAAGCTGCAGCACGACCCCGGAGCGCATCGCCAACGCGCGGGAGCCACGCAGCTGCCGGTCGTGCTGAGTGCCGACGAGGTGGTGAGCTTTCTGGAGGCGATCCCGAGCCTGAAGAGCCGGATTGCGTTGACGACGGTCTATGCCGCCGGATTACGGGTATCGGAAGTCCTTTTCCTCAAGGTCGCGGATATCGACAGCCAGCGGATGGTGATCCGGGTCGGAGCAGGGCAAAGGCGGTAGGCACCGTTACGTCATGCTCTTACCACAGCTTCTGAGGATTTTGCGGGCCTATTGGCGGTTGACTCGACCAACGCGCTGGCTGTTTCCTGGTCGCGATGGCGAGCAGCCGCTTGAGCCCACCGTGCTGCACGCCTGCCGCTCAGCTCGCACCGCAGCTCGCCTGAGCAAGCACGTGACGGTGCACACGCTGCGGCACAGTTTTGCGACCCATCTTCTGGAGAACGGCGCCGATATCCGCGTCATCCAGGTGCTGCTCGGAACGGCGACATACTACCCGCCAACAACAAGCTGAAGCACGCATCACCTACCGATTTCATCCTCGCTTCGGCGAGACCGTACGCGTCAGGCGGCGGCTCGAGCGAGGCGGCGCCGCGTTTCTTGTCGTGCACCAACTTGACGGCACCTTCGCGTGCCTTTCAGTGTGACCGACGAGGCTGCGTCCCGATTCGAGATCGGCGACGAGCCGCGTTTTCCTCTCGATATTCTTCGCTCCCTACGCAACGTGGTCGATACGCTTCTAGGCTTTCTCGCGTCCGAATCAAAAGCAGAGCAACCAGAGAATGACGCACCGATCCGAGAATCTCCAGCCAAGCCTGTCCGAAGCCGGGCGACCGTGCGTCGAACTGCGTACAAGTCAAAAGAGCGAGCGCGCGACGGTCATCGAAGTGCTGCTGTGCGAGATCGCGGCGGCGCTGGCAAAGGCGGCAAGTGGGGCGAGCTGCGATGACCAAGATCACGACCGAACATCTCGCCCGCAGTGCCTGCGTCTACATCCGGCAATCGATAGCAGACCAGCTCGCACATAATCATGAGAGCCGGCGGCGGCAATACGGCCTCGTCGATCGCGCCAAGCAGCTTGGCTGGAGCAACGTCGATGTCATTGATGACGACCTCGGCCGCTCGGGCGGCGGCATCGCGCGTCCCAGCTTCGAGCGGCTGCTCGCAACGATCTGCGACGGCCGTGTCGACGCTGTGTTCGCGATAGAGGCGTCGCGTCTTGCCCGAAATGGCCGCGACTGGCATACGCTCATCGAGTTCTGTGGATTGGTCGGAACGCTCATCGTCGACGAGGACGGAATCTACGATCCTCGCCATCCCAACGATCGGCTGCTGCTGGGCATGAAGGGCACGATGAGCGAGCTTGAACTGTCGATGTTCCGCCAGCGCTCGCAGGAAGCGCTGAAGCAGAAGGCGCGCCGCGGCGCGCTGGTCCTCGGTGTCGCCGCCGGCTATGTGAAGACCAGTCGCGATCGCATAGAGAAGAATCCGGACAAACGCGTGCAGGACGCCCTGCAGCTAGTCTTCACCAAATTCGCCGAGCTGCAAAGTGCACGACAGGTGCACATCTGGCTGAGAGAGGAGGGCATCGAGCTGCCCGTCAAGTCGCGCCAAGGTGAGGCGCGCGGCATCGTCTGGCGACTGCCGGCCTACAACATCGTGCACAACATCCTGACCAATCCGATCTATGCAGGTGCCTACGCGTTCGGGCGCACGACGAGCCGCGTGAGTGTCGAAGGTGGACGCAAGCATATCCGGCGTGGTGTGCAAAAGCCCATGGCCGAATGGGATGTCCTGATCAAGGATCACCACGCGGCCTACATCACCTGGGAGGAGTTCGAGCGCAATCTCGGGGTGATCGCCAACAATGCGACCGGCATGAGCAGCGCTCTCGCTCGCGGAGCAGCCCGCGAAGGCGAGCTGGTGCTGCCTGGACTGCTGCGGTGCGGCCACTGCGGCCGCAAGCTCCATGTGCACTACAGCGGCAAACTCGGCCGCTACAATTGCTATGGTGCACGTACGAACCACGGCGCCGCGCGCTGCATTTCGATCAGCGGCTTGAGCATCGATGCGGTGATCAGCAATCAAGTCCTGCGTGTCCTGAAGCCGCTCGGCATCGAGGCAGCGCTCAAAGCGATCGAGGCCCAGTTGAGCACGACGACCGCGGCCGAGCGCCAGCTGGAGCTGCGCTGCAGCAGGCGCGCTATGAAGCCGCGCATGCGCGCCGACAGTACGACGCCGTCGACCCGGCCAACCGGCTGGTCGCTGGCGAGTTGGAGCGCCGCTGGAACGAGGCATTGCAGGCTGTCGCAAAGGTCGAAGGAGAAATCGCCGCCCTGATTGCGCGTCGTCCGCCGCCGCTCGGCAGGCTGGAGCGCCAGCAGTTGATGGCGCTCGGCGCTGGTCTGGAGCGCGCCTGGTCGCATCCCGCTGCAACCGCCGCAACGCGCAAACGTATCCTTCGCGCGGCACTCACGGAGATCGTCGTGCGCAAGGACGGCGCAATCATCCATGCGGTCCTGCACTGGCAAGGCGGCAACCATACCCAACTGCAAGTCAAACAGCGACTGAATGCGGCCGGCCGACACAATCCGCGCATCCCCGACAACACGATCGCGCTCGTGCGTGAGCTGGCGCGGCTGATGCCTGATCGGCAGATCGCGCGCCTGCTCAATCGCACCGGCGTCGAGACCGGGCACGGCAATGCCTGGACGCAAGAGCGCGTGCGCGGCTTCCGCAATCACCACGACATCGCCGTCTTCCGCGACGGCGAGTGGGCGGAGCGCGGCGAGATTACGCTCGAAGCGGCAGCAAAACTCACCGGGGTCTGCAACATGACGACGTTGCGTATGCTCCGCCGCGGCGACATCAAAGGCCGACAAGCTTGCGCAGGCGCGCCTTGGGTGATCAAAGCTGAGGACCTGGCCGGCTTCGCCCGCGGAAAGCGTCAGAAGCCTCCGCTAACACCGGATGCCATGCAGCAGGTCTTTGACTTTCAATGAGTTAAGCCGAGGTGCGTTATGACTCACGACCGCTCGGCCATGCCAGCCTGTCGAGCACGGCGCGCTACACTCAGGTCGCCACCAAAACGATCAGCCAGACCCCGAGTCCGCTTGATCGCCTGCGACTGGAGATCGTTCCGCCCAGCTGATTGGGCGCGTCATGGGGGCGCCCTTGGAGGTGCGGATGTATTCCGCCGCCATGACGAAGCCTTTCGACACGCGCATGTCGGTCACCTAGACCGCGTCGAACGGCGCGTGATGAGCGCCATCACGGCCTGCCGGACGGCGGTGCTCGGTGGCCATGTCGAGCAATGCGACGACTGCGGTGCTACGCGCATCGCCTACAACTCCTGTCGCAATCGACATTGCCCGAAGGGCCAAGGCTCGGCGCGTGCGCGGTGGCTCGCCGAGCGACAAGCCGAGCTCCTTCCCGTGCCGTACTTCCACGTCGTCTTCACCTTGCCAGCTCCCGCCGGAAAGATTGCCTTCCAGAACAAGGCGGTGATCTATGCCATCTTGTTCCGCTGCGCGGCCGAGACGCTCACCACCATCGCGGCCGACCCCAAGCATCTCGGCGCCCAACTCGGCGTGACCGCCGTGCTCCATACCTGATGTGGTGGAACGGCCCGCTCCAACAGCATCAAAGTGGTAGAACGTGGTCGTTGTTCGAACGCCACAAAGGAGGGTCCGTTCCGTGAAACAGGTTATCACTATCGGGTTGGATTTGGCTAAGCACGTTTTCCAGGTTCACGGCGCTGATGCCGAGGGCTCGCCCGTGTTCAGCCGGAAACTGCGGCGCAGCGAAGTTCTGCGTTTCTTCGAGAAACTGCCACCATGCCTGGTGGGGATGGAAGCATGCAGTAGCGCCCACCATTGGGCACGCGAGATCGCAGCTCTCGGTCATGAGGTGCGGCTCATTCCGCCGGCTTATGTCAAACCTTTCGTCAAGCGAGGCAAAACGGATGCGGCGGACACGGAGGCCATCAGCGAAGCGGTGACCCGAAAGACCATGCGCTTCGTCCCGATCAAGACGGCCGAACAGCAGGCTGCCGCGATGGTGCTGAAGACCCGCGCCCTTCTGGTGCGGCAGCGAACGCAGGCGGTCAACGCCCTACGCGCGCATCTGGCCGAATTGGGCATCATCGGCACCGCCGGCCTGGCAAGGATTGAGGCGCTGGTCGCGGTCGTGCGGGACGAGACAGATGCTCGCCTGCCCGCAGCAGCGCGCTTCGCCCTGATGGCTATTGCCGATGAGATCGAAGCTTCAGCCGACCAGATCGACAGGCTCGAGCGCGCCATCGTCGTGGAGGTCAAGCGCGACGAGGACATGCGTCGGTTGACCACGATCCCCGGTGTCGGCGCCATTACGGCGGCAACCATCAAGGCGCTTGTGCCGGATCCGGGCGGGTTCAAGTCAGCTCGCCACTTTGCTGCCTGGCTGGGATTGACGCCGCGGTCTCATTCAAGCGGAGGCAAGGACCGGCTGGGACGAATATCGAAGATGGGAAATCCGGAACTCCGCACTCTCCTGGTCGTCGGGCAACAGCCGTCTTGCGGGTTGCCCGAAACGACGCTCGGACGCGGCCGTGGTTGAAGGCGCTTCTCGCCAGGCGGCCGTTCAAGGTTGCAGCGGTCGCGCAGGCCAACAAGACAGCGCGGATCATCTGGGCGCTTCTGAACAAGGGCGGGACGTACCGGCGTCCCGACCCACTGGTGATCACCGCGGTCGCCGGCTGATGGATGCAGTGACCGCCAAAACGATCTGACCGGCGCAGGCCGGCAGAGGGCAAGGTGCAACAACAGGCGATGAACCCATGGGACGAAATCCCGAGACGAGTGAAGCCGCTGGCCCCAATGCGCTCAAGCGCGCATACCTGATCTGGCTCCTCGTGTCGCGGATCTCATCGAGGCCAGCGGCCATGTGCCGCGCGCAAAAGGCCGGACATATGACCGCACCGTTCCAATGTGTGAAATCGACTGAAAAAGCTCTTGCCACGCGGGCCGTTCCACATATGGGGCCAGACCCTGCACACCATCCGCATCTCCACTGTCGTGCCTGGTGGTGGACACTCGCTTGATGGGACGCGCTGGGTCGGTTGCCGGCCCGGCTTCTTCCTCGGTGCGCGTCCTCTCTCGGCTGTCCCGCCGTCTATTTCTGCAAGAGCTGCAAGCTGCCTTATACGCATCGCGTCGCCTTCGCCAACAGCCGCCTGATCTCACTCGCCGATGGCAAGGTGAGCTTTTCCTGGAAGGACTATCGGCAGAATCGCAAAGCCAGGGTGATGACGCTTGATGCCGGCGAGTTCACGCGGCGCTTCTCCTGCACACCCTGCCGGACCGCTTCCATCGCATCCGCCACTATGGCTTCCTCGCCAATGCGGACGCAACGACCGACTCGCCCTTTGCCGTCAACTCCTTGACGTCCGCAACGCTCCGACTGATCAAGAAGCCGGTGACAATCCCATCGTCAAATGCGAGATCCCCATCTGCCAACACTGCGGCGGCACCATGCGACGCATCGATGTCGTCCTGCGAGCCTGTGCGACCGATCAGCTATTTCATTGTGATACGTCATGACCAGCGCCTGCACCGTCCATCCCTTCTGTGATCACCTTCTTGACGGCGACCATCGCCGCGTTACGATGTCGCCGTGGCCGCGTTCGTCACCAAACACCCTGCCAGTCGTCGGCCGCGCATCCCAGCGCAGCAAATCACTCACTGCATCGCGCTCTTGGCCCCATCAATGCGGTCACTCACATCCGATGAATGCCTCGCCGACGTGCGCGCCTTCCCAGCAGCCGTTCCCGCTGCACTATTCCCATAACGCCCATAACTCCGCAGCTTCGTTGAATCCGGCTTCTATGAGGTCGCAAGCCTGACAGAGCGCGCGGCTCGCGCCTGCCTGCGTATTCCAGGGATGGCGATCAGCGATTCCAGGCCATCGTGATCACGGTTTCCAGACGATGGTGATCACTTGTGGAGGCGAACACGACTGACGTGTTTATGTGTGCTGGAAATGGTCTTCCTGGTCAAGACGGGCGGGAGGGTTTGGAGATCGGTCCAGCGGTCCATGGGAGGGACCCGCGTGCGGCGCGGAGTGGCCCCACGAGCGACGCAGCGGCGCGCGCGGGAGGGACCTGTGGGCCGGTGGGACGATCGGGCGCGCGGTGGTCACGCGTTTGTCCTATCGTCGGCCCGCCGACGCAGGCTGTCGCCTTTGAGCTCGATGCGGTGGGCGTTGTGAATGATGCGATCCAATATGGCGTCTCCGAGCGTGGGATCGGCAATCACGTCATGCCATTGCGACACCGGGACCTGACTTGTGATCAACAATGATCCCTTGTCGTAGCGATCATCGACGATCTCGAGCAGGTCACGGCGCTGGTCGGCATTGAGCGCTTCGGGTCCCCAGTCGTCAAGGATGAGCAGGTTGACGCGCTCCAGCGCCGCGATCAGGCGTGCGAGACGGCCTTCGCCACGCGCCTGGGCGAGATCGGCGAACAAGCGGGGGACGCGCTTGTAGAGGACCGAGAAGCCATCGCGGCAGGCTCTGTTGCCGAGCGCGCAAGCCAGCCAGGACTTGCCGGTGCCGGTCGGACCGACGATGACAAGATGGTTGTGCTCGCGGATCCATTGGCAGGTGGCGAGGCTCTGAAAGAGCGAACGGTCGAGACCACGAGCGGTGCGATAGTCGACATTCTCGACGGTGGCAGCCTGCCGGAGCTTGGCACTGCTCAAGCGCCGTACGAGGCGGCGGTTGTCGCGGGCGGTGACCTCGCGATCGACGAGGAGACCGAGCCAATCGGGGTGCGGCATCTCGGCGGCCTCGGGATTGTTCTGCAGTTCGATGAGGGTATCGGCCATGGCAGTGAGGCCGAGTGCGCGCAGGCGTTCGACGGTCGGATGAATGAGCACGATGATCTCCTGATCAGTTGTAGTAATTGCGGCCGCGGATGTTGGCGTGGAGGAGGATGGGCGACTCCTGGGCAGGAGGACTGGTTTTGTCGGTGGTGTTCTTGAGGATAGCGGCCACCGACTTGTAGGAACGGGCATTGAGCAGCAGCGCACGGGCGCAGGCGGCGTCGACGCGCTCGTGGCCAAAGCGCTTAACCAGCCCGAGAATGCCGATGGCCGAGCGGAAGCCCTGTTCCGGATGCGGCCGCGACCGCAGGATGACCTCGATCAGGGTCTCGGCGTCGGGGCCCACCTTGCCGGCTTCGGAACGAATACGCTCATGGGTCCAATCGCGGTAGCGGCGATGCGAGCTCGGCATATGCTCGGCGATCGTCGTTGGTCGATGCGGCAGAGTGCTGCGCAGATGGGAGGCGACGCGCTTGCCGCGCAGGAAAATCTCGACGGTCTTTAGGGTGATCCGTGCCTCGACCTCTTCATGCACGAGGTTGTGAGGCACGCTGTAGTAATGTTTGGCAATCTCGACATGATAATCGAGGTTCACCCGACAGCGCTTCCACTCAGCGTACTCGTAAGGCTCGTCGGGCAAGGGGATCAGCGCCGGTCGGTCGAGCTCCTCGAACAGCTCGCGCCGACTTCGTCCCCAGCTCCTCAGCGGTCGGTTGTTGAGATCGACGAGCAATGCGTGGATCGCCTCGTTGAGGGCGGCGAGCGAGAAGAAACGGCGGTTGCGCAGGCGCGCCAGAATCCATCGCCCAACGATTTGGACGCCCACCTCGACCTTGGCCTTGGAGTCTAGCGCGCATTGCATATGGTGATGAGCATGGCGCGCAAGTTTTTACGGTCACGCATCCGTTCCATCCGCTACGAGGACAGACGTTCGATCTGCTTGCCGTGCGCAACAACTGGGGCGGAGACCGCGTGTTGTACGCAGGCCCCGAAGGGAGGCTGCGCACACTTCCGGTCGAATGGACTGACGTTATCGAGCCCAACCTCGTAGTCACGGTTGGTGCTGGTCGCGCCTTCTTCCGAACCGATCAACTGCGTGAGCTGCGCAAGCTCATCGATGAGTGGCGGCAGCAAGGGGAGGCGCCGTCATGTTAGGCAAATTATATGCAGGTTGTCTTGGAAAATATGTTCGCGCGTTGACAGCGACGTGTGAGTCGATAGGCGGGTCGCATCCATTTATCGCCGATATAAGAGGATATTATCTGATTGCGAGATCTTCTCCTCTTGATCGTCATCCATATGTTGTATATAATTATCAAGACAGAAACGCGATTCGCGCTTCAAGGAGGCCGGATGGCAGCAGATTCACGTCAACGGGCGCGGCGCCGGCAGGCCTTGCAGGCATACGGCGCTACCCACCCCCGCCCTCAGGCTGTGACCGATCCGCTCTTCCGCGGCAGTGCGTTCTTCGATCCGAACGATCTGGTCCAGGTCAAGTACGAGATGCTCCGCAGCGTCGCAAAGGAGGGGCGCGCCGTGGTGGATGCGGCAGAGGCCTTTGGACTGTCCCGGCCGGTCTATTACGTGACCTGGGAGCTGTTCAATCGCGAAGGTCTGCCGGGCCTGTTACCGCGCAAGCGCGGGCCGAAGCGCCCGCACAAGCTTACCGAGGACGCCCTTGCCGTGCTGGCGCAGGCGGTGCGCGAGGCGGAACACATGCCAGGCGGTGCAGAGTTGGCCGAGCTCTTGGCCGAACGTTGCGGCATTCATGCCCACCCGCGCAGCATCCTGCGACGTCTGCTCCCCTATCTGAAGCGGCAGGAAAAAAAACGCCCACGATAGCCGAAGCGGCTGCGCTCGATCCTGCGCAGTATGTAGCCCATTACGAGCTGCTTCGTTCACAGGTCATCGCCGCGGAGGCCAGTCCCGGCGGGACGAGCGCAGCAGGCCAGCCCCGCGGCGTGGGTCTTGCCTTGCTGCTGTACGAAGGGATGCCCGGCTGGCTCAAGGCGCTGGAGGGCGTTATCCGGGCGTCAGGCGTGCGACACCCCACACCCCCCGCGGAGGTGCCTGCGGCCGAACCTCCCGGCGCGTACGACTCTGCGCCGGCGTGGCTCGGCAGTGTGCCTCACCGCGATCTGACCGCGCTTTTGACCAATCTGGTTCTCTCGACGCGTTGTGTCGAACACCCCATACCGAGGGAGGGATATCGATCATGTCAATGAACAGTGAGGCCTCGCAGAACATCACTGCCACGCATTTGTCGCGCATGGCATACTTGTATGTGCGACAGTCGACGTTGCGCCAGGTCTTCGAGAACACCGAGAGTACGCAGCGCCAGTATGCGCTGCGCGATCGTGCCGTCGCGCTCGGTTGGCCGCTTGATCGGATCGTGGTCATCGATTGCGATCTCGGGCAATCCGGTGCCAGCGCGACCGACCGCGAGGGCTTCCAGCGTCTGGTCAGTGAGGTTGGCCTGGGCCGTGTCGGGATCGTACTCGGACTTGAGGTATCGCGCCTTGCGCGCAACAACACCGACTGGCATCGATTGCTCGAGCTGTGTGCACTCGCTGACACACTGATCCTGGACGAAGACGGGTTGTATGATCCAGCGCACTTCAATGACCGCCTCCTCCTGGGTTTAAAGGGAACCATGAGTGAAGCCGAACTTCATGTGCTCAAGGCGCGACTTCGCGGCGGGATTCTCAGTCGCGCCCGCCGCGGCGAGCTCAAGCAGATGGTCCCGGTCGGCTTTGTGCATGATGCACACGAGCGTGTTATCCTTGATCCGGACATCCAGGTGCAGGCCGCCGTGCGGCTGTTCTTCGACACGTTCAGGCGCACGGGCTCGTGTTTGGCAGTGGTCAAGGACTTCCACGCGAAGAAACTGCTGTTCCCGCGTCGTTTGAGAAGTGGCGCGCACAAGGGCGAACTCGTGTGGGCTGAGCTCCTGCACTGTCGCGCACGGCAGATCATCCATAATCCGCGCTATGCCGGCGCCTTCGTGTTCGGTCGGACCAAACATCGTCGTCTGCCGAGCGGCAAGTACACCTCGCGGCAGGTTCCAAGCGAAGAGTGGATCCTGCTCCGCGACGTCCATCCTGGCTATATCAGCTGGGAGGACTACCGATCGAACCTGGACCGTGTGAAGGGTAATGGGTTGGCCTGGAGTACCGAGCGGCATCGGGGCCCGCCGCGCGAGGGAACAGCCTTGCTGCAAGGTCTTGTGATCTGCGGGAGCTGCGGCGAGCGCATGTCGGTGCGTTATCACCATCACCACAACCAACAAGTGCCGAGCTACTGGTGTGGCCGCCGCCCAATGTTCCGAGGCGAGATCGGCCTGTGTCAGACCGTGCATGGCAGCGCGCTCGATGCTGCGATCGGCGACATCCTGATCGAGGCGATGACGCCACTGGCGATCGAAGTCGCTCTCAGCGTGCAGCAGGAGCTTGCCAACCGTCAGGACGAAGCAGATCGATTGCGCCGTCAGCACGTGGAGCGAGCGAAGTATGATGCAGAACTTGCGCAGCGTCGCTTCCTCAAGGGTCGATCCCGACAACCGCCTGGTGGCTGACGCCCTGGAAGCCGACTGGAACACGAAGCTGCGCGCGCTCGCCGCGGCACAGGACGCTTACGACAAAGCCTCGGCGGTCGATGTAGGCGTCGTGACCGATGCCGAGCGTACGGAGCTGATGGCCCTCGCCACCGACTTCCCCCGCCTCTGGCGCAATCCGCGCACTCAGATGAAAGACAAAAAGCACATGCTTCGCCTGCTGATCGAGGACATAACGCTCAGCAAGGGCGATACGCTCCATGTCGATATCCGCTTCGTCGGCGGCGCGACGCGCTCCTTGGATTTACCGCTGCCGAAGTCGTGTGTCGAGTTGCGCACGACAGACGCCGCCGTGATCGAGGAGATCGACCGCCTCATCGATACCTACACGGACAAGGAGATCGCCGGCCTGCTCAACGAGCGTGGCGTGCGGACCGTGGTGAGCACCCCTTGGACAGCTACGCGCATTGGGCGGCTTCGCCACACCTACCACCTTACCGATCGACGTGAGCGTCTGCTCGCGCAGGGACTGCTGACCCCGCAGGACGTCGCGGCTCGCTACAACGTTGTGGCCTCGACCGTCCACTTGTGGCGCCGACGCGGCCTGCTACGCGCACATCCAATCAACGATCGCGGCGACTTCCTCTATGAGATTCCGCCCGAAGGCCTGCCGGGAAAGTTTATCCACAAACGCGACTACAGGTCGATCCCGCAACTTCATCCTCACGTAACTGACGAGGTGCAGTATGAGTCTGAGCCCTTGTCGCGTGGCCGATGCGGCCGTGCCGGAACGATGGCAGTGCGGTAATGGCGGGCGAGATCGGCATAGGTCCGGTTGACCATCGGCTCGTGAAAGCACGCCCGGGTGATGCCGGCCTTGAGATTGTCGCTCACAGTTTGCCGGGCGGCGCCGCCGAAATAGGTAAACGCCCGGACGTGGGAGCCGATCCAGTCCGGCAGGCTCTGGCTGAGGCTGGCCTCGGCGTAGGTGTAGTTGGAAGCACCGAGCACGGCGACGAAGATCTGCGTGCTGCGCACCTCGCCGCTGAGCCCGTCGACCACCTCCATGGTGTGGCCGGAATAGTCGACGAACAGCTTCTCGCCGGCGACGTGGACCTGGCGCAAGGTCGGCTTGAGGCGGCCAGCCCATTCCCTGTAGCGTTCGCAGAACCACGAATAGCTGAAACTGTCGGACTTGGAGTCGCAATACTCCTCCCACAACAGCATCAACGTGACGTTCCTCCCTCGCAGCTCGCGATGAACGAGGGCCCAATCCGGCTGCGGACGCTCGTCGCTGGGCAGATCGGACGGTGGCGGAAACAGGCGGTTCTCGAGCCGGATATCGTCATTGAGCTCCGCCGGCAACGGCCAGGTCAAACCTGCGCGGCGTGCCAGGTTGAGGTACTTGCAGACCGTGCCCTGGGCCAGGCCGAGGCTGCGGGCAACCGTACGCTGCGACATGCCGACGCTGTAGTGCAGGCGTAAAACTTCGCGAATATGGCGCATGGACAGTCTCTCTGTCGGCATCTCGATCCTCTGCTGTCGGGCAAAAGACCAAGCTACCTGGGTTGCAGACTGTCAGTGGTGTCCGGCTCGCTGTCCCCGATCACGATCAGCTGGAAATAGCGATCACGATCCTGTGGAATTGGTGATCACGATCCCCTGGAAACGGTGATCACGATGCTCTGGAATGAGTGATCACGATGGCCTGGAATTGGTGATCACGATCGTCTGGAACGCGCACGCCTGCCACGAGACCTCACAGAACCCTCAAGATTCCCGTGAATCGCGGATCATGATTCACCCTGAGGGCTGGTGATGGAGGCCAGCCCCCATGGCTAAACCCCTCTCGCCGGACCTTCGCCTTCGCATTGTTCGGGTGGCGCGGCTCTATGGCCGTTCGCCGTACGGCCAGCGCTGTGTTGCGGCGCTCCCGCATGGTCATTGGAAGACGACGACCTTCGTCGGCGCGCTCAGGCCGACTGGCATGACGGCGCCGATGGTTCTCGATGGCCCCATGGATGTTTCGGCGTTCGAGGCTTACGTGACGCAAGTCCTCGTGCCGACACTCAGGCCCGGCGACATCGTGGTGATGGACAATCTCGCGGCACACAAGCGGGCCGAGGTCGGCATCGCAATCGATGCAGCGGGCGCCCGGCTCCTCTATCTGCCGTCTCATTCGCCCGACCTCAATCCGATCGAAATGGCCTTCGCCAAGGTCAAAGCCGCCCTTCGAAAGGCGGCCGCCAGATTAATCGAGGCTTTGGTCAACGCTATCGCCGTCGCCTTAGCCGCCTTCACCGCCCAAGAGTGTCTGAACTTTCTTCGCCGCAGCCGGCTATGATCGCGTCTGATCAGAATCTGCTCTAGTGTCGTCAGATGGCTTTTTGATCTGAAGAGCGAAGCTATGGCGCGACAATTTGGATGGGAAGTCCAGCCTGATTGCCGCGCGGCAGGCAAGGACCAGCGGCGAGCAGCCGCGCGAGCTCCCAGACCCCGTGCCTTGAGCTTTTCCTTGGGGCAACACTTTCTCGACCAGGCTCCAGCGCTGCACCTCGGCGATCATCCATCCAGCGGCCGGCGAGCAGAGACTCTTTGCAACATGATAGGGGACGCGTTTGGGTAGATCGATCGTTACGGCATCGGCCAGCCCCGGTAGCACGAAGCAGGAATGATTAGATGCGTAGATGAGATCGCGGGAGAGTGTCAGCTCGAACCCGCCGCCGATTGCCTTGCCGTCAAACGCGGGCAATCACCGGCTTGTCGAGGTCGCGCAGATCCTGCACTTCGAATCAACCGATACCCCAGTCGGCGTATGCCGCCCGACCGCGACGCGTAGGTCCGGATCGTCGCGGAACGCCTGGAGCGTATCGCCCATCAGCCGTGACGTCTCGCGGTCGATGGGGTTGGCCGGCGGCCGGTCACAGCGTGACTTCGCGGATCAAGTCTTCGCGTCGCCTTCGAGGCGCTCGCCCGACGCTCTGCCGGCAAGCTTTCGATTCATGTCGACGGGCTTTGCTGCCGGTGAGTCTCCGTCGCAGCGCAGCCGGATGCTTGCCCCAGCGCGTTCAGGACGGGGCAGATCCGCGTGCAGGCTCGCTAGCTCTAGCATGCGCTCCCGCACAGTCCCCTGCACGGGTCCGCTGCGTCCGCTGTCGGGCTTAACGTGGATCAGCATCTGCTCGCCCGTGGCCGCCGGCTTCTCGTCACCCTCGCGCTTGAGCACGTGGAAGAGATGAAGGCGCTTGCCGTCGGCGCCGAGAACCTGCGTGAGCACCAGGACGCGGTCGCCGGCGTACAGTTCCCCGAAATGGGACAAGTGCGTCTCAAGCGTGTAGTAGCTGCCGAATTTCGAGCGGTACTCACTGTCAATGCCGACAAAGTTGAGCAAGTTGTCCGCAGCGATGCCGCAGAGCTGGAGGTAGCGGCTTTCAGCGAGGTGGCCGTTGTAGTCGATCCAATCAGACGGTATCTGTCGCGTCATCCGCAACGAGCCGGAGCCCTTAATGAGCTGGGGCGCGCGGTCGCGTAGCCCCTGCTCCCAGCGCGCGAGCGTCTCGCCTGCGCCGTAGCCCTGCGCGCGCAACCCCTGCAGCACGGCCACGAGGCAGTCATCGCGCTTCTGTTCGAGCTCAGCGATCGTCAGGTTGTCGTCCCGTGCGTCTGACTGCTTGTCCAGGAAGGCCTCGTTGTGCTCGGGGATGTCGGTGTACTTGGTCCATGGCGACCTCAGCTCGGGCTCCCATTTCTCCATTAAGTGGCGCATGGCGGCTCCGCCGCCTCCGATGCTGAACGGGCCCACGACAGCGCGGCGCAGTCCGAACGAATAGCAGATCGCATCATCGATCTCTTGCACGGAGGCCACGTCGTCGTGGACCAGCCACAACGCCTCGCGCAACATCGCCTCCTGCAGGCGGTTCGCGATGAACCCCTCCACTTCTTTGCGCACCACGAGCGGGTGCATCCCGACCGCCCGAAAGATCTCCGACGCCCGCACCACCGTCTCAGGCGCCGTGCTCTGGCCGGCGCACAGTTCAACCAGGGGCAGCAGGTGCACTGGGTTGAACGGGTGCGCGACAAGCAGACGCTCGGGGTGGTCGACCCCCACCGCCAGCAAGGACGGCCGCAGGCCCGAGGTCGAGGAGCAGATCAGGGTGTCTGGCGACGCCGCCCGCGCGGCGGCTGCAAGCAGCTGCTGCTTGAGCTCCAGGCGCTCCGGCGCAGACTCCTGCACGAGCTCCACGCCGCGTACCGCATCCGCGACAGACTCCACGACCGTTAGCGCACCCTCGGCCGGCAGCGGGACCTGCGTCAACCGTCCATATGCCCGCCGCGCGTTGGCCAGCGTCTCCTGAACACGCTCAACCGCATCAGGGGCCGGGTCATACAGCCGCACGTCCACTCCGTTGAGAACAAGCCGCGCCGCCCACCCGCCGCCGATGATCCCGCTCCCCAACAGCCCGGCCGCTCGCACCCGCTTCTCAGGCATGAACCTTGACCTTTCAGACATGAACTTTCAGCGCGAGCTTCTGACGCACCTCGTCGGGGCGCATCACTCGCACCCCCATCCTCTCGAGAATCTCTACGGCCCGCTGCACGAGTTCGGCGTTGGTCGCCAGCCGCCCGCGAGAGAGATACAGGTTGTCTTCCAATCCCACCCGCACGTTCGCGCCGACCAACGGAGCCAACGCCGCATACGGAAGCTGCATCCGTCCTATCGAGAAGGCCGAGTAGACCGCCCCCGGTGGAAGCTGGTGCACCAGCGACATCAGAGCGGCCGGATCGTCCGGCGCGCCGTAGCGAATCCCCATGCATAGCTGGATCAACGGCGCGTCGCCGATCAGCCCCTCCTCGATTAAATCGCGCACCAGCACCAAGTGACCAGTATCGAACACCTCAAGCTCTGGACGCACTCCGAGCTCCTTCACGCGTGCGGCCATCGCGCGGAGTGTCCCAGCGGTGTTCACCATAATGGACTGACTGCGAGCACCCCAGTTCATCGTGGCACAATCCAGCGTGCAAATCTCAGGGCGCAACTCTTCCACATGCACTAGCCGCTCAAGCGCGCCCACCATGTCCGTTCCCGCCGGGTTCGGCGGCAAAGGAGAGTCTGGCTCACCCAGCACGAGGTCGCCGCCCATCCCAGTGGTCAGGTTGATCACCGGATTTACATCCGATTTCCGAATGCGCTGCACCACTGCCCGATACAACGCCGGATCACGCGAGCCACACCGAGTTTCGACATCACGCACGTGGATGTGCACCACTGCCGCCCCCGCCCGCGCGGCCTCGATCGCCGAATCCGCAATCTGCTCCGGGGTCACCGGCACATACGGGCTACTCGGCGCCTTCCCACTCCCGGTGACCGCGCAGGCAATGAACACCTCGGAGATCATCCTGACCTTCTCCTCTCGCTGAAACCTTGACGTACACCAATTCAACCCAGACGAGCCGTGAGCTTCATCTGTTGATCAACACTTCTGTCTTTCCGCACTCACGACAGCACATTTGTTCATAGAGCGGGTCTCATCGGGAGCGCCTGCGAGAGCGCCGTCGTGACGCTCCTTGGCAGCCGTGGTGCTCATCCAAGCAAGCGGTGTGCCACTCGCGGGAGCTCTTGCGCGGGCTGCCTGACGAGAGAAAGCAGGGCTAAGAAGCAGCCTGCGATTGGAATGACGCTGCGGATCGTCGCATTTTCGACATCGCGGTGGCCAACCGGACACGGCTCGCATCGCAATATCGAGCCTCCTGCGATAGAGGGAGCCTTTGGGACGAGCTTGCACGACTGGCGAACTCACGGTTGACGCGCTCGACATCGGTCGCCAGTCCGACATTATTCGATCGCGGAGACGCACCGACTTGGGCTGTCGAAGCTGTGCTGGCTTTATCCGAGGATTGCTCCTTTGTCGGCAAAATGCCGCCAATGGGTGGATCGTTGCGGCGCGCCGGAAAAGCACTTGATCTGGCAAGTGAACAGCTTGCATGCCGACGAAGTCGGCGGATCGGAATCTTTCAAGGAGCCGAGCAGTCGTGCTGCCGCGCAGCTCGAGGTACTCTGACAGAATGTCGTACCACAATTCTTTCTGCAGTGCTCCGGGCGTGTTCTGTGCGTTGCTTTCGAAGCGCCGGTGGAGTGTCATACAAAGTTCCGCGTGGCCTTGCCTCCGTAGCCTAAAGATACTCGAGATTATCCTCGACGCACTATTCCTCTACCTGAAGGGAATTGCTTATCCCAGCGTCCGAAAGAAACGCATGCGAGCGCTTTGCCGAGTACTTGCCCCTGTGAGTTGCTGTAAGGTTAAGTGAAGGAGTAGCCATCGAGCTGATGTCGTCAATCATGGCGATGCTCGATCCGCTCGGAAGAATGAATCCCGGTGTGACGATTTCCAGTCGTAAGAACCTCGTGCTGTCAATCGCGCAGAGTGAATTTCCTCCTAATGAGTGGACATCTCCAGCAGTATTACAGTTGCACTCTTGCCTGAGATGGGCTTTTCGCGCGTTGACCTAATGAGCCCTGCGCCAGGACGACCATGCGAGGATGTAGGCGTGCGGGATGCGCCGCTGGGAACGCTTGATGACGATGCGACGGATTTCCTGAGATCGAGCGGACCAAGAACGAAGAACGATGCTTCGGTCATCGCGCGAGCGATCATTTGACGCGCCATCTTGGGCTTCGTCACACAGCCCACATCGCTCGGCACATGCGCTGCCTTTAGGCGAGCGGGGTCGTCCGTCCATTCCTTTTGCAGGTAGAGCGCCGGTCGATGAAGGCATGGCCACGCCGCGACACATAGCCGGCGCCCCCTCCGATCTGGCAAGTGGTGATTTTGCTGGCCGAGCCAGTGTACAGCCGTGCGACGTCGCACGAGGCCTTGCCATGTTTTCAAAAAATAGCTTTGTCGACGACCAGAACCGCTACAATGTCGTGCAACGCGTCGGCATCCCACTGTCCCCAACCCAGAATCGCCTACTCGCGCCACGGCCCTGGATCGCCGCCGCTTCCGCCCGCATCCACCCCGTCTTGCGCGGCTCGTTGCGAAGCCAACAGCGTCAGCATATCTTCAACTGACGCACCACCAATCATCAGATCCCGACGTGGTCGCCCGTGGATTCAGAATCTCCAGGAAGATGCAATTGTGAGGCCAGCGTTGGAGCGCTCGAGAAGATCACGGAAGCGTCTAACAGCTTAAATCGCTGAAAGCCGAAGTCGCTGTCCGGCGTATCCGCGCAACCCCAAACGCCGCGGAGTACCTACCAACCGCGGTATCGCCATTAATGTCGCGTAGATCCGTCACGCGCCAGTTAGTGAATCGTCTGAATTAAAATGCCACTCAGCTAGCGCCATCTTCGGTCTTCTGTTTGGATGCCGTGCGGGAGGAAACCCACGATGCTTCGGATTCGAACGGCGCGAAGATTGAGTCACGCCATAGGAATGCTGCATTCGCACCCTCAGCGCGTTGCAACTCACGGAAGCGCTTAAACTCGGAGTCAGATTTTCTAATGATCAAATCGGCGGCGTAGCTGTATCGCAGAGCAGACTCTAGTCCTGCCACGAGAAGTGTGTTGTTTAGTGCCTTCTTGCTCCACACCAATGTTGGCAGTGCGACGCGAGACATACGCTTCGCGATGCGCGTGACCTCCTCTTCAAGGCGATCCTTGGGAAAGACACGGTTTACGAGGCCGAGCCGGTACGCCTCCTCGGCGTCGAACATGTCTCCTGTGTAAACCAACTCGCGACAGCGCTGACCGATCAGGTGCGACATCACCGCCTGTTCCGTGTCACCGATCCCCATCCGGGCCTCGATTGCTCCGAAGTGCGACTCGTCAGAGCAGTAGCGGACGTCACAGAACATGCCTAGGTCTAAGGCCCCGGCTAGACAATAGCCGTTGATCGCTGCGATAACTGGCTTCGAGCAGTGAAACACGGAACGCACGAACTTGACGCCGTGATCGAAAGCCCTAATCAGATCATCAAAGCTCCAATCACCGGATGACGGCCGGAACTTGTCTTCGGCCATGTCAAAGCCGGTAGAAAATGCCTGACCGCCGGCTCCCATGATCACCACCACACGCACGTCCGGATCGCGCTCCGCTATCGCGAGCGCATCTTGAAATTCGTTGCATAGCTCGATCGAAAACGCATTGTGTTTGCTAGGCCGATTGAAAGTGATCCACGCGACACGATCGTCGGCTTGGTAGAGAATAGATGTGTACGCCAACAGCTGCCTCCTGTAGGTTTATTGCCGATATCACGCCTTTCACTTCATCGGCGCTTAAATGGGGATTCACAGCGGCCAACTTTCCTCTCGGTGGGTTGCCTCCAACCAAATTGTAAAGCCTGTGGATGCCAAGAAGCCGCAAAGTTCGCTGGTGATTGGATACAATTCTGTGAGACAGAAATATGTCTTGTCGTCGCACGCTGACGTGGGACCAGCGTTTGCTCGAGTTCGCGCTGGCGCGACATCATCCGCACCAATTGATACGGCGCACGGCCGCCCTAGCTTTCCCAACACTGTCGCCGCTCCCGAAGCTCTTGGGCGCCTACAGAGACAGACCATAAAGCGCATCGGGCTGACGCAGTACTACCAGAAACAGGAGGGGCTCAAGATTCGTGGCCGACCGTGTCGCCGAGTTGCGGAGCCAAAAATACAGACCGCGTCTGCCGGCCAACGGCTAAAGCGCAGGCTCTTGGGAAAGCAGTCTGTTGAACGTATGTGGTGTCAGTGGATTAGGCGTGGCGGAAAAGTCACTCGTGGCAACAACCCTTGCGTACGACGCTCGACACTTTCTTTCAAGGAGGGAATTTGCAGAGCGGCGCCGCGGCACCGTCCATTGGATATAGTGAGATGACGCTGGTCGTTTCTCACTGCTGATCCGACTGCACGGTCTATTCATTCGAAGCGTCGCCTGTCGACCACAAAAAGGTCGTTGGCACTCCCAGTCCAGTAACAAATCCAATGCTGTGCAAGCGGCCTCGTTCAATCCCGAAAACGAAATTGCAAGGTTGCAAGCCGCGAAGCATCAAAGCCTTGTAAGCTCAAAAAGCCTTCGCGATTCCAGATCAGTGGCTTGGTCGGCTCTGAACGAACGGCTACATTACAGTTGAATCAGCCTTGCGTCAGGCGATCCAAAGCAAGCCAGCCTCGGTCCTGGCGAAAGAGATTGCTTGTTTGTCCTGAGCTGTTGCCTCGCGTAGATCGCTCCTCAATGGCAAGGGCTGACGCGTCGCTACAGTATGTCGAGCCGCGTCGAGAAGGGCCGCATTCTCGACGAGTTCAGGGAGGCGTTCCGCAGATTGACAATCTACTGGGCCGTGGTCACCACCTCCTCCGCGCTCGTCCGACGATTTCTGACGATGCAATGCGCCATTCACCGGTGATCGACGCGAATCCATCTTGCGCGACGCCTATATGTTTGGTCTGAATCAATCTGCAAGAAGATCGGCGCCGCCGGCGAGATCTGTACTCAATCGCGCCAGATGCCACAAGATCAGTGGCATCAACAGTGCGGATCAAGCCGCGCGCAGTTGTCATCACCCCCGGTTTATGCGTTCCCATGCAGGCCGGAATATCTACGCCCGTCGTCGGCGACTTTCAGGTTGCGTCCCAATTGTCGGTAACGCGTGGCGGTCGAGGGCTGTTCAAGGAAGTCCCGCCCCACTTTGACGGCCGAGACATGCGCGCACCTCACGGTTGCAGGATACGCGGCAACGTGATCAGCGGATGCTCTAAAATTGGACCAAACGGGGCGCGTCACTCCCATCACGCCCGGGCTGCTTGGCGCCTCTAAACCAAGAGAGCAAAGGTCGCGCGCACCGACCGCGATGATGATCCAATCGAAACCCAGCAGCGAGGCGCCGTCTCATTCCAGCCACTGCGATCGGTGCGGTCGCGCTTCGACGCCCGATCCATCGACGAGCGCCCCCAGACGCAGGTGCCGAGTAGGATATCGACCCCAGGCTCGCGGACTGCCTCAACGCCGGATCCGGATTTCAGAAGCTGCTAGACCATACGCTCCCTTTTGCTAACCCGCTGCGGTGATGTGCCAGCCATGTAGAGGGGAACGTCCATCCCCATCAGGGCAGTGGCTTCCGAACTTGCGTCCGGTCCGGCGCCGACCACGAGAAGATCAGCAGAGGCAATGATCTCGGGACACTTCCCGCCCCCTGATGTTGAGCCGCTGGCAGGACACCGGCTTGAAGTATCGAACTGGCAACTGCGTGCGTGCGAGAGCTGGCGTGAAGGTCGGCTTCAGCGCCAGCGTTTCTCCTCAGTGTCGTAGGCGCCAGCGAGCGGATCGCTCACGTCCATCAGCTCACGTTTGAGCACTTTATTGCTGGAGGTGGTTCTAGGAAGTACCGGAGTAAAGGCGATGTACCGCGGTACCTTGAACACGGCAAGACGGGCACGAGCATGATCGAGAATGCGCTCGACGGGCAGCTTATCTGGCGTGACGCCTTCCCTCAGTTCGACGTAAATCTTGACCTCCTCGGCGCGCTTCACATCGCGAACGGGCACAGCGGCAACATCTGAAATCTCGGAGATCTCGCGGATGACAGCCTCCACCTCGCGTGCAGCGATGTTCTCGCCCGAGCGGCGGATCATGTCCTTGGTGCGCCCCACCAGCCAATGAAGGCCGAGTTCATCGCGACGCATCAGATCGCCAGTCTTGAACCATTCGTCTTCAAACAAGGCGCCATTTGCTTCCGGCTTGTTCCAATAGCTCGTGAAGATCCCACGCCCCCTCACCCACAGCTCGCCGACGTCCCCAACCGGCGTGGGGCTGCCATCCTCGTTCATCAGCCGCAGGGCCCGAAAAGGCGCGCGAATCCCAACCGAACCCGAGTCGGCGAGCTCGTCGAGCTCGTTCGTCATTAGTGTGCCGAAGCCGATTTCCGTCATCCCGTACGCATCCTGGGTGCGCACTCGAAACCGCTTCCGGAATCGGCGCACCAGATCAGGACTCCAGCCCCAATTCAGGGTCTGCTTCAGGCATGTCGCCCCGTCATCGTCGGCGGCCTCGGCTTGGCGCCCTATCAGCTCGGGAAACTGGCACCACTCGATGCAGTGCTGCTTGACCCAACCGATGAACCGCGTCGAACTGAGTTGCGGAGCCAGGTAGAGCGTGCCGCCCTGTCGATACGACCTCAGAAGATGCCCTTGCGGATCACCATAGGAAAATGGCTGCGCAGACAGATACCTCTGGTACGGCTGCCCGTCCGAACACGCGCCCTGGTACGAGCTCACGCCCCAATAGTCGTGAGTCAACATGCAGCCTTTCGGAAAGCCCGTTGTCCCCGAGGTATATTGAATGTTCAATAGGTCGTCGGGGCGGATATCCTCCTCCACCAGAGAGTCGTCATGTCCCTTGAGTAACTCATCGAGGGTAGGGGCTGTCCTACGAAGAGGTTGTCCAACGAGAATTAGTCGCTTCTTGTCAAGGTCTAGCGGCCACGGCTCCATCGCCGAAAACACTGACCATGCCGCCTCGTCGACGACGGCGAACTTGGCCTGTGTATCGCTGAGAACATATTCGATCTCCCTCGGAGTGTAGCGCATGTTGATCGGGACCATCACCGCACCAAGCTTCGCGATCGCGAACCACAGGATCGGGAATTCGATGCGATTTGGTAGCATGACCCCAATGCGATCCCGCTTGCGCACGCCGAAGGCGCGCAGCGCATGTGCATATCTGTTGGATAATCGGTCCATCTCGGAGTAGGTCGCGCGCTCGCCGCGTTCGAAGACGTCGATTGCAGTCGTCGAGCCGTGGGTTCTCGCCCGCATTGAAACCAGCCTTCCGATCGTGATCGTCTCATATGCGGATTCCAGCGCCTCGATCTTGCGCAACGCATTTGCGACGCGTTCCTGCGACTGGGTTCGTGTCAATTGTGTGGTGGTCATCAATGGAAACCTTCGGGTTCAGAGGGACAAGGACAATTGTGCTCTCTGCCAACGGTCGCAATCCTTTCATTAGACAACTCGCTCGCTGAGATTGCGGATTACCCCGGCAAGCGCTCGGCTTCGCCGATTTCCCAGACAGACGTACCCGTCCAGCATGTGCGGGACGGAGACGCAACCCTTGACAAAGTGTGCCGTTAGTCTGGCGAGATCGAAGTTTCCAACGCGCAGCCTTAACTACCGTCGATCTTGAACGGCGAGAACGCAGGACGATGCTGTGCACACCTCGTGACTCAGTTCAGAGTAGCCCGGGGCTTATCGAGAGCTTGGTGGTCCGTTTTTGGGCAGCCGGCGTTCGTGATATCCTTGACGTCGTTGAAGGAAGCGTGAGACGTGCAACGAACTAATGCGCTTGTCATTGCTGCACCTTGCCCTATCGTGATGAGTTGCGCCGCGCCTATATGGCGAGTTAGTAGCAGTTGATGGTACATCCTTAGCAGAAATCAAGGCACTACCTACTTTGGTGAGGACAGGTATTTGAAGGATGGTGTTGGCGCGGACAACGTTCAAAAAGCCGCAGGCAATTGTGGAGCGATAGCGTGATCGATGGGATTGCAGCTTGCGGCAGATGATCTCGCCAGTGACCGCGCCCACGGGCTTATTTTCAGATTGAAGTTCGTTCTGGCCCACGTGAGGCTGATCCGAGGATGAAGCGTACACGCCTTTTCTGGAAGAGAGGCTGACGGCTGGCGGTCGTGACGGCCGCAAGCGGGCAATTGGGAGTTACAGGAGCGAAGTCACTAGCGACGCTATGCTCACTTGCGCCGACCAGAGCCGCGTCCACTGTCTACTGGCACTATATCGCACCGAGGAAGCAGATGCTAGCTTCCGCAGATCGCAGCGATGCGTCCATCGCACAGTCGGGGCGGCCGATTAGCAATGCAACCTCCGCTACTTGTTCGCGTCGGTCGCCGCTACCACGATCCAGTTGTCCTCACCAGCACGCCTGAAGCTGCCGTGCGGCACAAACCCGGATGTCGATAGCCATACCGTATCGGCGGCATACCAGCGATTGAGCGGACGGTGATCGGTGGCGCCCGACGTAAGCTGACCCGGTCATTAGAGAAGAACCGGCAGCCTGCCTTGGCATTCGCCCAATCCAGCCGGACGAGCGGAATGCTTTGTCACATGGCGCTTCCAATCTGCGCTGGCAGCTTGCGGAAGCGCTCGCCGAGCAGCGCGTCCCTAAACTTGCATCCACTGATTTTTCGATCAATTCATCAATTCAGCTTTCATCTTCCAAGCATTGCAAATGCCTTTTGTCGATTGCCCCCTTAATGTCAGCCCCATAGAGCGCCCGCGGCATAGTCGCAGGACTTGCAGAAACAGATCCGCAAGTGCGGAGAGATGACGCTTCCGGAAATCACTGATGGTGCGGAAGTCCGGTCTGTTCATTGCCGTCAATGCCACGAAATCCAGACGCTCCTCCCAGCATCGAGAGATGCGCCGCGATGAATAAACACCCTGCGTGTTGGCATATAGGAGAGCGGCGGCCATCATGCCTGGGTGATAACGGCGGGTATCCGCGGTCGTCGTCGTAACTCGAAAGAATCGGGGTGAGGTCAAGGCCGTTCCGAACCAAGCCGCGGATAAAGTGGGCGATATGACCAGCCGGCACTAACTCGCTCAGCAATGATGGGAGAAACCAGTCCTAGTCGACATTCCAATTGCAAAAGGCTTTCATTCCGAAATTGAATCACGACGGCCTCGAGACGACAACTGAATACTCAGACAGGCTCCTAGGCCTAGCTCCTCCGGCTAATGCCGATGTCCGGTCAAAACGGGAGGCAATTCAGGCAGAGCCGAGGTATACTTACCGACGGCCGATCCATCTCATGCAAGCGACGTGAGCAAATTCAGCCACACAGCGACAAAGCTTATGCCGACGTCATCGGCATAACCGACCCCGTCTCCATGCAAGATCTACCAATTTCACCGACAGAACCTGGTAGGTGTCAGCAGCTTGAGGATCCTCTATGTTGGCTGCGAAAGTGAGCGTTGGCTGGCAAGCATGTTCAATAAAGGGCTCAAAGTCTCGTCCCGGAGAAGAGGCGACCGATCGCGGGTTTCGACGATTTGCTCGCCTCAACCGAGGAGGTGCCCGATGTTCGGTACGCCTGGTTGGTGATCTCCGAAACATGCGGGTTACAGCCGCGCTCGTGGCAGCCAACGGCGCTGTTCCTGATCATATCGACCGCCATCTCGCGCTCTGCCGTGCCGTCGGCCTCGCTCACCCACATATTGACGATGACCCCGTAGCCGTTTTCCGTAATCAGTATCCCATATGACAAAGCTGGGCTTCCTCGCCCTCTCCCTTGTGGAACAGCCAGGCGTCAGCTGGAGAAATGCGTGCCGTTCCTGCGCTTCTCGCCATAGAAGTCGCGTTTGGTATTGCGCCCGCGGCATTGCCCGACGGCGCATTGCCCCGTCAGTCGGCATCCCATCACGCTGGCCCAACCTCATTTCGTGCGCTGATTCAGCCGCGCATCGCCGCCAGGATGAACAGACATAACGAAAACGGTGAATGTTCAGAACCAACAAGGAATACACGATGGTCGATAAGGTCTTTGATCGCAGCAACGCCATATATGTCAAAACCGTGCCACGAAAAGGTCGTGGCGTATTTGCAAATATTCCATTCAAAGTTGGAGATGTAATAGATCGCGCTCCGACGTGGGGATTTGATGATGCGACAGCCAAGGTGCTAGATCGTACGGGAGTCCTCGAGTACTACTTCGTGCGACATGATCGGCATCTCAAAGAAGATCCGCTGACAGGTTACGTTGTTTTCGGTTTGATCTCGATAGTGAACCACTCCTCGAACCCAAATGCACGATTGGTGTGGACCGATGAAGCGTCCGGCGCGTGGGTGAGCATTGTGGCAACAAGGGGGATAAAGGTGGATGAGGAAATAACACACTGCTATTCGAATATCTTCGCTTATCCCCAAACTATCAACTTCGTTGACTGAAGAGCAAAGATCTTTGACTGAGTCGATCTAAGATATCGTATGATACTGGACGATGTAGAGACATTTGACTGCCGAGTCGAACGTTCACCCTGTTGTCGCCGTTTTCCGGGATCCTTCGCCTCAGCAAATGCCTCCTCACGACGACGGTTGGGCGACAGCAGGTGCAATCAGCCTCACCTAGACTAGTACCATGGTGATGCGTTGATCGTTGATCCGGTCCTTGAATACTCCTGGGACATGGGATTGTTCAGTTTGTCGTCGGTTAAGACGCCGATTTGATCACAATTTGGACGGTGAGGAGGCACCCAGAGGGCATCAGGATTAAGCGCAACACATCCTCAGCCAGGCGAGGACGAGGCGGAGGTTGTAGCCGACGGCGGAGAGGATGCGGATTTTCGATTGATGTCGGCAAGACGTTTCCAACGCGATGCTGGCCACGGTTGAACGAACCCGCTGCAGGGGAATGGGGAGGAGCCTGCTGAACTAGGTGTCCTGTCTGAGAGGAGGTTGGTTTTCGCAGCACCGCTCTCAAGACAGGAGACCTAGATGGCTACGATGAGCCCTCTTCGCCAGAACATTATTGAGGACATGACGCCGCAATCTGTCGCCGTCGACTAAACAATCCTGTATCTATGAAGCTTAGCCGACATTTCGGCTGTGCGCCGGACCGGCTGAGTTTGGAGCGGGTCGGCGTCTATCAACTGCATCTCAATCGTGAGCGTCATCCGGCGACCACGCACTGAGGGTTGATCTGGTCGGCTAGGAAGATCTCGTGGATTGGTTCGTCACGA
>NZ_JADFUD010000073.1:0-39145 GCF_054820065.1 Bradyrhizobium sp. UFLA06-06
GACGCCTTCACCTCCGAGGAATGTGCCAACTACCTCAAAAATTCAGGCTATCGAACTTAATGCCATCACGCTTTAGAACGTGATGAAACCGGATTGAATCGCATGCCCGGGTGATGACACCGCGTGGCGTGACGACCTGAATCGGGAAGCATCCTCATCGTCGTCCCTGCGAAAGCAGGGACCCATACGCCGCGGCGGACCTTGTTGCAGGGACTCGTCGTTCCAGCATCGCCCAACAATTGGCAGTTGTGGCTATGGGTCCCTGCTTTCGCAGGGACGACGTAGTGGAGGGGCCGCGGACTCAACGGCGGCGTCGCTACGGTTGGCCGCAGAGAAGCGACGCCGCGGTCATACGATTTCTGTATAATGGAAGAATACCGCTGATTTGCCCGACGAGTCAAGTTGCCGTGTCGAACGCCGGCCGTCGCCGGCTACTTTGCATGGGGTTGTTTTCGATATTTTGGCAGTGCACCCTGCGACGGCGGCCTTCGCGACTGCTGCCCAAACCCGGCTTCACCATGCTTTGGCGGCACCGCTGGCGTGCCTCAGCTCATTCCGCGGCGGGCGAGATCATGTTCGGTGGACCGGGCGGCCGCTTGGTCTCGTCAGCCTGCTTCTCGTTCGGGGTCAGCTCGTGGTCGGCATGCGAGACCACGAACCGCTTGCCGAAGCGCCAGATCAGGCTGCCGATATCGTCCATCACCATGAACATCGCCGGCACGAACACCAACGACAGCGCGGTCGAGAAGATCAGGCCGCCGATCACCGCGAGCGCCATCGGCGAGCGGAATTCGCCGCCGGCGCCGAACGCCAGCGCTGAGGGCATCATGCCGGCGGCCATCGCGATCGTGGTCATCACGATCGGGCGGGCGCGCTTCATGCCGGCGTCGATCATGGCTTCCTCGCGCGCCTTGCCGTCGCGGATCGCCTCCACCGCGAACTCCACCAGCATGATGGCGTTCTTGGTGACGATGCCCATCAGCATCAGGATGCCGATCCACACCGGCGTGGTGAGCTGCTTGCCGGTCAACAGCAGCGCGCCGATCGCGCCGCCGATCGAGAGCGGCAGCGAGAACAGGATGGTGATCGGCTGCAGGAAGGTGCCGAACAGCAGCACCAGCACGGCATAGACCATCATCAGGCCGGCGGTGATCGCGGTGGCGAAGCCGTCGGACAGTTCGGCGAGGCTCTCGGCGTCGCCGGACGGGCTGACCTTCACGCCCTTCGGCAGGCTTTTCATGACCGGCAGGTCGTAGATCAGCTTGGTGGCGTCGCCGAGCGCGGCGTTGCCGACGAGATCGGCGGCGACGGTGGCCTGCCGCTCGCGGTCGTAGCGGTTGATGCTGGTCGGGCCCTGGTCGAGCTGGATGTCGGCGACGACAGAGAGCGGCACGCCGCCGCGCTCGCCGCGCTGGCCGAGCGGCACCCGCAGCTGCTCCAGCATCTGCAGGTCGCTGCGCGCATTGTCCTCGAGCTGGACCCGGATCGGCACCTGGCGGTCGCCGGCGTCGAACTTCGCCAGCGCCGGACCGACGTCGCCGATGGTGGCGACGCGGATGGTCTGCGACAGGCTTTCGGTCGAGACGCCGAGCCGGGCCGCGAGCTCGGCACGCGGGCGGATGCGCAGCTCGGGCCGGTCGAGCGCGGTCTCCGAGATCACGTTGGCGATGATCGGAATCCGCTTCATCTGCGTCGCGAGTTCACTGGCGACGTTGTTGACGATGTTGCTGTCGGTGCCGGTGACGACCAGCGAGATCGCGCGCAGGCCGTTCTCGTCGAGGAACCAGAACCTGATGTCAGGAACGTTATCGAGCTCCTTGCCGATCGACAGTTCGAGCTCTCGCTGGGTGATCTTGCGGTCGGCCTTCGGCGTGTAGTTGATGATCAGCGCGGCGCGACGCACCTCCTGGAGGCCCGGCGGCACCCGGCCGCCGTCGACGAACACGCTTCGTACCTCGGGCCGCTTGCGCAGCCGCGCCACGATCTCCTCGGTGACCTTCTCGGTGTAGGCGAGCTGCGAGCCGGGCGGCAGCTCCATCGCGAGCAGCGAGCGCGCGGTGTCCTGCGCCGGCAGGAAGCCCTGCGGCAGCAGCGTGATGCTCCAGATCGACGCGGCGAAGATCGCAAAACCGATCAGCACGGTGACGAAGTAATGCTTTACCGACCAGGTGACGAGGCTGTGATAGCCGCGCAGGATCGGGCCGGGCGGCGGATCGTCGTGGTCATGATGCTTGAGGAAATAGGCGGCCAGCATCGGCGTCACGAAGCGCGCAGCGAGCAGCGAGAAGAACACCTGCACCGACACGGTGATGCCGAACTGCTTGAAGAACTGCCCGGCGATCCCTGACATGAAGCTTGCCGGCGCGAAGATCGCGATGATGGTGAGCGAGATCGCGATCACCGCAAGGCCGATCTCGTCGGCGGCTTCGAGGGCGGCACGATAGGGCGTCTTGCCCATCCGCATGTGGCGGACGATGTTCTCGATCTCGACGATGGCATCATCGACCAGGATGCCGGTCGAAAGCGTGATGGCGAGGAAGGAGACGAGGTTGAGCGAGAAGCCGAGCAGGTCCATCGCCCAGAATGCCGGGAAGATCGACAGCGGCAGCGAGACCGCCGCGATGATCGTGGCGCGCATGTCGCGCAGGAACAGCAGCACGATGATCACGGCAAGGATCGCGCCCTCGAACAAGGTCGAGATCGCGGCCTCGTAATTGCCCTTGGTGAACTCGACAGAGGTGTCGATCAGCTTCAGGTCGACGTCGGGATAGGCCACCTTCAGCGCGTCGATCCGCTTCTGCACAGCGGCCGCGACGACGACGTCGCTGGCGCCCTTGGAGCGCTTGATGCCGAGCGCGACCACCGGCTCGCCGTTGAAGCGGGCGAAGGTGCGGCGGTCGGCGATGGTGTCGGTGACGGTGCCGAGATCGTCGAGCCGGATCTCGCCACCGCCGAACAGCGGGATCATGGTGCCGGCGAGCTCGTTCAGCGTCTTGGCGCCGGCGAGCGTGCGGATCGCCTGGTCGTTCTTGCCGATCTCGGCGCGGCCGCCGGCGACGTCGACATTGGTGCCGCGCAGGATCTGGCTGACATTGACCGCGGTCAGTCCCACCGCCTGCAGCTTGTCAGGATCGAGCGAGACCAGGATCTCGCGCTCGACACCGCCGATGCGCTCGACCTGGGCGACGCCGCGCACGCCCTGCAGGGCGCGCTTGACCACGTCGTCGACGAAATAGGACAGCTGCTCCGGCGTCTTGCCGGGCGAGATCGCAGCATAGGTCACGATCGGCAGGCCGATCACGTCGACGCGCTGGATCAGGGGCTCGGTGACGTTCTGCGGCAGATTGGCGCGCACGCGCGTCACCGCGTCCTTGACGTCGTTGAGCGCGCGATCGGTGTTGGTCTCCAGCGCGAACTGGATCGTGGTCACCGACAGGCCGTCGGTGATCGAGGACGAGATGTGGCGCACGCCCTCGACGCCGGAGACGCCGTCTTCGATGGTCTTGGTGACTTGCGATTCAAGTTCCGACGGCGCGGCGCCGAATTGCGAGACCGCAACCGAGATCACCGGAATGTCGGCGCTCGGCAGCCGCGTCACCGCGAGCTTGGTAAACGAGACCCAGCCCAGCACGAGCAGGATGATCGAGAAGACGATCGAGGGAAGCGGGTTCCGGATCGACCATGCCGAGATGTTCAAAGCCATTAGCGTGCCCGAATTACCGTGATCGCGTGCGATCGAGTTCGTCGGCGAACATGGTCTTGATCTGGTCGCCGTCATGCAGCGAGGTGCCAGCGTCGGCCACGACGATTTCGCCGACGTCGAGGCCTTCAAGGATTTCGGTCGAAGTGTCGGAGGTGAGCCCGACGCGCACCCTGCGGGTCTCGACCGTGTTGCCCTTCACGACCTGCAGGGTCAGGCGGTCGATCGCGGTGCGCGGCACCGCGACGCCGCAGGAGCGCTTGGCGTCGATATTGGCGCGCGCGAACATGCCGACCTTCAGTGTCGGATTGTTGTTGATGGTGATGCGGACGTGCCCGAGCTGGGTGGTGCGGTCGATCTGCGGCGAGATCTGGCGGACCTTGCCGACCATGTCGGGCGCATCGTCGCGGCTGATCCGCACATTGGCGCCGGGATTGAGCTTCAGGAGCTGGAAGCCCGGCACTTCGGCGTCGAGCTCGATCTCGTTGTTGATGGAGATCTTGAACATCGGCGGACCCTGCGGCGAGGCCGGCGCGCCGGGCGCGGAGCGCACTTCGGTGACGAGGCCGGCCGCCGTCGCCCGCAGCACAAGCGGCTTGGCATTGGCCTGTGCGGCCTGCTGCGGCGGCGGGGTCAGCCGCGCCAGTTCCTGGTTCTCGGTGACCGTGTCGCCCTCGCGGACCAGCACGTCGATGACCTTGGAGCCGTCCTGGTCGACATTCACCTGCGCCTCGCGGCGCGGCACGATGAAGCCGGTGACGCGGACCATGTCGGAGAAGCAGGCATTGGTCGACTTCGTCACCACGACCAGCGCCTGGCCCGGCGTCTCCTTCTCCTCGGGATGGGAGCGATGCTCGAACGCGTAATAGGCGATCGCGAGGGCGAGGAAAACCACCGTGCCGAGCGCAGGCTTGAGGTATTGGGAAAAATTCATCGCCTGATCAATCCAGAGCCTGGCGCATCATGGGTGTTGGTCGAAGTCTCATCACGCTCGCTATCGTACTGCTTGGGCATTCGGAAGGCCGGTGCCATTGTTCCGGATCATGCCCTGACGTCATGTGAGGCGGGTCACCTGTGGGCCGTTTGGGTCTCGGCCCAACGGCATTGGCCCAAAAGCAAATGCGCCCCGCCGGGGTGCGGGGCGCATTGTAACCTCAAAAACACAGTCCGCCACGCCCATCACTTGGCGGCGGTGGCCTTGTTTTCCACGTTCACGACCTGCACGCGCCGGTTCACCTCCGCCATCGGGTGGCTCGGGTCCTTCAGCTTGCTCTTGCCATAGCCGACGGTGACGAGATCGGTGCCGTTGATGCCGTATTTGTCGACGAGATAGCGCTTGATGGCGTCGGCGCGGCGCTCCGAGAGACCCTGATTGTAGTCCTCGCCGCCCGCGGCGTCGGTGTGGCCGGCGACCACGAAGGTCGAGCCCTTCAGGTCCTGATTGGTCAAGGCGCGGCCGAGCGCCTGCACCGACGGCAGCGACTTCGCGCTGATGTCGGCGGAGTTGTAGTCGAAGTTGATCTCGAGATCGATCTTGGGCTTGTCCTGGACGATGGTCGCGATTTCCTCGCGTTCCGCCGAGGACAGCGAGCGGGTGGCGCGGCCGCGAACGCTCTGCACGAATTTGGCCTGGTCGGCATTCAGCTCCGGCGAGGTGGTCTGCGGGCCGGCCGAAAGGCCGCGGGTCAGCGGCTTCTTGTCGGGCGTCAGCGCCTTGATGATCTGATCTTCGGTGACGTCGCCGGCATGGGCGACGGCCATGCCGAACGACAGCGCGGCGCCAACGGTCATGATTGAAACGATCGCGGCCTTTGCCGACGGCTTGAACATTTCGGTCCCTCTTGCGCAAGCTGGCGCGGTTCCAGGCAATTATTCAGATTGATCGCCGGCGTTGCTGCCCGGCACGCACCCTCTGATTAGTCGCGCAATTCCGTCCGCGGTTCGAGCTCGCGGGCAGGTCTTCGTCGGTCTGTCACTGCACGCCGTAGTCGGCGAATTCCTTGACGATGTTCGGGTCCATCGCCTTGGCGTTGGCGATGTCGAGATCGCCCTCCGCCACCGCGCCGTTGCGCTGCTTGGCGAGGCCGCGCCCGTACAGCGACGAGGTCAGCCGCGGGTTGATCTTCAGCGCGGCGTCGAAATCGGCGATTGCGTTCTTGTTCTGCCCGCCCTTCAGGTTCATCAGCCCGCGGCTGTCGAGCGCATCGACGAAGTTCGGACGCAGCCGCAGCGCCTCGTTGCAGTCCTTCAGCGCCGCCTGCAGGTCGCCGATCACGGTGCGGACCCAGCAGCGGTTGTTATAGGCCTCGACATCCTTCGGGTTCAGCCGCAGCGAATTGGTGAAGTCCTTCACCGCAAGGTCGTAGGCCCCCTTGCTGGCATAGACCTGGCCACGGCGATACAGCGCCGCTGCGTCGTCGGGATTCTTGTCGAGCTTTTCGCTCAGGCTCTTGATCGTCGGGTCATCGGCGAGCACGGGCGAATTGCTCGGCGCCGGCGTGGGCTGGATCACCACCGGCGGGGGAGCGGCGGGCGGCGGCAGGGCGATCTCGGGCGCCTTTGGCTGGGGTGGCGGTGCGGTCGGCGCTGCCGCAACCGGAGGCTTTGGCGGCGCCGGTGATGGTGTCGGCGCTGTTGCCGCCGGTGGCGTCGGGGTTGCCGCGGGCGGTGTCGGCGTTGCTGCGGGCGGTGTCGGCGGAGGCGCGACCGGCGGCGCCGTTGCCACCTCGGGTGACGGCGGCGCGGCGGGTGCCGGCGCGGCGTTCGATGGCCCGGCCGTGTCGGCCGGGATGAACGAGAAATCCTCGGCCAGTGACGACGAGATCCACGGCACCTGTTCCTGCCGCGAGGCCCGGGTGACGCCGACGCGGGTGCGGTTCAGCGTTTCCTCGGCCATCAGGTCGGGGGTGCGGATCTCCTTCAGGAGTTCCCGCACGAACAGGCTGCGGTCGCTGCCATTGTCGGAGACGACGGACGACAGCGCGGCCGAATACATCACCAATGTGCCGTTCGGCGCGATCACCGGGGCGAGCCCTGCCGAAAAGCTGCGAAAGCGCCGCTCGAACGGGTTGCGCCGCGAGGCGTCGATCAGGGCGATCTTCACCCCGGCGCCGCGGCTGTTGATTTCCCCGAGTACGGTCTCGAGGCTGAAGCCGTCGCGGCGAACGTCGGCCTCGGCCCAGATCTGCGCATCGATCGGGATCATGTAGCTCTGCCGGTTCGACTGGATGCCGTAACCGGAGAAGAAGATCAGGGCGACCGAGCCCGGCCTGATCTTGCCGTAGAGGCGGTCGAAGGCGCGGCGCATGCCGTCGCCGGTCAGGTTCTCCCCGACCTCGACGGTGAAGCCGTCGCGCTTGAGCTCGTCGGCGACGTCACGTGCGTCGTTGACCGGCTCCTTCAGCGGTGCGTCGGCGTCGGGATATTTGGCGTTGCCGATGACCAGCGCAAAACGGTCGCCGGCGGCGAAGGACAAAGTGGGCGCCGCGATTGAAAAAATCAGCGTGGCGAGCAAGGCAAGGCGGATTTTCATAATCGCAGCAAATCCAGATCGCGGCATTCCAATGAAACGGCGCCGCTTCCAGCCTGCGCCTCGGGGACCTTACTCTAGCGAAAATCCATTATCAAACCACGGCCAAACCCCCGTCAACGGCTTGCGGCAGCACCGCTAATCGCGGTGATACTGGTGAGACCGCAGTGCAACAGCACACGGTCGTGGCGGCCATCGCCGTCACGGCATGGTGCAGGTTCCTGCGGGCCGATAATGTGCTTGCGCTCACAACGGCTGTCGCCACCCTGTCATGCGCTCGTCGCACGCCGCGCGGTTTGACCTTTGCGCGAGGCGATGGCTTTGTGTTCAGGACGGCAAGCCATTCAAAACAAGCCAATCAGAACAAGCCCTGCAAACAAGAGCGAAACCGATGGGAAACGCCTACGAGATCTACGCCCTGCGCTATGCGACGATGTCGCCGCGCACGCCCCACCTCAACTTCCTGGTGCCCGATCCGCACGATACCACCGCGCAAGACCTGGATTATTTCGTCTGGCTGATCCGCGGCCATGGCCGCGACATCCTGGTCGACACCGGCTTCAACGCCGAGGAGGCCAAGGCGCGCGCCCGCAAGCTGACGCTCAACCCGGTCGATGCGCTGGCCGGCTTCGGCGTCAGCGCCGACAGCATCGAGGACGTCATCGTCACCCATCTGCACTACGACCATGCCGGCAATCTGGATCGCTTCCCGAACGCCAAATTCCATCTGCAGGAACGCGAGATGAGCTACGCGACCGGCCGCTGCATGTGCAACGGCATGCTGCGCCATCCGTTCTCCATCGAACACGTCACGCAGATGGTACGCCACGTCTATGGCGAGCGCGTCACCTTCCATTCCGGCGACGGCGAGATCGCACCCGGCGTCACCGTTCATCGCGTCGGCGGCCATTCCGACGGCCTGCAGGTGGTGCGCATCGAGACCGCGCGCGGCCCGGTCGTGCTGGCGTCCGATGCCGCGCATTATTACGCGAACCTGCACAAGCGCAGCCCGTTCCCGATCGTCTACAATGTCGGCGACATGGCGCAAGGCTGGGAGACCGTCGAGCGACTGGCCGGTCATCCCGATCGCTTCATTCCCGGTCACGATCCGATCGTCAGCGAGATCTATCCGCGGGCCAGCGACAAGGTCGATGCGTTCGCCCTGCATCTGGCGCCGTCGCGATCGTTCGCGAAATAGCCTCGCCGATTGGGCGAGGCACGTCTGCAACACGTCAAGAAACGTCAAAAAGAAGCGATATGACTGACACCAAGACGACTGACACCAAGACTCTCGGGTTCATCGGCCTCGGCGTGATGGGTGAGCCGATTTGCCGCAACCTCGTCAAGAGGAGCGGCAAGCGCGTTGTCGTGTTCGACCTCTCGGCCGAACCGCTGCAGCGGTTGCGCGCCGACGGTGCCGAAGTTGCGGCGTCGGTCGCCGACGTCATCAAGCAGAGCGATGTGCTGTTCCTCTGCTTGCCGAGCGCCAGGCACGTGCGCGCGGTGTTCGAAGGCGACGGCATCTTGAAGAACACGAGAAGCGGCCAGATCGTGGTCGATCTCGGCACGTCTTCAGTCAGCCAGACCCGCGATTTCGCGGCGCAGTTGCAGGCCAAGGGCGCGGCGTGGGTCGACGCGCCGATCGCGCGCACGCGGCAGGCGGCGCAGGACGGCACGCTCAGCGTGATGGTCGGCGCGGTGCCCGCGCTCTATGCCGCGATCGAGCCCTTGATCCGCTGCTTCGCGACCGACGTCACCAATTGCGGCGACGTCGGCGCGGGGCAGGTGACCAAGATCCTCAACAACATGGTGTTGTTCGAGACCGTGAACGCGCTGGCCGAGGCCATCGCGGTAGCGAAGCACAATGGCGTCGATCCAAAGCTGCTGCTGGAGACCCTGTCGAAGGGCTCGGCCGACAGCTTCGCGCTGCGTAACCATGGCATGAAGGCGATCGTGCCCGGCGTGTTTCCCGAGCGCGCATTCTCGACCGAATATGCGCTGAAGGATCTGTCCTACGCGTTGGAGCTCGCCGCCGACGCCGGCATCAAGATCCGCGGTGCGGAGCTGATCGGCACCGTGCTCCAGGAGGCGATCGACAAGGGATCGAAGGACAATTATTTCCCTGTCATCGCCAAGCATATCGACAGGGTGTAACGGCACCGTCATTGCGAGGAGCGTAGCGACGAAGCAATCCATCGTCCCGCATGCTCGGATGCATGGATTGCTTCGCTTCGCTCGCAATGACGGTGGAGGGAGCCGCACAAGATTCCATCACCGTCACCCCCGCGCAAAGGCTTCGCCTTTGTCGCTGGAGGAGCGCGCTCCTGCGCGCGTCTCGAAGGGTCGACGGCCCGGATGGTGGCCGTGCATCCTTCGAGGCTCGCTCCGCTCGCACCTCAGGATGACGGGTTTGGTAGAGCTGCTGCGGATTGGCGCAGCGTGATCCGCCGTCGGCGCGTGGTTCATCGGCGGATTACGCCTTCGGCTAATCCGCCCGTGCAGCTGACGCGTCGTCCCGGCCTCATGTTGAGTTGGGGTGAAGCCAACCCCCGGCGTCGTCCTGGCGAAGACCAGGACCCATAACCACAAATCTAGCTTGTCGGGCTCGCTGCGACGAGGAGTCCCGTTCACAACACCGGCCGCGGCGTATGGGTCCTGGCTTTCGCCAGGACGACAGCGGAGTGTGGGGCTTAATACGCGTCCTTGGCGTCGGCCTCTTCGCTGGTCTGCACCAGTTCGAGGCTGCTCTCGACCTTGCCGAGCAGGCGGCCGAGGTCGCGGCGTTCCTGTGCGGAGAGGCAGGACAGGATGTCCTGTTCCTTGCGCAGCAGGCGCGGGATCAGCTCCTCGTAGAGCGCCTGGCCCGCTTTGGTCAGTCGCAGACGGAATTCGCGGCGGTCGTCGGCGTTCTCGACGCGCTCGACGATCTCGCGCTCCATCAGCGCCGACACCGCTCGGCTGATGGTGGATTTATGGGTGCGCGTGCAGTGCGCGATATACTGCGCGCTGCAGGGATCGCTGCGGAAGCCGAGCGTTGCGAGCACGCGCCACTCCGGAATGTCGAGGCCGTAGCGCGCCTGATACTCGCTCGACAGCGCCGAGGATACCTCGGCCGCCAGCCGGTTCAGGCGGAACGGCATGAAATGGAAGAGATCGAGGCGCTTCTTTGTCGGCGCGATCGTGTCGCGCACCTCCGCTTCCACGGCACTGCGCGGGCGGGCTGGAGGCTGGCTTGCAGAGGTCCGTGCCAAAAATCCCTCCAATTTGAGTTGACGGCAGCCCCGACTGGGGGTTTAAGATAGTTGCAAGTGAGACTAATTTAGCAAGGTCGCGGCCGCCTCGCAAGGTCCCGGTCGCAAGCCGGTCACACAGAACCGCGGCCAGAGGCCGCGGCGCAAGGGAAACATCCAGGGTCACGGAATGGCACACGCCAACACGGCACAGGCCAAAACCCAGTTCGGCTATCGCCGTCATCCCGACCAGGAGCGCTCGGGCGCCAACGTCGCGGAGCATCCCGTCGTCGTGGTCGGCGCCGGGCCGGTGGGATTGTCGCTCGCGATCGATCTCGCGCAGCGCGGCCAGCGCGTGGTGCTGCTCGACGATGCCGACCGGATCGGCGAAGGTTCGCGCGCGATCTGCTTCTCGAAGCGCTCGCTGGAGTTCTGGGATCGCCTCGGCGTCGGCGACCGCATGGTCGAGAAAGGCGTGGTGTGGAGCGTCGGCAAAATCTTCCACGGCGCCTCGCAGCTCTACCAGTTCAATTTGCTTCCCGAGGAAGGCCACAAGCGGCCCGCCTTCATCAACCTGCAGCAGTTCTACGCCGAGGCCTATCTGGTCGACCGGGTCGGGCAACTGCCTGAAATCGACCTGCGCTGGCGCAACAAGGTGATCGCGCTGGAGAGCCGCAACGACGGCGTTGCGCTGACCATCGCAACTCCCGATGGCTCCTACCAGGTACACGCGGCCTTTGTCGTCGCCTGCGATGGCGCCCGCTCGTCGCTGCGGCAGATGGTCGGCGCGGAGTTCGCAGGCCAGGTGTTCGAGGACCAGTTCCTGATCGCCGACGTCAAGATGACGGCGGCGTTCCCGACCGAGCGCTGGTTCTGGTTCGATCCGCCGTTCCATGCGGGGCGCTCGGCGCTGCTGCACAAGCAGCCGGACGACATCTGGCGGATCGATCTGCAGCTCAACCCGGATGCCGATCCGGTGGCCGAGAAGCAGCCCGAGAATGTCCGGCCGCGGATCGAGCGCATGCTCGGCCATGACAAGTTCGAGTTCGAATGGATATCACTCTACAAGTTCCAGTGCCGCCGGATGGCCAAGTTCATCCACGGCCGGGTGATCTTTGCCGGTGATTCCGCCCACCAGGTCTCGCCGTTCGGCGCGCGCGGCGCCAATTCCGGGCTCGAGGACGCCGAGAATCTGGCGTGGAAGCTCGACCGCGTGCTGCGCCGGCTGTCGCCGGAAGGCTTGCTGGAGAGCTATCACATCGAGCGCAGCGCGGCGGCGGACGAGAACATCCGCGAGTCCACCCGCTCGACCGACTTCATGGCGCCGGTGACGAAACAGGAGGCGCGGCTACGCCAGGCCGTGCTGTCGCTCGCCAAGGACACCGAGTTCGGCAAGCGCATGGTCAATGGCGGGCGGCTCTCGGTGCCGTCGGTCTACGACACGCCGCTGTCGAGCGGCGATCGCGACGACTGGCGCGGCGGCCCGCGGCCGGGTGCTTCGATGCCGGATGCGCCGGTGACGGAGCAGGGCGGTGGTTCCACCTATTTGACCGATGTTTTCATCAGACAGGGAACGCGCTTCACGCTGCTGGAGTTTGGCAATGGCGCTGCGGTCGATGTGCCGGACGGCGTCGGCAGCATCCGGATCGGCGGCGAGGATGGGCTGGTCGACGCGCAGGGCCTTGCCGGCAAGCGCTACGATGCCGAGCCCGGCACCGCCTATCTGCTGCGGCCGGACGGTTATGTCGCGGCACGCTTCCGCAACGCGGCGCGGCCCGCGCTCGATGCGGCGCTGGCACGCGCAGCAGGCCTGAACTGAGGAGCAGTCATGGCGCTGTCGACCGGTTCGAACTTCGCAAAGCCCGATGACGCTTTCCGCGCCATCGTCGAGGCGCATCGCGGCCTCACCGAGGCGCAGAGCGCCGATCTCGATGCCGCGCTGGTTCTGGTGCTCGCCAACCATATCGGCGATCTCGACGTGCTGCGCGAGGCGATCGCGCTGGCGAAGCGGCGGATGCTGGACGCCAGCCAGCAGCAACAACAGCAACAACAATAGCACTGAGCAAACGGACAGGATTGAACTGATGGCCAAAGGTTTCGCATCGACCACGGATCTCGCGGAGAAGAAGGTCACCTTCTCCGAGATTGGCACCGATCTCTATGCCTTCACCGCCGAGGGCGATCCCAACACCGCCGTGATCGTCGGCGACGACGGCTGCCTGGTGTTCGACGCGCAGGCGACGCCGGCGATGGCGAACAAGGTGATCGAGCGGGTCAAGACCGTCACCGACAAGCCGATCAAGTATGTCGTGCTGTCGCACTACCACGCGGTGCGTGTGCTCGGCGCCTCCGCCTATCACGCGCAGGGCATCGTCGCCTCGCAGGAAACCTATCGCCTGATCGAGGAGCGCGGCCAGCAGGACTGGGATTCCGAATATGGCCGCTTCCCGCGGCTGTTCCAGGATGCGGCGAGCATTCCCGGCCTGACCTGGCCGACGCTGACCTTCGAAGGCGAGATGTCGATCTATCTCGGCAAGCGCGAGGTGCGGCTGATGCAGCTCGGCGCCGGCCATACCTCGGGCGACATCGTCGCCTGGGTACCGGATGCCGAGGTGATGTTCTCGGGCGATCTGATCGAATATCACTCGGCCTGCTATTGCGGCGATGCGCATTTGCGCGAATGGCCGACGACCTTGAACGAGATCCGCGCCTTCAACCCGAAGGCGATCGCGCCAGGCCGCGGCGACGCGCTGAAGGGCCTCGCCACCGGCCGCGATGCGATCGCGATGACCCGCGATTTCGTCACCACGCTCTACGGCGCCGCCGAATCCTCCGTCGCCAAGGGCCGCAGCCTGAAGGAATCGATGGCGGCGACGCGCGAGGTGATGGATCCGAAGTTCTCGAGCTTTGCAATCTACGAGCATTGCCTGCCGTTCAACGTTTCGCGCGCCTATGACGAGGCGTCCGGGATCGATGATCCCGTGATCTGGACCGACAAGCGCGACCAGGAAATGTGGGCCGCCCTGCAAGGAGGATAGTGATGAACATCAATACCTCGCCTGACCAGATCGTCCGCAGCTCAGGGCAGGTCACCCCGGGCTACATGTCCGGCTTCGGCAACAGCTTCGAGACCGAGGCCTTGCCCGGCGCGCTGCCGATGGGGCGCAACTCGCCGCAGCGCTGCGCCTACGGGCTCTATGCCGAGCAGCTGTCCGGCTCGCCGTTCACGGCGCCGCGCGGCACCAACGAGCGCTCCTGGCTGTATCGCATCCGTCCGTCGGTGCGGCATTCCGGCCGCTTCGCCAAGGCAGATAGCGGGCTGTGGCGCACCGCGCCGTGCCACGAATACGATATGCCGATCGCACAGCTGCGCTGGGACCCCGCGCCGATCCCGAAGGAGGACATGACCTTCCTGCAGGGCGTGCAGACCATGACCACGGCGGGCGATGCCAACACCCAGGCCGGCATGGCGGCGCACATTTATCTCATCACCAAATCGATGGTCGATCAGCATTTCTACAATGCCGACGGCGAGATGATGTTCGTGCTGCAGCAGGGCAATCTGCGCCTCGTCACCGAGTTCGGCCGCATCGACGCCGAGCCGGGCGAGATCGTCGTGATCCCGCGCGGCGTCAAATTCCGCGTCGAAATTCCCGGCGGCCCGGCGCGCGGCTATCTCTGCGAGAATTACGGCGGCGCGTTCACGCTGCCGGAGCGCGGCCCGATCGGCGCCAACTGCCTCGCCAATTCGCGCGACTTCCTGACGCCGGTGGCGAGCTACGAGGACAAGGACACGCCGACCGAACTCTACGTGAAATGGGGCGGCTCGCTGTTCAAGACCACGCTGCCGCACTCGCCGATCGACGTGGTCGCCTGGCACGGCAATTACGCGCCCTACAAATACGATTTGCGCACCTTCTCGCCCGTCGGCGCGATCGCCTTCGATCATCCCGATCCCTCGATCTTCACGGTGCTGACCTCGCCGTCGGAGACCGCGGGCACCGCGAATATCGACTTCGTGATCTTCCCGGAGCGCTGGATGGTGGCCGACAACACCTTCCGTCCGCCGTGGTACCACATGAACATCATGTCGGAGTTCATGGGGCTGATCTACGGCGTCTACGACGCAAAGCCGCAGGGCTTTGTGCCCGGCGGCATCAGCCTGCACAATTGCATGCTGCCGCATGGCCCCGACCGCGAAGCCTTCGAGCACGCCAGCAACAGCGAGCTGAAGCCGGTGAAGCTGACCGGCACGATGGCCTTCATGTTCGAGACCCGCTTTCCGCAGCGGGTGACACGGCACGCCGCGACGTCGTCGACGCTGCAGGACGATTACTCGGATTGCTGGAAGGGTTTGGAGAAGAAGTTCGACCCGAACAAGCCGTGATCTTACCCTCCCCTGAAGGGGGAGGGTCGACGCGAATGAAATGAGCGGCGGGGTGGGGTGACAGTCTCTCCTTTGAGGCGGTACCCGAGTGGAGGGATCACCCCACCCCGTCTCGCATTTCGCTTCGCTCCATGCGAGCCGACCCTCCCCCTCCAGGGGAGGGTGGCTAAAGTGGCACCACATTATTGCATCGAGAAAACGATGACCCACCCCAACGATCCAAAGCTCCGCTCCTTCATCGACGTCGCGCCCACCTCCGACTTCCCGATCCAGAACCTGCCTTACGGCGTGTTCTCGTCGAAGGATGGCCTAGCGCCGCGCGTCGGCGTTGCGATCGGCGATTATGTGCTCGACCTCTGGGAGCTCGAGCAGGACTCGCGGCTCGATGTCGGGCCGCTCGGCGTGTTCTCGCAACCGTCTCTCAACGCCTTCATGGCGCTCGGGCCGAAAGTGTGGTCGGCGACGCGGGCGCGGATCAGCGAGCTGCTGCGCTCGGATCATCCGGAGCTGCGCGACAACAGGGAATTGCGGGCGCGGGCGCTGGTGCCGATGGCTGACGTCAGGCTGTACATGCCGTTTGTGGTTTCGGGCTACACCGATTTCTATTCGTCGAAGGAGCACGCCACCAATGTCGGCGTCATGTTCCGCGGCAAGGACAATGCGCTGCAGCCGAACTGGCTGCATATGCCGATCGGCTATAACGGCCGCGCCTCGACTGTCGTCGTGTCAGGCACCAAGGTGCGGCGTCCGCGCGGCCAGCTGAAGCCGCCGACATCGGAGGTGCCGAGCTTCGGCGCCTGCAAGCGGCTCGACTTCGAACTCGAGATGGGCGTGGTGGTCGGCCAGGCCTCGCCGATGGGCGAGATGCTGACGGAGAAGCAGGCCGAGGAGATGATCTTCGGCTTCGTCATCCTCAACGACTGGAGCGCGCGCGACATCCAGCAGTGGGAATACGTGCCGCTCGGCCCGTTCCAGGCCAAGGCGTTCGCGACCTCGATCAGCCCGTGGGTGGTGACGCGCGAGGCGCTGGAGCTGTTCCGCATGCAAGGTCCGGCGCAGCAGCCCGAGCCGCTGGCGTACCTGAAGCAGACCCAGCCGAACAATTACGACATGCAGCTCGACGTCGCGCTGCGCGCCGGTGCGATGAACGAGGCGAAGACGATCTGCAGCACCAACTTCAAATACATGTACTGGTCGTCGGTGCAGCAGCTCGTGCACCACGCTTCCAGCGGCTGCGCGATGAATGTCGGCGATCTCTTAGGCAGCGGCACGATCTCCGGCCCCGAAAAGCATCAGCGCGGCAGTCTCCTGGAGATCAGCTGGAACGGCACCGAGCCGGTCGAGCTCGCCAGCGGCGTCACGCGCTCGTTCCTTGAAAATGGCGATTCACTGGTGATGCGCGGCTGGTGCCAGGGCGACGGCTATCGCGTCGGCTTCGGCGAGGTCGAAGGCACCATCGTCGCGGCGGAGTAGCTCTCCGCGTATTCCGCTGCTTCACCTCCCCTTGAAAAAGGGGAGGTCGGTTGCGCAGCAAACCGGGTGGGGATCCGCTCTCTCCGCGAACGCCGGCGCCCGCGGCTGACCCCCATCCCACCTTCCCCCTTTCAGGGGGAAGGAGCCCGACAGCGGGGCCGTCATTGCGAGGAGCGAAGCGACGAAGCAATCCATCCATCCGCGTCATGGAGAGAATGGATTGCTTCGCTTCGCTCGCAATGACGAGTGAGTCTCACCGCTCCTCGGGCCTGACATCCTTCAGCCGCGCGGTATTCGCCGCGACGTCCTCGAGGCTGTATTTCAGATGCACCCGCTTGTCGGACGGCGGCTGGTTCACGGTGCAGACACCCGCCCGCCACGGCTTGGCCGGGCGGATCGGCCGCGGCGCGAAGCCGCCGCCGCAGTTCGGGCAGACATTGCCGAGCTTGGTCTCGGCGCAATCCGCACAGAACGTGCATTCATAGGAGCAGATCCGCGCGTCGGTTGCGCTGGGTGGCAGGTCCTTGTCGCAATATTCGCAGTTCGGTCGCAGCTGCAGCGCCATGGTTCGTCTCTCTTGCCGTTGCTGGAATGATCGCAAGCCAAGCCGCAAAAGCGAATGGCGGATTTCCCTCGATTTGAGCCATCACGCCTGTAGCGCTTTCAGCGGCAGCCTGGTGCTCTCCTTCAGGCGGTCGAGCACGATCGACGAGCGCACGTGGGCCACGCTCTGGTGCGGCATCAGCACGTTGTTGACGATGTCGGACAGGCTCTTGAGGTCGCGCAGCATCACCTTGAGCACGTAGTCGGCATCCCCGGTCAGCGCGTAGGCCTCCTGGATATCGTCGACGCGGTTGACCAGCTCGCGAAACCGCTTGGCGTTGTCGGGCGAGTGGGTCGCCAGCGTGATGTGGATGAAGGCGATCAGGCCGAAGCCGAGCGCTTCGCCGGCGAGCTCGGCGTGGTAGCCGGCGATGACCTCCTCCTCCAGCCGCATCCGCCGCCGCGAGCATTGCGATGCCGACAGCCCGACGAGGTCGGCCAGCTGCTGGTTGGTCAGCCGGCCATCGTCCTGCAGCGCGGCGAGCATTTTCAGGTCGAAGGCGTCGACTTCAGTCATGCGCAGAATGTCCATTTCATGCACAGATCGTGCGCGAGAATAGCAAAAATGGACCTATTTTGCACGCACATTGCGGAGCAAGTGACGGAAATTGATCTCCAGACAAATCAGGGAGTTGCCGCCATGGGTCCGTTTCCGCACGATGCGCCGCCGGCCGAGATCAGCACCGAGAACCCGATGGGCACCGACGGCTTCGAATTCGTCGAATACGCCCACCCGAATCCGGCGGAGCTGCACGCGCTGTTCAAGCTGATGGGCTTTGTCGCGGTCGCCCGCCACCGGACCAAGGCAATCACGGTCTATCGCCAGGGCGACATCAACTATCTCGTCAATGAGGAGCTGGGCAGCCACGGCTTCAACTTCGTCGCCGCGCACGGCCCCTGCGCGCCGTCGATGGCGTTCCGCGTGGTCGACGCGAAGCATGCCTATGAGCGCGCGATCGCGCTCGGCGCCGAGCCGGCGGATGTCGCGTCCAAAGCCAAGGCGCTCGATGTGCCCGCGATCAAGGGCATCGGCGGCAGCCTGCTCTATTTCGTCGACCGCTACGGCGCCAAGGGTTCGGCCTATGATGCCGAGTTCGAGTGGCTCGGCGCGGCCAACCCGCGCCCCGCGGGCTCGGGCCTGTATTACGTCGATCACCTCACCCACAATGTCCATCGCGGCCGCATGGATGTCTGGACCGGCTTCTATGCCAAGCTGTTCAACTTCCGCCAGATCCGCTTTTTCGACATCGAAGGCCGCGCGTCCGGCCTGTTCTCCCGCGCGCTGACCAGCCCGGACGGCAAGATCCGGATCCCGATCAATGAGGACGCCGGCGATTCCGGTCAGATCGAGGAATATCTCAACGTCTATCGCGGCGAGGGCATCCAGCACATCGCCTGCGGCGCGCGCGACATCCACACGACGGTCGAGAGGTTGCGCGCCGACGGCCTGCCGTTCATGCCGTCGCCGCCCGACACCTATTTCGAGCGGATCGACGCCCGCCTGCCCAAGCACGGCGAGGACGTCGCGCGGCTCAAGACCAACGGCATCCTGATCGACGGCGAGGGCGTGGTCGACGGCGATCAGACCAAGGTGCTGCTGCAGATCTTCTCGGCCAACGCGATCGGGCCGATCTTCTTCGAGTTCATCCAGCGCAAGGGCGACGACGGCTTCGGCGAAGGCAACTTCAAGGCGCTGTTCGAATCGATCGAGGAAGACCAGATCCGCCGCGGCGTGCTGAAGGTCGATCACGCGGCGTAGGCCCTTGGAGGGGAGCGCGTTCGCTCAAAACTCTCAGTCGTCGTCCCGGCGAAGGCCGGGACCCATAACCACCGAGTCTAGTTGTAGAAGGGATAGCGGCCCCAACGTCGCACAATAGCCGGCATTTGGGGTAATGGGTCCCGGCCTTCGCCGGGACGACGGTGAATTATTTCCCCGCCTTCCAAGCCGCTGTCACGTCCCCGATGCTCGCCAACTCCGGCTCGCGGATTGCCGACGGCGTGCGCGAGAAGCGCGGCGCGGGGGCGGGCTGGGTGACGCCGTGGCGTTCGACGAACACCTGGCGGGCTGCCATGTGCGGATGCTTGGGGGCTTCCTCCATGGTCAGGATCGGCGCGAAGCAGATGTCGGTGCCTTCCATGATCGTGCACCAGTCGGCGCGCGACTTGCTCTTGAACACTCGGGTCAGCTTCTCCTTCAGCGCCGGCCAGGCCTTGCGGTCCATCTGCGCGTCGAAGTCGGCGTCGGTCAGGTCGGCATGCTTGCGCAGCAGCGCGTAGAACTGCGGCTCGATCGAGCCGATCGAGATGAAGTTGCCGCAGGAGCATTCGTAGACGCCGTAGAAATGCGCGCCGCCGTCCAGGAAATTCTGGTCGCGACCGCCGCTCCAGCGGCCCTGCGCGGCCATGTCGTAGAACATCGACATCAGCGACGCCGCGCCGTCGCACATCGCGGTATCGACCACCTGGCCCTTGCCGGACTTCTGCGCTTCCAGCAGCGCGGCGAGCACGCCGACCACGAGGTAGAGCGCGCCGCCGCCGAAATCGCCGACCAGGTTGAGCGGCGGCACCGGCTTCTCTTTGGTACCGATCGCAGCGAGCGCGCCCGTGATCGAGATGTAGTTGATGTCATGGCCGGCGGCATTGGCCAGCGGGCCTTCCTGGCCCCAGCCGGTCATGCGGCCATAGACTAGCCTTGGATTGCGCGCGAGCACGACATCGGGGCCGAGGCCGAGGCGCTCCATCACGCCGGGACGAAAGCCCTCGATCAGCGCGTCGGCATGGCCGAGCAGGTCGAGCACTTCGGCAATCGCCGCCTTGTTCTTGAGGTCGAGCTCGATGACCTTGCGGCCGCGGGTTGCGACCGCCTTCAGATTCTTGCCCGCGCCGACCCGATCGAGCGTGATGACCTCGGCGCCCATGTCGGCGAGCAGCATGCAGGCGAACGGGCCGGGGCCGATGCCGGCGAATTCGACGATGCGGAAGCCGGCGAGCGGGCCCGAGGTGCGAGCGGCGGTCTGGGAGGCGGGTTTATCGAGCACGTTGTTATTCCGTTGGTTGCGGGGCGCTAGGCGGCTGAGATGTCACGGCTGGCTTGGTGCCGAACTTCATGCGTTCTCCCAGCCGTCCGTGGGACGGTATTTTTAATTAGCTGATTAGCTAAATTGTCTCGCCTAATGCGGGATGTGGCAAGCGTCTTTTGCCTTGGAGCGGCGGTAAAACGCGAACGGCGCGCATCGCTGCGCGCCGCTCCGGACTTGTGTTTAGGCGCTATCAGCCGGCAGCGGTCACCGCGCGTTGCCCCATCACCTTGATCAGGTTCGCGCGATAGTCTGCCGAGCCGTGGATGTCGGCGAGCAGGCCGCTCGCCGGGATCGTCACGCTGTCGAGCGCCGAGGCCGCCCAGTTCGCCTTCAGCGCCTGCTCGATCGGCGCGACCCGCATGACGCCACTCTGCGACGCGCCGGTGGCGGCGGCGCGGACGTCGCCCGACTTGGTCTTGGCGACGAACACGCCGGTCAGTGCGAAGCGCGAGGCCGGGTTCGGGAATTTCGCATAGCCCGCCTTGGCCGGGACCGGGAACGATACCGCGGTGATGATCTCGCCATCCTCGAGCGCCGTCGTGAACAGGCCCTTGAAGTAGTCCTCCGCCGCGATCGACCGCTTGTTGGTCTTGATCGTCGCGCCCAGCGCCAGCACCGCCGCCGGATAATCCGCCGCCGGGTCGTTGTTGGCGAGCGAGCCGCCGATCGTGCCGCGATAGCGCACGGCGGGATCGCCGATCATCGACGCCAGATTGGCGAGCGCCGGGATCGCCTTCTGCACAGCGTCGCTTTGCGCCACATCGTAATGCGGCGTCGCGGCCTTGATGGTGACGGTGTCGCCCGAGACCTCGATGCCGATCATCTCCTGCACCTTGGAGAGGTCGATCACGTCGGAAGGCGCGGCAAGACGCTGCTTCATCACCGGAAGCAAGGTTTGTCCGCCGGCGAGGAATTTTGATTCCGCGCCTTTGGCGAAGGTTGCGGCGGCGTCAGCGACCGAGGAAGCGCGGTGATAATTTGTCTCATACATGGCTCTTCCTCCCTCAACCGTGAATGGCGTGCCAGACGCGATCGGGCGTCGCCGGCATTTCCAGCTTGTTGTTGCCGATGGCGTCCGTGATCGCGTTGATCACGGCGGCAGAGGCGCCAATCGCGCCGGCTTCGCCGCAGCCCTTGACGCCGAGCGGGTTGCCCGGACACAGCGTCGTGGTGTGGGAAAGCTGGAACGACGGCAGGTCGTCGGCACGCGGCATGGTGTAGTCCATGAAGGACGCGGTCACGAGCTGACCGGTGTCGTCATAGACCGCGCCCTCGAGCAGCGCCTGGCCGATGCCCTGCGCAAGGCCGCCATGGACCTGGCCCTCGACAATCATCGGGTTGATCAGCCGGCCGAAATCGTCCGCCGCCACGAAGTTGACGAAGGAAGTCTTGCCGGTGCCCGGATCGACCTCGAGCTCGCAGATATAGGCGCCGGCCGGGAAGGTGAAGTTGGTCGGGTCGTAGAACGCCGTCTCCTTCAGCCCGGGCTCCATGCCATCAGGCAGGTTGTGCGCGGTATAGGCGGCGAGCGCGACCATCGGCAGCGCGATCGACTTGTCGGTGCCGGTGACCTTGAACTCGCCGTTCTCGATCACGATGTCGCTCTCGGACGCCTCGAGCGCATGCGCCGCGATCTTCTTGGCTTTGGCTTCCACCTTCTCCATCGCCTTCACGATCGCCGTACCGCCGACTGCGAGCGAGCGCGAGCCGTAGGTGCCCATGCCGAACTGCACCTTGTCGGTGTCGCCATGGACGATCGAGACCTGGCTGATCGGCACGCCGAGCCGCTCTGCGATGATCTGGCAGAACGTCGTTTCGTGGCCCTGGCCGTGGCTGTGCGAACCGGTGAGCACCTCGATGGTGCCGACCGGGTTGACGCGGATCTCAGCCGACTCCCACAGGCCGACGCCGGCGCCGAGACTGCCGACCGCCTTCGACGGCGCGATGCCGCAGGCCTCGATGTAGCAGGAGATGCCGATGCCGCGCAGCTTGCCGTCGGCTTTGGCCTTGGCCTTGCGGGCCGGGAAGCCGGCATAGTCGATCGCCTTCATCGCGGCATCGATCGAGGCGTGGAAGTCGCCGATGTCATACGCCATGATCACAGGCGTCTGATACGGGAACTGGGTGATGAAGTTCTTCTTGCGCAGCTCGGTCGGATCGACCTTCAACTGCCGCGCCGCCGTCTCCATCATGCGCTCGATCAGATAGCTCGCCTCGGGACGGCCGGCGCCGCGGTAGGCGTCGACCGGCGTGGTGTTGGTGTAGACGCCGATCACCTCGGCATAGATCGCCGGAATCACGTACTGGCCCGACAGCAGCGTCGCGTAGAGATAGGTCGGCACCGCCGAGGAGAACAGCGACATATAGGCGCCGAAATTGGCGTGGGTCTTCACCCGCAGGCCAAGGATCTTGTTGTCCTTGTCGAACGCCAACTCCGCCTTCGAGACATGGTCGCGGCCGTGCGCGTCGGTGAGGAAGGCTTCGGAACGGTCGCCGGTCCACTTCACCGGGCGACCCACCTTCTTCGAGGCCCAAAGCGCCACCATCTCTTCGGGATAGATGTAGATCTTGGAGCCGAAGCCGCCGCCGACGTCGGGCGCGATCACGCGCAGCTTGTGCTCGGGCGCGATGTTGTAGAACGCCGACAGCACGAGGCGGGCGACGTGCGGGTTCTGCGATGTCGTGTAGAGCGTATAGTGCTCTTCGGCCTGGTCGTAATGCGCGATCGCCGCACGCGGCTCCATCGCATTCGGCACCAGGCGGTTATTGGTGAGGTCGAGCGTCACCACATTGGCGGCCTTGCTGAACGCATCCTTGACCGCGGCTTCGTCGCCGAGATGCCAGTCATACACGATGTTGCCGGGGGCTTCGGGATGAAGCTGCGGCGCGCCCGGCTTGATCGCGGCCTTGATGTCGGCCGCTGCGGGAAGCTCTTCGTAATCGACGACGACCGCTTCGGCGGCGTCCCTGGCCTGGTTCTTGGTCTCGGCGATCACGACCGCGACCGCCTGTCCGACAAAGCGCACGGTCTCCGGCGCCATCGCCGGCCACGCGCCCATTTTCATCGGTGAGCCGTCCTTCGAGGTGATGGCCCAGCCGCAGATCAGATTGCCGACCTTGTCGTCGACGATCTGCTGTCCCGTCAGCACTGCGATCACGCCGGGCATCTTCATGGCCTCGGCGGAATCGATGCCCTTGACCTTGGCATGTGCATGCGGGCTGCGAATGAAGTGAGCGTAGCTCATGCCGACCATTTTGACGTCGTCGACGTAACGTCCTTGTCCGGTGATAAACCGGCGATCTTCCTTGCGCACGACACGTGCGCCAATTCCTTCAACACCCATTGTCTAGTCCTCCCGACCGGAGATTCGATTTGCCGCCGTTTCCATCGAGACCGGCGGTGGTGAGCTTGATCATGCGCGCTGCGTGGCGCGCTATTCGGCGGCCTGCGCAACCTTCATGCGGCCGGCAGCGTCGAGCACCGCCTTGACGATGTTGTGGTAACCGGTGCAGCGGCAGATGTTGCCTTCGAGCTCGTGGCGAACCGTTTCCTCGTCGAGCTTGCCGCCATGGCGATGCACGATGTCCACCGCGGACATGATCATGCCGGGGGTGCAATAGCCGCACTGCAGGCCGTGATTGTCGCGGAACGCCGCCTGCATCGGATGCAGCTCGTCGCCCTTGGCGAGGCCTTCGATCGTGGTGACGTTGGAGCCCGCCGCCTGCCCGGCCAGCATGGTGCAGGATTTGACCGCCCGTCCATCGACATGGACGACGCAGGCGCCGCACTGGCTGGTATCGCAGCCGACATGGGTGCCGGTTAGGTTCAGGTTTTCGCGCAACAGGTGCACGAGGAGGGTTCGGTCCTCAACGTCGACCGAGACCGCCTTGCCGTTTACCGTCAGTTTGACTGTAGACACGCGTTTCTCCCAATAGCTTCGTTATGGGCCCAGTAGACCACGCTTCATATGGGACGTAACCGCGATCAAAGTCGTAGTTGCGGCCCTGTCATGAACGCTCCGGGCTGTGCCTGCGATCCTAGCAGGCGGCCGTTCGATGGGCAATTTGCAAGCGGCTGCCGGCGTGCTCCGGCGTGACGAAAATGCGCTGCGGCGCAAGCGATTTTGGGCCGACTGACGCTGCCTGCGGCGCGCCAAAATCGCCGCCGCGATTGCTACTACCTTCCGCCTATAACGACGCAAAAGCGTTGCTGTCATTTTCATCGCCGACGCAGCGACGCAAGATCGCTGGTTCATGAAATTGGGTATCGATCCGCGCGCGCGATGCATCCATCGCGGCAACGAAACCATATTGGAGGAAGCCAATGAAGCTGAGGAGCGGGATTTTCTTTGCCGGTGTGTCGCTGGTCGCCATGGTGCTGGCAGGCATTGGCGCGTCGAAAGCGAATGATTCCGTCGTAAAGGCGGCGTCCGATCCCAACGGATGGGCGATCGCAGGCCACGACTACGGCAATACGCGTTTCAGCCCGTTGAAGCAGATCAATTCCGAGAACGCCGGCAAGCTGCAGCTGGTCTACTCGCTGTCGCTGGCCTCGCTGCGCTCCAACGAGTCCTCGCCGCTGGTGATCGGCAAGACGCTGTTCGTGTCGACCTCGTGGGGGCCGAAATACGTCTATGCGATCGACGCCGCGACCGGTGCGCGCAAGTGGACCTGGCAGCCCGACATTCCGGATGACGTGCTTCAATACGCCTGCTGCGACGTCAATAACCGCGGCGTGTCCTATGCCGACGGCAAGATCTTCGTCGGCCGCCTCGACGGCAAGCTGACCGCGCTCGATGCCGAAAGCGGCAAGGAGCTGTGGACCTCGACCGTGGTCGACTACAAGCAGGGCTCGGTCATCACCTCGCCGCCGCTGATCGTCCGCGACAAGGTGATCACCGGCTTCGGCGGTGGCGAATACGGCGTCCGCGGCTCGTTGCAGGCCTTCTCCCTCAAGGACGGCAAGCTGCTCTGGCAGACCTTCACCGTGCCGGCGCCGGGCGAGCCCGGCAGCGACACCTGGAAGGGCGACACCGGGCTGCATGGCGGCGGCGCCGCCTGGCTGGTCGGCTCCTACGACGCCAAGACCGACACGGTCTACTGGGGTACCAGCAATCCGGGACCGTGGAATACCGCGGTGCGTTCCACCGGCGACGGCAATTTCGGCAAGCTGACCAACCTCTACACGGCCTCGACGCTGGCGATCGACCCCAACACCGGCAAGATCAAGTGGCACATCCAGGGCACGCCGGCCGACGCCTGGGACTATGACGGCGTCAACGAACTGCTGCTCGCCGACCTGAAGATCAAGGGTGCCGAAACGCCGGTCCTGATGAAGGCGGACCGCAACGGCTTCTTCTTCGTGGCCAACCGCGAGACCGGCAAGGTGATCTCGGCCGAGAAATACGTCTTCGCCAACTGGGCCAAGAAGTGGGACGTCAACACGATGCGGGCGGAAGAGGATCCGGACAAGCGTCCGGGCCCCGGCCATCCCGCCAAGGACATCTGCCCGAACCTGATCGGCGGCAAGAACTGGCAGCCGATGTCGTTCAACCCGCAGACCGGCCTCGTCTACATCCCTAGCAACAACGTCTGCATGGACTGGTCGGTCTCTGACGTGAACTACAAGCGCGGCGTGTTCTATCTCGGCGCCGAATTCCCGACCAAGCCGGGTCCCGGCGGCTTCCTCGGCGAGCTCGTGGCCTGGGATCCGATCGCCAACAAGAAGGTGTGGAGCATCAAGGAAGACCTGCCCTTCAACGGCGGCACGCTGACGACCGGCGGCAATTTGGTGTTCTCCGGCAATCTGCACGGCGACTTCCGCGCCATCGATGCCAAGAACGGCAAGGTGCTGTGGAGCAAGAACCTCGGCAGCGGCATCGGCGCCGGTCCCGTGACCTATTCGGTCGACGGCAAGCAGTATGTCGCGATCGTGGTCGGACGCACCGCGGCGCTGCCGGCCTTCCTCGGTGACATCGGCAAGAAGATGGTCGCCGCGGCGCCCGAAGGCGGCTCGCTGTTCGTGTTCGCCCTGCAGTAACGATCGTCAAGGAGGCAGCATTGTCCGTGTCTTGCATCGCCCGAAACGAACTGCGCACCCCCTCGCGCAACACGCGGTTGGAACATGCAATCCGGACCGTGCTGCTCTCCGCCCTGCTTATGGTGCCGGCCCTGGCGGCCGGCGCCGACGAGACAAAGCCGCCGCTGCGGCTCTGCGCCGACCCGACCAACCTGCCGTTCTCGAGCGACGACCCGGGCAAGCCCGGCCTCTATCTCGAGATCGGCCAGGCGGTGGCGCAAAAGCTCGGCCGGACGGTGAGCACCAATTGGTACAAGTCCTATTTCGGCAAGCGCACCGTGCGGGAGACGCTGCTCAGCAAGCAGTGCGACGCCATGATCGGCCTGCCTTTGATCGACGATTTCATGGGCGCGGCGGTGATCTTCTCGAAGCCGATCGCCCATGAAGGCTATGCACTGGTCGGTGGCAAGGACCGCAAGCTTGCCGGCATCGACGACCTCAGGGGATTGCGGGTTGCGGTGCAGTATCAATCGACGCCGCAGAACCTGCTCGCGCTGCGCGACGACATCCGGAAGGTCACCGTGCTCAGCCCGGAGGAGGGCATGACGGCGCTCGAACAGGGCAAGGTCGACATCGCCTTCATCTGGGCGCCGGTGGCCGGTTGGCTCAACAAGACCAGCTACGGCGACAAATATCAGATCGTGCCGACCGAGGGCGACGGCCTGCTCTGGGCGACCGCGATCGGTTTCGCCAAGGCGTCCGGTGCGCTGCGCGATGAAGTCGACGGCGTGCTGCCGTCACTGCAGCCGGAGATTTCCGCCCTGTTTGCCAAATATGGCGTGCCGAACGGCGCACCGGTGAAGTTCGGCGAGGCCGACCGGGCGACGACGTCGTCCGTCGGCGCCAGCGAGCCCGTCACGGTCGGGCAGGTAGCCGCGGCCGAGAAACCGGTTCAGACCGCCGCGACCGCAGGCGATGCCAAAGGGGACGCCAAGGGGGATGCCACCGCCGGGCGGGAGGTCTTCAACGGAACCTGCGCGCATTGCCACGGCCCGGACGCGGTGCAGGCCGAGCGAAAGATCGATCTCAGGCTGCTCAAGAAGCGCTATGCTGACGACATGGAATCGACATTCTGGAAGACGGTCCATGACGGGCGGCCGGCCAAGGGCATGCCGGCCTGGAAGGACGTCTTCAACGACGACGAGCTCAGAAACGTATATGTCTATCTGCAGAGCGTGCAGGATACCGGCGGATCAAACTAGAAGCTGCGATTCGCAAGAGGAGCGTTTTCAAGCGAAGTGGATACCGGTTCGCGTGAAGAAAACGCGTCAGAACATGAATCGAGAGCTCCGTTCCGATCCAATCGGAACGGAGGCTTGAGCCGTGCGAGGGTCCTCATGATGGGGTTCCTGATCATCGACGATCATCCCCTGTTCGGGGAGGCGCTTGGCAACGCCATCCGCATCTCGCATCCCGATGCCCGGATCTATGAGGCTACCTCGATCAAGGGGGCCCTTGGTATCCTCGCCAGCGAGCCGAATATCGACCTGGCGCTGCTCGACCTGCTGCTGCCCGACGTGGTCGGCTTCTCCGGCTTCCAGAAGATCAGGGATCGCTATCCGCGGCTGCCGATCGCGATCGTCTCGAGCGAGGAGGACAAGCACACCATCCGCGAGGCGCTCGAGATGGGCGCGGTCGGCTATCTGCCGAAGTCAACCTCGCTCGGCGAGCTCTCGCAGGCGATCGCGCGCGTGCTGAGCGGGTCGGTCTCGGCGCCGCGGGATTTCGTCGCGGTCGGCGCGCTGGAACAGTCCGAGACGGCGCGGACGCTGCGCGAACGCATCCAGAAGCTGACGCCGCAGCAAATTCGCGTGCTTCATCTGATCATCCGCGGCCTGCAGAACCGCGAGATCGCCGCCGAGCTCAAGCTCGCGGAATCCACCGTGAAGGCGCATGTGACCGAGATCCTGCGCAAGCTGAAGCTGTTCAGCCGCAACAAGGCGATCATCGAGCTTGGCAAGATTCCGCTTCCGGTCCCGGAGGCCTGTTCGGGCGCAAAGGCGGAGAAGGCGCCCTAGCCGTGCTGCACTGCGAGGCGGGCGCATTGGATATCCTGCCTATAGGCTGCCAACCGGCTTTGAGATAACGTCGCGCGCACAATGGCTGTCATGAGCATCTGAGGGAGGACGGCGCAGCATTGACCACGACCGCGCCCCTGGCGGACGAGCCGCCGCCCGGCAAGGCGGGTGCGCCTCGATTGCTGATCGTCGAGGATCACCCGCTGTTCCGTGCCGCCCTGATCGGCGTGATCGGGGCCGAATTTCCCGATGCCGAGGTGCTGCAGGCGACCTCGATCGACGGTGCGCTGGATGTGATCGCCGCGCGCGACGGCCTCGATTTGATCCTGCTCGATCTGTCGATGCCCGGGACCACGGGCCTGCTCGGCGCCTACCGGGTGCGTGCCGCCGCGCCGCGCAGCGCGCTCGTGATCGTGTCGGCGCATGACGATCCCCGGATCGTCGGCGGCGCGATCTCGCTCGGCATTTCCGGCTACATCCCGAAGTCGACGCCGAAGCTCGAGCTGGCGCGGCTGTTGCGCGGCATCCTCGAAGGCGCGGTGTGCCTGCCGACGCGCTTCCGCGATACCGCCACCGCGCGGAAGGCCCAGGCCGAGACGCGCGAGCTGGTGCAGCAGCTCGGCCAGTTCACCGCGCAGCAGCTTCGCGTGCTCGACATGATCTGCCGCGGCCTGCAGAACAAGCACATCGCCTATGAGCTCGATATCTCGGTCACCACCGTGAAGGTGCATGTCTCGGAGATCCTGCGCAAGCTCGGCGTGCGCAGCCGCACCGAGGCCATCATCGCGCTGTCGAAGCTGGACTTCGGCAAGCAGGACCACGCGCCGGTGACGGCCTCGCCGTTGTCGCATGGCGACTAGAGCCTTTATCCGTTCCGATGGAATCGGAACGGGGCTCTAAGTTCTTGTCTGACGCGTTTTCTTCACGCGAACCGGTATCCACTTCGCTCGAAAACGCTTTGATCATAACCGCGCGCCCTACTGCTCCGCCGCCAAGAGGAACGACAGCAGCGAGCGCATCTCGGCGGGCTTGATCGGCTTCTTCAACAGCTCATGGCCGAACGCCGATACGTCGGAGGCGGCCTTGGCCGAGTAGTCGGCCGTCACGATGATCGCCGGAACCTTGGCGTTGATCGCCCCGCGGATGACGTCGACGGCCTGAATACCGGTCTCGCCATTGTCGAGATGCAGATCGGCGATGATGGCGTCGGGAATGCCGTCGAGCGCGTGGATGCGCTCGAGCGCCTCGGTCTTGGAGATCGTCACCGCGACGTCGCAGCCCCATTTCTCCAGCAAATGGGCGAGCCCCTCGGCGCTCGAGAGGTCGTTCTCGATCAGCAGGATCTTGGCGCCCTCCATGCCGCCATAGCGATAGTCGACGCTGGCCTGCTCGCGCACCGGGATCGCAACCGGATCCTGGGTGCGGGGCACGGTGACCGAGAACACCGAGCCCTTGCCGGCGCGCGAGCTCAGCCTGATGTCATGGCCGAGCAGGTCGGCAAACCGGCGCACGATCGAAAGACCAAGCCCGATGCCGGCCTTGTCGCCGGCGCTGGTCTCGCCGCGCTGAAACTCGACGAAGATGGCTTCGCGCTGCGCTTCCGGAATGCCCGGCCCGGTGTCGTGCACCTCGATGCAGATGTCATCGCCCCTGGCCCGGCATCCCATCAGCACGCTGCCGCGCTGGGTGTAGCGCAGCGCATTGGCGACAAGGTTTTGCAGGATCCGTCGCAGCATCAGCGGATCGGAGCGAACCACCGCGGACGACGGCATGATCCGGAAGCCGAGATTGCGCTTGGCGGCGGTCGCGACAAATTCCTGCTCCAGCGGCTCGAACAGCGAGGCGATCGCGACCGGTCCGAATTCGGGCCTGAGTACGCCCGCATCGAGCTTGGAGATGTCGAGCAGCGTCCGCAGCATGTCCTCGAGCGTCGCCAGCGAACGATCGATCTGATCGGTCAGCGCGCCGCTCTTGGATTCGGTTGCCATCTCGGTCAGCGCGGACAGCGTCAGCCGCGCCGCATTCAGCGGCTGCAACAGATCGTGCGTGACCGAGACCAGCACGGATGATTTCAGAGAACTCGCCGCCTCGGCCTGCTGCTTGGCCTGCAGCAGGCGACCGTTGGTTTTCTCCAGCGATTGCAGCGCGTGCTTGAGCTGCTGGGTGCGGTCGCGCACCTGCTGGTCCAGCGCGATCGCGGTCTCGAACAGTGAGAAGGCGTTGAGCTGCTGATCGGTCGAGCGTTCGACGCGCGACATTAGCGCCGCGTTGATCTTGCGCAGCTTCTCGGCCTCGCGTTCGAGCGCCGCAATTCGCGTGGTCTTGGTATCCGTCATTGCGGCGCGAGTGCCCGCTTGCCGATGGCGATGCCGGTCAGCGTCTGGTTGACATGCATGGAGCGATACTGCTCGCCATAGGTCTGAAAGCCAATCACTTTGTTGCGGCGATAGAGCTCCGACATCTCCCGCGACAGCTGGCGCTGCTCGACGTCGAGCCGGCGCAGCACGCATTCGAAGCCGATGAACATCGACACCTCGCCGAGATCCTCGGTCAGCTCCTTGAGCAGGCGGCTCGTCACGTCGATCGGGTCGCGCTCGCGCGCCACCGTCAGCACCATGCCCTCGTCGATGGCGCAGAAGAATTGCAGCGATCCGTCCGGGTTGGTGCGCTGGATCGATCGCGCGTAATAGGCGCCGCCGACGCGAACCAGCACGGGGTGCGCGGCGAACGAGAACAATTCGAGCTTGCTGTCGCTGAGGCCGACGGCGCGGGAATATTCCAGCGCGGCCGGCTCGGCATTCAATTCCTTGACGATGCGGTGTTCGATGTCGGCCTCGGTCACCACCATCTTGGTCGAGGTCGGTTCGAAGTGGTCGCACTTGAACAGGCGGAACGGCAGCCGGGTCCGGATCAGGATCAGGACCGCGGCATCGGTAAAGGCCTCGCCGCCATGGAAGACCCAGGACTTCTCGAAGCGCAGGCCGTCGCCGGCGGAGCCGCCGACCACCGGGATATCGCCGAGCGATGCATAGATCGCCGACATGATGGTCTCCTCACGCTGGCACATGCCGTCGATGAAGAGCAGCCCGAAGGAATCATGGGTGTGATCGCAATGCTCGGTGCGCTGCGCGAATTCGTTCTGCAGTTCGGTGCACATCGAGCGACCGTGGTCGACCCGAAATGTCGAAAGGTCGAACAGCGGCCGGGCCGCGATGATGAAATCGGCCGCGTTGAAGCCCATCGCGACGACGCTGTCCTCGTCCCAACCGCTGGGCGACAATTCGCCGGCCGTGGTGCAGCCGAAGATCGGAACGTCGGGCATCCGGCTGGACAGTTCGGCAATGAATGTCTGCGGCTCATAGACCGGCGACACGAACACCACGAGCATCGCGAGATCAGCCGCCGCCAGTTGGCGCGCGATCTCGTCGGCTGCTTCCCGCGGCCCGTCGGTCTTTGCCTGCACCACGACTATACTGTCGGCGGCGCTACCGTTCTGCTTCGCCAAAGGCGCTCTCCCTGACCAGAATTTTTTGCTTTTCTTGGCGCGGCCGGTTGAGCCCGCGCGGGTCGTGAGGGCGTCCGGGCCATGCCGCGATGGCTCGCGTTCCGGCTTGCCCGTGTCTTTCAGGTCGTGAGGGGAAATGCCATTGGCCGGGCGACCGCGCCGGCAGCTACGCTCGCCGCAAGCGCCGATGGCGCCGGTCGACGCGATGACATGGGACACCTCCCGATGTGTTCTCCTGGCCCGGGCAGGGTCAGGTTTGATCGGTTCTAAACTATCGGGCCGGACCCGCGCGTCAATCACCTTACCCACCCTCCTAGCCCGACCAAGGTAGTATCGCGCCGGACCGGGCGGCCGCTGCCCATTTACCGGGCCTTATCGATTCTGCCTTAGTTTTGCGCTCCGGGGTCTGGGGCGGGTTGCTGCCGGACCTCGCGTGGTTTTCAGAATGAAGACGGGGGTTGGAATGCCGGGGCTGAAGCGATCGTTGTCGATCAGGATCCCAACCCTCAGATTTCGCGCCAAGATCATGCTCGGCTTTGCCGTCACGCTGGCGCTGTCGGCAGCCACCATGGGCTTTGCCTATATGGGCTTCGAGCGGGTCTCCGCCGGCGTCGGCTCCTATCGCCAGAGCGTCGCGGAAGCCGATCTGGCCCGCAACATCGATCGCGAATTGATCTCCTACCGTTCGCTGGCGCGCTACTTCGTCGCGACCGGCAAGGAGGACGACGCCAAGGCCGCGCTCGCCGCCGAGGCCAGCCTGAAGGACGCTATCATGGCGTCGATGAAGGGCACCACCAATCCGGCCCGGCTCGAGCAGATCACCAAGCTGGAGCGCGAATTCCGCGCCTTCACCAAGATCTTCGCCGAGATCGTCCGCATCAAGGACGACAGCGCACAGACCGCGCAGAACAAGCTGACCCGCAGCGCGACCTCGATGCGCTACAAGCTCGACGACCTCCCGAGCAATGCCGATGATTCCGAGCTGCAGTCGATCCAGTTCGGCGCCAAGAAGGTGGCCGACCAGCTCCAGTCGATCACCGGGGCCGTCAACACCTTCGTCGTCAACGGCGACAAGACGGTCGCCTCCAGCGCGCTCGCCCGGCTGAAATTCGCCGACAATCTGGTGAAGGCGATCACCTCGAATAACGAGCGCATCACCCAGGGCGTGAAGGACATCACCGCGCTGCTCGAAGAGTACCGCGAGGCGCTCGCCAAACTGATCGCGAATGCGAAGTCGATCGACGAACTGACCGTCGAGATGACGGAGTCCGCGGCCGCCATCAGCCAGGGCGCGGCGGCGATGAAGTCCGATCTGCTCGCCGACCAGAAGCGGCTTGAAAACGAATCGCACGCCATGATCGGCGAGACCGAGCAGCTGATCCTGATGCTGGCCGCCGGCAGCTTCGTGCTCGGGCTGGTCTGGGCGTTCCTGCTGGGCAAGGGTATTTCGCGACCGATCGCGGCGATGTGTGCGGCAATGCGCGAGCTCGCGGCGGGCAATTTCGACGTCGTGCTGCCGGGCCTCGGCCGCCGCGACGAACTCGGCGAGATGGCCGGCGCCGTGGAGGAGTTCAAGGTCCAGGCGATCGCCAAGGCCGAACGCGATGCCGCGACCCAGGAAGCGCAGAACAAGGCGAGTGCGACCGCGCGGCGCAACGAGCTGATTCGTTTTGCCGACGAATTCGAATCCGCCGTCGGCTCGATCGTCTCCAACGTATCGGCCTCCGCCGTGCAGCTCGAATCGGCGGCCGGTACGCTGACGCGGACTGCCGAGACCACGCAGAACCTGTCGAGCCAGGTCGCCGGCGCCTCCGAGGAGGCCTCCAGCAACATGCAATCGGTCGCCTCCGCGACCGAGGAACTGTCGGCGTCCGTCGACGAGATCGGCCGTCGCGCCAAGGAGTCGAGCCAGATCGCCGATTCCGCTGTGCGTCAGGCCGAGCAGACCGACGCCCGGATCGGCAAGCTCTCGCGCGCCGCGCAGGAGATCGGCGACGTCGTCAAGCTGATCACCGCGATCGCCGAGCAGACCAATCTGCTGGCGCTGAACGCCACCATCGAGGCCGCGCGCGCCGGCGATGCCGGGCGCGGCTTCGCGGTAGTTGCGGCCGAGGTGAAGTCGCTGGCGAGCCAGACCGCCAGGGCCACCGACGAGATCTCCACCCATATCTCAGGCATGCAGGCGGCGACGCAGGAATCGGTCGCCGCCATCAAGGAGATCGGCGGCACCATCGGGCAGATCTCCGGGATCGCGACCAACATCGCAAGCTCGGTCGAGCAGCAGAGCGCGGCAACGCAGGAGATCGCGCGCAGCGTGCAGAACGTCGCGCAGGGTACGCAGGAAGCGGCCTCCAGCGTCACCCAGGTCAATCGCGGCGCCACCGAGACCGGAGCGGCCTCCGAGGAGGTGCTGAACTCGGCCCGCTCGCTGTCGGTCGAGAGCTCGCGGCTGCGCGAAGAGCTCGACCGCTTCATGGCGAATATCCGCGCGGCGTAAGGCGAGCTTGTCCGTCCATCGTCGTCCTGGCGAAAGCCAGGACCCATAACCACAACTGTTTGTCGGCGGAAGGGCTACTCGCCGCGTGCCCTTTTCGTGCGCCGCGGCGTATGGGTCCTGGCTTTCGCCAGGACGACAGCGTCAGTCCCGTCCGAACTGGTGCTTCAACTCGACCTTGGCGCGGTCCAGCCGCGACCGCTCGGTCTTCGGCAGCGCCTTGCCGGCGCGGTTGATATAGAAGGTCAGCATCGACAGCGCGGAACGATAGGCGCCGCTCTTGCGGCGTGCGCTGTGCTCGGCGGATTGCTTCAGCGATGATGCGATCTTCTTCGCGCTGGTCTGCTTGAACACGCCGCGCTTGAGGTCGAGCGCGTTGCTCTCTTTCGTCACCCGCTGCGACCAGCGCTTCGCCGTCCTCTTGCTTGCGCCACGCCTGCGACGCGTCGTGCTCGTGGACCGTGCCGGTGATTTCCTTGCCGTCTTGCGTTTTGCTTTTTTGTGTGCGGGCATCGATGCCTCCGTGTCTTTTGAGCCGAGAACAGTTCGCCGCAATCGCGGTTCCTATGCCGCATTGCGGGAACCCTTGCCGGCCTGCGGCGTTGACGTCGCGTGGCGGGCACTCCGTTTGCCGCAATTCCGGGTGAGTGAACCTTGGAACAGATCGTTCCGGGGCTTTTCTCATTGGTCGATTCTGATGACACTGCAGCCGACACAGTTGAACTCCTCGACGACGCAACAGGCCGTGGCTCCGGTCACGCCGGACGATGACCGCATCATCGAGACCTCGATCCCGGTCCGGCTCGACAATCTCAGCTGGAGCCGCTTTCACACCCGCGTCGTGCTGGCGCTCGGCATCACCTGGATCCTCGACGGGCTGGAAGTGACGCTCGCCGGTGCGTTGTCGGGCGCGCTCAAGGACAGCCCGACGATGAGCTTCTCCAACGCCGATGTCGGTCTTGCCAGCAGCGCCTATCTCGCCGGTGCCGTGCTCGGCGCGCTGGGCTTCGGCTGGCTCACCGACCGGATCGGGCGCAAGAAGCTGTTCTTCATCACGCTCGCGGTTTATCTGTCGGCGACCGCCGCAACCGCGCTGTCGTGGAATGTCGCGAGCTACGCGCTGTTTCGCTTTCTCACCGGAGCCGGCATCGGCGGCGAATATACGGCGATCAATTCGACCATCCAGGAACTGGTGCCGGCGCGCTATCGCGGCTGGACCGATCTCGTCATCAACGGCAGCTTCTGGATCGGTGCGGCGATCGGTGCGCTGAGCGCCATCATCCTGCTCGACCCTGCGTTCCTTGCTCCCGATCACGGCTGGCGGATCGCCTATTTCACCGGCGCGGTGCTCGGCCTCGTCGTGCTGCTGATGCGGATGTGGATTCCGGAGAGCCCGCGCTGGCTGATGATCCACGGGCGTCCCGAGGAGGCCCACAAGATCGTGGCCGACATCGAGACCTCCGTGCTGGGTCACGAGCAGCCGAGCGCAGACTTTGAGAAGATCAGGCTTCGGATGCGCGATCACACGCCGCTGCGCGAGGTCGCGGTGACGCTGTTCTACACCTACCGGCAGCGCTCGCTGGTCGGGCTCACGCTGATGGCCGCGCAGGCGTTCTTCTACAATGCGATCTTCTTCACCTTCGCGCTGATCCTGACCGATTTCTTCGGCGTCGCCGCCAGCAATGTTGGCTGGTACATCCTCCCCTTCGCCGCGGGCAATTTCCTCGGGCCGCTGCTGCTCGGCCGCCTGTTCGATACGCTCGGCCGCCGCACCATGATCGCGCTGACCTATGGCGTCTCGGGGGTGCTGCTGGCGCTGTCCGGCTATCTGTTCTCGATCGGCGTGCTCAGCGCGCAGACCCAGACCATCGCCTGGATGGTGATCTTCTTCTTCGCCTCGCCGGCCGCGAGCGCCGCCTATCTCACCGTCAGCGAGACCTTTCCGCTGGAGGTCCGCGCGCTCGCGATCGCCGCCTTCTATGCGATCGGCACCGGCATCGGCGGCGTGATCGGGCCGGCGCTGTTCGGCGTGCTGATCGATACCGGATCGCGCAACAGCGTCTTCGCCGGCTACCTCTTGGGGTCGGCACTCATGATGGTCGCCGCAGTGGTCGCATGGCGCTATGCCGTCGCGGCCGAGCGGAAATCGCTCGAATCTGTCGCGCGACCACTGGCATGTGTGGAGTAGACTATGACGAAGCATGACGTGGCCGAGATGCCCATGGATGATGACATCGCCCCTGACGCCAAGACGGACAGCGTGCCGACGCAGGCGTCGCTGATTCCGCCGCTCCGCCAGGCCGCGGTGCTGCTCGACATCGACGGCACCCTGCTCGATTTCGCGCCGACGCCGCGCGAGGTCTGGGTGCCGCCGGAACTGTCGACCACGCTGAAGCAGCTGCATGAGCGCACCCACGGCGCGCTGGCGCTGGTCAGCGGCCGCTCCCTCAATGACATCGACCTGATCTTCGCGCCGGAAGTGTTTCCTGCGATCGGCGGTCACGGCGCCGAGATGCGGCTGCAGCCGGACAGCGAGGCGGTCGCCGCACACGCGCCGCCGCTCGACAAGGAATTGAAGCGCCGTCTTGCCGCGATCGCAAAGCTCAGCCCCGGCATTCTGCTCGAGGACAAGGGCTATTCGCTGGCGCTGCACTATCGGCTGGCGCCGCAGGCGGAGAAGGCGATCTATGAGGCGGTGTCGCTGATCCGCGCCGAGCTGCCGAATGCGCCGATCGAGGTGCTGCCGGGCAAGAGCGTCTGCGAGATCAAGCATTCCGGCTTCACCAAGGCGACCGGCGTGCTCGAGCTGATGACGCATGAGCCGTTCAAGGGACGGCGTCCGTTCTTCATCGGCGACGACGTCACCGACGAGACCGTATTCGCGATCATGCCTGATTTCGACGGTCTCGCGTTCTCGGTCGGCCGTCGCGCAACCGGTGTCGCCGGACATTTCGACGGACCGAGCGATGTGCGCGAATTCCTCGCGCATCTGCTCGACGTTGATAGGGACGTCAGCCTGTCCTAACCGAAACCCATTCATCGCGGCCGAATCGAATACGGTGCTTTTGCGTCGTGGCGTCAACCTCGCGCGCAATTTTCTTTTCGCGAGTTCCCGCGAGTTCCGTGCGTGTTCGCCAGAATTTGGTTTCAATTGGGAGATTCCTTGATCAGGAACCATCTTGATGAATGGTTGTTAATACGCGAGTTGACCAACAGGAGGGGACCTGGTGAACCTCGTCGTCGTATCGAACCGCGTCTCGCGCGGAAAACCCAATGAACCCATGACGGGGGGGCTGGCAGCGGCATTATTGCCGGTGGTGGAAAAGACAGGGGCAATATGGGTTGGTTCCAGTGGACGCGTCCGCGACGGGAACCTGAAGGAACCTTTCGCAGAGGTCGAAGCGCTCGGGGCGGGCGCATTGGCGATGCTCGATCTGCCGGCCGCGCACTATGGCGGCTATTACGAAGGCTTTGCCAATTCGGCGCTGTGGCCCGCGATGCATTCGCGCGCCGATCTGATTCGTGCGTCCCGCGAGGACTACATGAGTTATCGCGAAGTGAACGCGTTCATGGCGCGCGCGTTGCTGCGCTTCCGCAAGCCGGATTCCGTGTTCTGGGTCCAGGATTATCATTTCCTCGCGCTCGGCGCCGAGCTGCGCGATCTCGGCGTCACGCAGCCGATCGGCTTCTTCCTGCACACGCCATGGCCGGCGCGCGCGGTGATCGCGGGCGTGCCCAATCATCGCGAGCTGATCGAGGCGATGCTGTCCTATGACCTGATCGGCTTCCAGACCGATGAGGACTGCGAGAACTTCCTGAGCTATGTGCAGCACGATCTCGACTTCGAGCTGCGCGACGGCGTGATCAATTCGCCGTTCGGCCGCACCCGCGCCGCGGTATTTCCGATCGGCATCGATCCCGGCAAGTTCGCGCAGCAGGCGACCAAGGCGATGACGCATCCCGACGTGACGCGGCTGCGGCGCAGCCTCAACGGCGAGAAGCTCGCGATCGGCGTCGACCGGCTCGACTATTCCAAGGGCCTCGTCAACCGCATCAAGGCGTTCGACAAGATGTGGACGCTGCATCCGAACCTGAAGCGTTCGGTGTCGCTGCTGCAGATCGCAACGCCCTCGCGCGGCGCGATTGAAGCCTACGGCAATTTGCAGAGCGAGGTGGCGAAGCTCGTCACCGACGTCAACGGCGTGCATGGCGAGGTCGACTGGACGCCGATCCGCTACCTCAACAAGGGCTTTGGCCAGGGCGTGCTCGCAGGCCTTTACCGCACCGCGCAGGTCGGCGTCGTGACGCCGCTGCAGGACGGCATGAACCTGGTCGCCAAGGAATATGTCGCCGCGCAAAGCCCGGCGGACCCCGGCGTGCTGGTGCTGTCGAAATTCGCCGGAGCGGCGAACGAGCTCGACGCCGCGCTGCTGGTCAATCCGCACGATATCGACGGCATGGCGCGCACTTTGGCGACGGCGCTCGCGATGCCGCTGACCGAGCGGCGGATACGCTGGGAAGCGATGATGGAGAAGCTCAACAGCGGTACCATCCAGCAATGGTTCGCCGATTTCATCGAGGCGCTGCAGGATACGCACAGTGCAGGAAACGCGGCGCTGCCCGAGCCACCAACCCTGTGGCCGCGCCGCACGGCGGATTTTGCCGCGCGATATCACTGAGCGATCATGACGATGCAGGATGGGTGCGTTAGTTCGCCCATCCGCCGTGCTGTCGTCCCTGCCTAATGCGCAATTGCGCACGGGAGCAGGGACGACACTGAGTGTGTTGCGCGGCCAGGTGCTGTCCTAGTTAGGACACTCGCAGAGGGGAATTAGGACAGACAGCGAAACATATTTGAGGGACGCGGCTGTCACAATCTGCAATCTTCTGCAGGCGGCGCGGTAAGGCGGCCTCAGCGTTTGTTCCAACGCGCTGGGGCCGTTTCCTTGGGGTATCGCTAGGAAAACGGTCTAAAGCGGGATGGGTTTAGGTTGAATCGATTTGGGATTCCCAAATCAGTGTGTTTCTGATTCACCATGCTGGCTGG
>NZ_JADFUD010000074.1:0-37914 GCF_054820065.1 Bradyrhizobium sp. UFLA06-06
GGTGCCAAGATGGGCATGGTGGCGCCGGACGAAAAGACGTTCGAATACCTGCGCGGGCGTCCCTATGCGCCGCAAGGCGAGATGTGGGATCTCGCGGTGAAAGCGTGGCGCGAACTGCCGAGCGATCCCGACGCGGTGTTCGACCGCGAGGTCGTGATCGATGTCGAAAAGATCATTCCGCAAGTGACCTGGGGCATCAGCCCCGAGCACGTCGTCGGCGTCGACGGCGTGATTCCCGATCCGAAGGCGGTCGACGATCCCTTGCGGCGCGCCGCGATCGAGACCGCGCTGGAGTATATGGGCCTGCAGGGCGGGGCGCCGATCGCGGGCACGCCGGTCGATTGGGTGTTCATCGGGTCCTGCACCAATAGCCGGATCAGCGACCTGCGCGCCGCGGCCGAGGTCGCCCGCGGTCGCAAGGTCGCGGCCGGAGTCCGCGCCTGGGTGGTGCCCGGCTCGGAGAACGTCAAGCGCGAGGCGGTCGCCGAAGGGCTCGACAAGATCTTCATCGACGCCGGCTTCGAGTGGCGCGAGCCGGGCTGCTCGATGTGCCTTGCCGCCAATGGCGAGGTGGTGGCGCCCGGGCAGCGCTCGGTCTCGACCTCGAACCGCAATTTCGTCGGCCGGCAAGGTCCGCGTGCGCGGACACATCTGGCGAGCCCCGCGAGTGCCGCGGCATCCGCCATTGCCGGTGCGATCGCCGATGTCAGGATGATGGGACGCTAGAGCATGCCAAAACCGTTCGACAAGCTCACCGCAACCGCCGCGCCGATCATGCGCGGCAATATCGATACCGATGTCATCATCCGCATCGAGCGCCTGGTCGGCAACTCGATCCGCGGCACGCTCGGCAAATGGGCGTTCGGCTCGCTGCGCTATCTGCCCGACGGCTCGGAGAATCCGGAATTCATCCTGAACCGCGAGCCGTACCGGGATGCGGAGATCTTGGTGACCGGGCCGAATTTCGGCTGCGGCTCCTCGCGTGAGGGCGCGGTGTGGTCGCTGCAGGAGCGCGGCATCCGCGCCATCATCGGGTCCGGCTTCGGCGACATCTTCTTCGCCAACTGCTTCCAGAACGGAATCCTTCCCGTCATCGTCGACAAGGTGGTGGTCGATCAGCTTGCCGCCGACATCGAGGCGACGCAAGGCGCGGGCAAGGTCTCGATCGACCTCGAGGCCCAGACCATCGTCTCGCCGTCGGGCGCGCGGCATTCCTTCGAGATCGATCCGCGGCGGCGCGAGGGGCTGCTGAAGGGCCTCGACGAGGTGGCGCTGACGCTGCGGCGCGACGACGAGATCCTCGCTTTCCAGGCTTCCGACCGCGCGGCGCGGCCATGGATTCATTCGACTAGGACACCCGCTTCAAGGACATCCGCATGAGCACGCAATCCAACATGGTCAAGGTCGCCGTCGTCGGCGGCGAGGGCATCGGCCCCGAGGTCACCGCGCAGTCGCGCCGCGTGCTCGACTGGTTCGCGGCGAAACGTAACGCGCCGATGACGCTGCGCGAGGCGCAATACGGCCTGATCCCGTATCTGGCGACCGGCAAGGTGCTGCCCGAGGATACCGCCGAGGCGATGGACGAGGCTGACGCTATCCTGTGGGGTGCGACCGGCGGGCCGGAGACCACCGAAGTGCCGGCCGCGGCACGCAAGGCCGGCAGTCTGCTGGGCCTGCGCAGCAAATACGATCTCTACGCCAACTTAAGGCCGATCGTGGCGAGCCCGGCACTGTCGGCCTCCGCGCCGCTCAAGCCCGAGGTGCTCGACGGCGTCGACTTCGTCATCATCCGCGAACTGACCAGCGGCATCTATTTCGGCGAGCCGCGCGGCATCGAGACGCTGCCCGACGGCCAGCGCCGCGGCTTCAACACCGAGCAATACACCACGAACCAGATCCGCCGCGTCGCGCGCTCGGCCTTCGAGCTGGCGCGGACCCGGCGCAACAAGGTCTGCTCGGTCGACAAGGCCAATGTGCTCGAGACCAGCGTGGTCTGGCGCGAGGAGATGATCAAGCTGCACAAGGAGGAGTTCTCCGATGTCGAGCTGACCCATCTCTATGTCGACAACGCCGCGATGCAGATCGTGCGCGAGCCGCGGCAGTTCGACGTGATGGTGACCGGCAACATCTTCGGCGACATCCTGTCGGACTGCGCGGCGATGGCTTCGGGCTCGCTCGGCATGCTGCCGTCGGCCTCGCTCGGCCCGGTCGATCGCTTCGGCCGGCGCAAGGCGCTCTATGAGCCGGTACATGGCAGCGCGCCCGATATCGCGGGCAAGGGCATCGCCAATCCGCTCGGCTCGATCCTCAGCGTCGCGATGCTGCTGCGCCTGACGCTGAACCGGCCTGAGGATGCCGACCTGCTCGAGAAGGCGGTGCAGGCCGCGCTCGCCTCCGGCGCGCGCACGGCCGATATCGCCGAGGCCGGGGCGAAAAAGCTGTCGACCGTGCAGATGGGCGATGCGGTGCTCGGCGCGCTCGACAAGATCTCGGCGAAGGAGCACGCGTGATGGCGCGCCTCGCCATGCCCCACATTTCGAGGCGATCGGCGCTGACGGTCATCGCCGCCGGCGGCGCCGCGCTGGCGGGTGGCCGTGCATGGGCGCAGGCGGCCGCGGGCCGCGCGATCTATCCGGTCGCGGTGCCGGTGTATCAGACGCAGTTCGTCGCCGACCGTATCGGCTACTTCAAGGAGGCCGGGCTCGACTGCAAGCTGGTGCAGGGCGGCAGCGGCGTGAAGACCCGCGAGGTCATCGCCTCGTCGCAGGGCGATATCGGCATCGGCGACGTCACCCATCCGATGCAGCTGACCAACCACGGCCGTGCCGCGCGCGTGCTGTTGCCGGTCGACACGCGATCGAACTCGGTGATGTTCATTATCCGCAAGGATCTGAAGGACCAGGGCATCAACTCGCTGGAGGCCTTCACGCAATGGAAGCGGCCCGACGGCCGCAAGCCGATCGTCTCGGTTTCCTCGCTCGGCGGCACCAACCATGTCTGGTCGTCATACTACATGGAAACCATGGGGCTTGACGACAAGGTGACCTGGATCGGCACCGGCAATGTCGACACCATGCTGGGATCGCTGAAGTCGAAGCAGGTCGACATTCTCGTCAGTTCGCTGTCGCTGTTAAACGAGGCACAGCAGCAGGGCTGGGGCGAATTGCTGTTCGACGGTACCGATGAGGCGATCTGGAACAAGCATATCGGCGGCAAGGTGCCGGTGACCGCGCATTTCACACTGCAAGCCACCATCGACAAGGACCCGGCCAAGATGCAGGCCTACGTCACCGCGCTGTGGCGGGCGTCGCAATGGATCAAGACCCACAAGCCGACCGAGGTCTACGACGCCATCGAGCCCTATGTCGGCAGCACCTCGCGCGAGGCCAATCTGCTGGAAATCACGTCGATCCAGAAGGTCGCGGATTATGAGGGCTCGATCGACGCCGCGAGCTTCGCGCGCGGCGAGAAGGTCTGGTTCCGCGAGATGACCGGCATCAAGCCGCTCAAGATCGCCGACGTGGTCAATTCCAACCTGATCGAAGCGGCGCGAAGGGCCTATCCGGGTTGAGCGCGCTCGAGACAAGCGCAACCGTGTCGCCGCGCGCCTCGGCCGATCGTCGCGTCGAGGTCAAGGGTTTGAGCAAGTCGTTCCAGCTTGCCAGGACCACGATCGAGGCGGTCCGCGACGTCACCTTCGACGTCCGCCGCGGCGAGTTCGTCGCGCTGCTCGGGCCGTCGGGCTCCGGCAAGAGCACGGTGCTCAACATGATCGCCTCGCTGATCCGCCCGACCGGCGGCGAGATCCTGATCGACGGCAAGCGCGTGGTCTCCGGCAAGGCGACGCCCAATGTCGGCTATGTCTTCCAGCGCGACACGCTGTTTCCATGGCGGACGGTCGGCGACAATATCGGCTACGGGCTAGAACTATCAGGCGTGCCGGCTCACGAACGGAAGGAGCGCATCGCGGAATGCGTCGCGCAAGCGGGCCTGAAGGGGTTCGAGAACGCCTATCCGTCGGCGCTGTCGGGCGGCATGCGGCAGCGCGCGGCGTTGATGCGGACGCTGATCGTCGAGCCGCAGATTCTCCTGATGGACGAGCCGTTCGGCGCGCTCGACACCCACACCAAGATCGACATGCACGAGGTGCTGCTTCGAATCTGGGAGCGCGAGCAGCAGACCGTGCTGTTCGTGACCCACGACCTCGGCGAAGCTCTGACATTGGCCGACCGCATCATCCTGTTCTCGGCGCGGCCGGGCCGCATCAAGGACATGTTCGAGGTCGACTTCGAGCGCCCGCGCGATGCGGTGAAGGTGCGCGAGACCCCGCATTATGCCGAGTTGTTCCAGCACATCTGGCATTCGCTCGGCGAGGAATTCGTCAAGGGCCGCAGCGCATGAAGAGGTACGGCACGCTCGGCACGGTCGGCTGGCAGGTCCTGATCTGCGCCGTTGTCTTGTCGGTCTGGCAATGGGGCTACGACCTCCGCACCAGACTGCCTTGGCTGGTGCCCGACCTGCTCGATCCCTACTTCATCTCGAAGCCGTCGATGATCTTCGACAACTTCCTGATCCAGAGCTGTCTGACCTCGAAGCTCGGCGTCTTCAACAGCTGGTTCAACGGCGACTTCGGAAAGTGTCTGGCGCGCAACGAGAACAATCTCTGGGCCGCGACCGCCATCACCCTGAAGAATACCTTCTTCGGCTTCGTCACCGGCGTGGTCAGCGGCTTCGTCGCCGGGCTGATCCTGGGACGATCCGACCGGCTGAGCGCGATCTTTCAGCCCTTCATCACCGCGGTGAATTCGATCCCGCGGATCGCGCTGGCGCCGATCATCGTGCTGGCATTCGGGATCGGCGACATGTCGAAGATCGTGACGTCCTGGATCGTCGTCGTGTTCCTGGTGTTCTTCAACACTTTCGAGGGCGCGCGCTCGATCGACGAGGGCTTCACCAATGCCGCGCGGCTGCTCGGCGCCAGCGAATGGCAGATCACCCGGACGGTGGTGATCCCCTCGACGATGGCCTGGGTGTTCGCCTCGCTGACGCCTGCGATCTCCTTCGCACTGATCGGCGTGATCGTCGGCGAGTTCATCGGCGCCGAGCGCGGCATCGGCCGCCTCATCATCGAATCGGAGGCGCGCGGCGAGGCCTCGGGCATGATGGTTGCTGTCGTGGTGCTGATGCTGGTCGGCGTGGTGCTGTCGGCGATCATCTGGCGGCTGCAGGCCTATCTGTTGCGCTGGCAGCGGCAGCGCAGCGCCGAGTAGGCCGCGGGCCGTGGCGACGTCGCATTTGCCGCCACGGCCGGGCTGGATCTAGGCTGCATTTTCCGATGGCGAAGTCTCGCCGTCGAGCCAATCCTGTTCCTTTGCCAGCGCGCGCCAGGCCGCTTCCATTCGCTTGAAGCGCTTGTGGGTCGGCTCGTCGTCGGCACGCTCGGCCAGCTGCGCGCAGTTCTCAGCATTGTCGAGGAAGTGCTGTGACTGTTTCATGGAACGTCCTCCTGTTAGTTAAGGACGTGGGACATCAATTCAGGCTATTCAACGCGTGGAACACGGGTATTTCGCCACACAGATGAATGCCTGTTCAGCGAGTTCCCCCGCGCGATGTTTCGCAACTGTGCGTGAGCAACTGCAGCACAGTCGATACAGGAACGGTGTGTCGCACTCGACGTTCCTCCACATCGCAACTGGAGGAGGAGAGACGGCATGAGGACGTATCTGTTGGCTGCGGCCATGGTGACCGCGATCGCATCGCCTGTGTTCGCCGATGATATCGGTGTCCGCGCAGGTCCCGCCGGCGCGGGTGTAACGGTTGGTCGGGCACCCGAGTATCGCGACCGCGATCGTGATCGCACCACCGTGATCAGGGAGCGTGAGCCGCGCCGTGACCGGACCACGGTCATAAAGAAGCGGGACGAATTCGGCAATCGCAGCAAAACCGTCATCCACAACGACGACGATTGACGCCAACTTCAGGCGATCTTGTGTGAGCATGAACGTCCGTCGCTGACCTCGTCACGGCGGACGTTTGCTTGGTGCCGCAGGCCACGGAGCGACGATGGCGGCCGAGACGGAGCTCAAATTCCGCGTTCCTGCGCGCAAGCTCAAGGGACTGAAGAAACCGCGGATCGCCGGCAGCAAAAGCGGCGCACCATCCGAGAGCGATCTCGTCTCGACCTATTTCGACACCGCGAAGCACAAGCTGAAGCGGCATGGACTGACATTGCGCGTGCGGCGGGATGGCGGCAGCTATGTTCAGACGATCAAGTCCGGCGCGGGTCCACAGTTTGAACGGGGCGAATGGGAGACCGACCTTGCGGATGGACACCTCGACCTCGACAAGGCCGAAGGTACACCGCTCGAAAAGCTCGCGTCCGACAGACTGCGTCAGAAGCTGAAGCCGATGTTCGCGACGTCAGTCCGGCGTATTACCGTGCCGCTGCGGACGAAACGCAGCGCGATCGAGCTCGCGATCGACCGCGGCTACACCACGGCCGGGCATCGTTCGCGCCGAATCGACGAGGTCGAACTCGAACTCAAGAGCGGCCGCCCGCTCGACCTGTTCCGGGTCGCCAGGGCGCTGGAGCGGAAGGCGGCGGCGGAGCTCGATCTGCGCTCGAAAGCCGAACATGGCTATGAACTTGCCGATGGCGAGGAGCATGTCGTCGTCTCCGCCGGGGCCATCGTGCTCGACGCCGGGCTTACCGCCGGCGCGGCGTTTCGGGTGATCGCGCGCGCCGCGCTTCGTCACTTCTCGTCGAATGCCGACGCCGTCCGCGAGGGCGAGGCGGAAGGCATTCACCAGATGCGGGTCGGGTTGCGGCGGCTGCGCGCCGCGATCTCGCTGTTCTCGAAGATCCTCCTCGTAGCCCCGACGGAAGACATCAAGACGCAGCTGAAGTGGCTCACCAACGCGCTCGCACCGGCGCGCGAGCTTGATGTATTCGTCAAGGAAGATATCGAGCCTGCATCGCATGACGCGCTGCTGCGGCGAGGCGGCAAAGCGATCCGGCAGGATTTCTCCGACCGCCGCGACCGCGCATTTGCCGGCGCTCGGCAGGCGGTCAATTCGCGGCGCTATCGGTCCATGCTGATCGACACGTTGCAATGGATCGAGGCAAAGAGGACCATATCCGCGGAGGACGAGGGCGGTCCGATCGAGAAATTCGCCGCCGCGCTGCTGCATCGCCGCGTCAGGAAGCTGCGCAAGGATGGCCGGCGTCTCGACGAGCTGTCGGCCCAGGAGCGGCACAAGGTGCGCATCAAGGCCAAGACGCTCAGATACGCGATCGATTTCTTCGAAAGCCTGTTTTCGCGCAAGGGTGAGCACAGGCAACTCGCGCGGCTCTCCAGGCACCTGAAGCGGGTCCAGGATGCGCTCGGCTCGCTCAACGATTTTGTCGCGCACCGCAAGCTGGCGATCGATGCGGCGCTGAAGGCCCCGCATCGGAAGGAGCGCGCCAGCGCTTTCGCTTCGGGGGTTGTGCTTGGCCGCGAGGAACAGGCGGTCAAGCCGCTGATCAAGGTCGCCGCCAGGGAAGTGCGAGGACTCGAGAAATTTTGACAAGCGTGTGGCGGCGAACCCCCGGACATCTATGCCGCTGGTGATGCCCCCGATTGCCTCTCCCGCTCGGCGGCTGCGATCTGGCTGCGACATTCCTCCGCGTAGGCACGCAGGCGCTCGGCCGTCAACGAGTCCATGCCGGTGCGTGCCAGCCGCTCGGCGCGGTCGGCCTGATCTCTGAGATCATTGGTTGTCCGGGTCATGTGTGCCTCCATGCCCAGACAATTTGAATCGAATTGCGACGTTCCCCGGCCGATCAGGACGTGGCTAACGGGCGGTTAAGGAGCCGCGATGCTCAGGTCACCGGCGCCGGGTTGAACAGCGTCAGATCGTTGTGGATGCCCCAGCGGTCCGACCACGGCTTGGTGCGCCCGCTCGCGACGTCAAGGATCAGGCGGAATAGGTCCCAGCCGGTTTCCTCGATTGTCTTCTCGCCGGTGGCGATGCAGCCGGCGTCGAAATCGATCAGGTCCTTCCAGCGTCGTGCCAGCTCGCTGCGGGTCGCGACCTTGATGACGGGCGCGGCGGCCAGGCCATACGGCGTGCCGCGGCCGGTGGTGAACACCTGCAAAGTCATGCCGGAGGCGAGCTGCAGCGTGCCGCAGATGAAGTCGCTGGCGGGAGTCGCGGCAAACAGCATGCCCTTCTGCCGCGCCTTCTCGCCCGGCGACAGCACGCCCGCGATCGGGCCGGAGCCGGACTTGACGATCGAGCCGAGCGACTTCTCGACGATGTTGGCGAGACCGCCCTTCTTGTTGCCGGGCGTCGTGTTGGCGCTGCGGTCGGCGCCGCCGCGGGCAAGATAAGCGTCATACCAGGCCATCTCGCGGATCAGCGCGCGACCGACATCTTCGTTGACGGCGCGGCGGGTCAGCAGCTGGATCGCGTCGCGTACCTCGGTCACTTCCGAGAACATCACGGTCGCGCCTGATCGAACCAGCAGGTCGGCGGCAAAGCCCACCGCGGGGTTCGCGGTCACGCCGGAGAACGCGTCGCTGCCGCCGCATTGCAGGCCGATCACAAGGTCAGCGGCCGGGCAGGTCTCGCGCTTGCGGGTGTTGAGCACCTTCAGCCGGGCCTCGGCCTGGGTCATGATGGCGTCGACGATGGCGCCGAAGCCATCGAAGGCCTCGTCCTGCATCCGCACGATGGCATCGCCGACGCCCTCCGGCACCAGCCGTTCCGGCGCGAGTTTCTCGCAGCCGAGGCCGACGACGAGGATCTCGCCGCCGAAATTCGGATTGAGCGCGAGATTCTGCAGGGTGCGGATCGGCACCACGGCGTCGGGCGCCGTGATCGCGACGCCGCAGCCATAGGCGTGGGTCAGCGGCACGACGTCGTCGACATTAGGATATTTCGGCAAGAGCTCGGCGCGGATGCGCTTGACCGCGTATTCCATCGTGCCCTTGACGCATTGCACGGAGGAGGAGATGCCGAGGATATTCTTGGTGCCGACCGAGCCGTCGGGATTGCGATAGCCCTCGAAGGTGAAGCCTTCGAGCGGCGGCAGCGCCGGCGGCACCGCGGTCGCGATCTCGAGCTGATCGAGCGGCGGGGCCTCAGGCATGCGGATGCGTGCCTCGTCGACCCATTCGCCGGCCAGGATCGGCGACAGCGCCGTGCCGATCACCTCGCCGTAGCGGATAATGGGTGCGCCCTCGGCGATGTCTACCAGCGCGGTCTTGTGGCCCTGCGGCACGAAGGCGCGCAGCGTCAGGCCCGAGGCGAAGCGGGAGCCGGCCGGCAGCCCGAAATCATTCACGACGATCGCGACATTGTCGCGCTCGTTGAGCTTGATGTAGCGGGGCTGCTCCTGCGCGCCGATCGACTGGTCCATCGTGGACTCCTCCTGACGTTGCTTCACCTCTCCCGCTTGCGGGGGAGGTCGGATCGCATCGAATAATGCGATCCGGGTGGGGGCTCTCTCCACAGTATGACTCGTGGAGAGAGCTCGCACCCCGACCCTCCCCGCAAGCGGGAGAGGGGGCGCAGCGACGGTGCCGCGCGATCTCATCTCACGAGGTCAACCCGGGAACGTGTAAGCCGTCTTCACCGTGGTGTAGAACTCGCGGGCATAGGCGCCTTGTTCGCGTGCGCCGTAGCTCGAGCCTTTGCGGCCGCCGAACGGGACATGGTAGTCGACGCCGGCGGTCGGCAGGTTGACCATCACCATGCCGGCCTCGCTGTTGCGCTTGTAGTGCGAGGCGTATTTCAGGCTTGACGTGCAGATGCCCGAGGCGAGGCCGAACTCGGTGTCGTTGGAGATCGCCAGCGCCTCTTCATAATCCTTGGCGCGGATCACGCAGGCCACCGGGCCGAAGATCTCCTCGCGCGCGATGCGCATCTGGTTGGTCGCCTCGGTGAACAGCGCCGGCTGCAGATAGAAGCCGGGCGTCTCGCGGTTCAACAGCTCGCCGCCCCAGTGCAAGCGGGCGCCTTCATCCTGGCCGATCTTGATGTAGCGCAGGTCCTGGTCGAGCTGGCTCTGGTCGACGACCGGGCCGACATGCACGCCGCTCTTCAGCGCGTCATCCACGGAGAGCCCCTTCATGCGCTCGGTCATCGCGGCGACGAAGCGGTCGTGAATCCCTGAGGTGACGATCAGGCGCGAGGACGCCGTGCAGCGCTGGCCGGTCGAGAAATAGGCGCCGTTGACCGCGACCTCGACCGCGACCTTCACGTCGGCGTCGTCGAGCACGACCAGCGGGTTCTTGCCGCCCATCTCGAGCTGGAACTTTTTCATCGGATTGGAGAGCACGCAGGCCTGCGCGATCTTGCGGCCGGTCTGAACCGAGCCGGTAAAGGAGATCGCGGCGACATCGGGATGGTCCAGCAGGGTCTGGCCGACCACCGAGCCCGAGCCGACCACGAGGTTGAAGACACCCGCCGGAATGCCGGAACGCGCGATGATCTCGGACAGCGCATGGGCGGAGCCCGGCACCAGCTCTGCCGGCTTGAACACGACCGTGTTGCCGTAGCAGAGCGCCGGCGCGATCTTCCACGCCGGGATCGCGATCGGGAAATTCCACGGCGTGATCATGCCGACGACGCCGACCGGCTCGCGGGTGATCTCGACGTCGAGACCGGGACGAACCGATGCGCCTTTCTCGCCCAACAGCCGCAGCGCTTCGCCGGCGAAGAACGCAAAGATCTGTCCGGCGCGCGCCACCTCGCCGATGCCTTCCGGCAGCGTCTTGCCCTCCTCGCGGGCGAGCAGGCGGCCGAGCTCTTCCTTGCGGGCGAGGATTTCGACCGAGATCTTGGTCAGCGCGTCGAAGCGCTCCTGCGGGGTCGAGCGCGCCCAGGCCGGGAAGGCGGCCTTCGCGGCGGCGATCGCCTTTTCGGTCTGCGCCTTGTCGGCCTTGGCGTATTCGCCGACGACATCGCCGGTGTTGGAGGGGTTGATGTCCCGCGTGATGCCTGTTCCGTCGACCCATTCGCCGGCGATGAAGTTCTTCTGGTGAGCGGTCATGTTTCCACCTTTCTTGTTTAGCGCACGAGGCAGGGACGCTTGTCGTCGAAGGTCCACCCGGGGATCAGGAACTGCATGGCCAGCGCGTCGTCGCGGGCGCCGAGACCATGCTGCTTGTATAGCGCGTTCGCGGCCTCGATGGCACCGCGATCGAGCTCGATGCCGAGGCCCGGCCGATCCGGGATTGCGATCTTGCCGCCCTTGATCTGCAGCGGCTGGCGCGTCAACGCCTGGCCGTCCTGCCAGATCCAGTGGGTGTCGATCGCGGTCACCTTGCCGGGCGCGGCGGCGCCGACATGGGTGAACATCGCCAGCGAAATATCGAAATGGTTGTTGGAGTGCGAGCCCCAGGTCAGGCCGTTGTCGCGGCAGGTCTGCGCCACCCGCACCGAGCCCTGCATGGTCCAGAAATGCGGATCGGCGAGCGGAATGTCGACCGCGCCAAGCCGCAATGCGTGCGAGAGCTGGCGCCAATCGGTCGCGATCATGTTGGTTGCAGTCGGCAGCCCGGTGGCGCGGCGGAATTCGGCCATGATCTCGCGGCCGGAGAAGCCGGCCTCGGCGCCGCAGGGGTCCTCGGCATAGGCGAGCACACCATGCATGTTGCTGCACAGCCGGATCGCCTCGTCGAGCGACCAGGCGCCGTTCGGGTCGAGCGTGACGCGCGCCTTCGGAAAGCGTTTTGCGATGGCGGTGACCGCCTCGATCTCCTCTTCGCCCCTGAGCACGCCGCCTTTGAGCTTGAAATCGGCAAAGCCGTAATGCGCCTGCGTCGCTTCGGCGAGGCGCACGATCGCCTCCGGCGTCATCGCGACCTGGTGGCGCAGATCGAACCAGTCGGGCTTGCCGATCTCGCCCTCGACATAGGGAAGGCTGGTCTTCTTGCGATCGCCGACAAAGAAGAGATAGCCGAGCGTCTCGACGCTTGCGCGCTGCTGGCCTTCGCCGAGCAGCGCAGCGACCGGGAGATTGAGATGCTGGCCGAGCAAATCGAGCAGCGCGGATTCCACCGCGGTGACTGCATGGATGGTGACGCGGAGATCGAAGGTCTGCTTGCCGCGGCCGCCGGCGTCGCGGTCGGCGAAGGCCTGGCGCATCGAGGCCAGGATGTTGTTGCAGGCGCCGACGGTCTGGCCGACGACGAGGTCGCGGGCGTCCTCGAGCGTCTTCGTGATCTTCTCGCCGCCCGGCACCTCGCCGACGCCGGTGTGGCCGGAGTTGTCGGTGAGGATGACGAGGTTGCGGGTGAAGAACGGCGCATGCGCGCCGCTCAGATTGAGGAGCATGCCGTCGCGGCCGGCGACCGGGATCACCTCCATCGCCGTGACAACAGGTGCGCCGGCAAAGCCGGTGCGGATCGTGTCCTGGATCATCTGCTCCTCCCTTCGTTGTTGGCCGTTCGGCTTATTCTGCCGCCTGCTGCGCGGCGGCCTGCGGCAGCTTGGCCACCAGTGCGGCGAGCTCGGCGGTCTCCTGCGCGGTGAGATCGGTGAGCGGCGGCCGCACCGGGCCGGAATCGCGGCCGATCACCTTCATGCCGGCCTTGATGATCGACACCGCATAACCCTTCTTGCGGTTGCGTATCGCGATCAGCGGCAAGATGAAATCCTTCAACCCTGCATGGATGGTCTGATGATCGCGCCGGCGCACCGCGGCGTAGAACTTGGTGGCGAATTCCGGCACGAAGTTGAACACCGCCGACGAATAGGTGGTCACGCCCATGTCGAGATAGGGCAGGGCAAAGGTCTCCGCGGTCGGCAGGCCGCCGATATAGGTCAGGCGATCGCCGAGCCGGGTGTGGACGCGGGTCATCAGCTCGATGTCGCCGATGCCGTCCTTGTAGCCGACGAGGTTCGGGCAGCGCTCGCAGAGGCGCGCCAACGTATCGGGCTGCAGGATCGCATTGTCGCGGTTGTAGACGATGACGCCGATTCTGACCGACGCGCACACCGCCTCGACATGCGCGGCGAGGCCGTCCTGCTCGGCATGCGTGAGATAGGGCGGCAGCAAGAGCAGACCGTCGGCGCCGGCCTTCTCGGCGCCAACAGCGATCTCGCGCGCGATCGCGGTGCCGTAGCCGGTGCCGGCCAGCACGGGAACACGGCCCTTGGTCTCGTCGACCGCGATCTTCACGACGTGGGGAACTTCGCTCGGCGTCAGCGAGAAGAACTCGCCGGTGCCGCCGGCGGCGAACAGGCCGGCAACGTCATAGCCGCACAGCCAGTCCATGTTGGCGCGATAGGTCGCCTCGTCGAACGAATAGTCCGCGTTGAACGGGGTCACGGGAAACGACAGGAGGCCGCCACCGATTCTAGCGGCCATCTCCTGAGGGGTCATCTTGCTCATGGCGCCACTCCTTGAATGTTTCTGGGAACGGGATGCGCGAGCAGCGCGCGTCCATGGCGGAATTTCTAGGGAATGCTTCGATGCGCGTCCAAGCCAAACGCGGCATCGAGCGATGCACAATCTGCATCAATCGCCGCGCAGATGCGGCGCTGCGATTTCGGTTGCGATCTCGATCAATGAAGGCAGCAACTGGTTCTCGTGATCGCGCCGCCACACCATGAACAGCTCGACCGGCACGGGTGATCGCAGCTTCAGCGGCTTCAGCTTGACCTCCGCGATCTTCAGGCTGGCAGCCGCTTCCGGCACGATCGCAACGCCGAGCCCGGCGCGCACCATGGCGAGGATCGAATGGATCTGGCTGAGATGCTGGACAAAGCGCGGCAGCACGTCGGCGCGCGTGAACATCGACACCAGCAGATCGTGGAAGTAGCGCGCCTCATAGGGCGAATACATCACGAAGGGCTGGTCGTCGAAATCCTTGATGCTGACGGTCTCGGCCGCGGCCAGCGGATGCTTCTTCGGGATCGCGGCGAGCAACGGTTCGGCCACGACGCGCCGGCTGGCGAATTCAGGCCGCGCGATCGGCGGGCGCAGCAGGCCGGCATCGATCTGCCCAGTGGTGAGCGCCTCGAACTGATCGCCGGAGACCATCTCCTTCAGCGAAAAATCGACCTCGGGCAGGCGCGAGCGGCAGGCCGCGATCAGGTCGGGCAGGAAGCCGTAGGCGGCCGCCGCGGTGAAGCCGATCTTGAGCGAGCCGGTCTTGCCGAGCGCGATGCGGCGGGCGACCTGCGAGGCGGATTCCGCGAGCTTGAGGATGCGCCGCGCCTCGGGCAGGAAGCTGCGTCCCGCCGGCGTCAGCCGCACCGAGCGGCTGGTGCGTTCCAGCAGCGGCGCGTCGATGATGTGCTCGAGCACCTGGATCTGCCGGCTCAGCGGCGGCTGGGTCATGTTGAGCCGCGCCGCGGCGCGGCCGAAGTGCAATTCCTCGGCCACCGTGACAAAGCAGCGGAGCTGGCTCAGGTCGAACATCGATGCTAACCCGGAATGGATCGAACGGGGATTTGTGCGTTCTAGCATCGATGCCTCCCACTGGCCAAGAAGACAAAAAGCAGACAAACAATCAGACAAAGACGGCGGCCGAAGCCGCCGTTTCAGTTCCGAAATCTCAGACCCTCATGGTGAGGAGCGCGGAACGCGCGTCTCGAACCATGAGGCCCCACCTGTGGCCTACATCCTTCGAGACGCCCGCTGCGCGGGCTCCTCCAGCGACAAAGGCGAAGCCTTTGCGCGGGGATGAGGTGATATGACGGAGCAAAGCGCATCGCCTTCAGGCCGCCTTCAGCTGCACCCGCTTGATCTCGCCGACGATGAACAGATAGGCAATCGCCGCGACCAGCGCGTTGGCACCGACGAACACCAGCGCGCCGTTGAACGAGCCGGTGGCGGCCAGGATGTAGCCGATGATGATCGGCGTCGTGATCGAGGACAAATTGCCGAAGGTGTTGAACAGACCGCCGGAAACGCCGCCGGCTTCCTTCGGCGAAGTGTCCGAGACGACCGCCCAGCCGAGCGCGCCGATGCCCTTGCCGAAGAAGGCGAGCGCCATGAAGCCGACCACCAGTGCCTGGCCGTCGACATAGTTGCAGGCGATAATCGACATCGACAGCAGCATGCCGCCGACGATCGGGATCTTGCGCGCCATGGTCAGCGAGCCGGTGCGGCGCAGGATATAGTCGGAGATCACGCCGCCGAGCACGCCGCCGATGAAGCCGCACAGCGCCGGCAAGGTCGCGACGAAGCCGGCCTGCAGGATCGACAGCCCGCGCTCCTTGACCAGATAGACCGGGAACCAGGTCAGGAAGAAGTAGGTCAGGGTGTTGATGCAGTACTGGCCGATATAGACGCCGAGCATCATCCGGTTGGCGAGCAGTTGGCGGATGTGGTCCCAGCGCGGGCCGCTGTCATTGGCCTTGCCGTCCTTCGTCGCATCCATGTCGACCAGCGCGCCGCCCTGCTTGATGTAGTCGAACTCGGCCTCGTTGATCGCGGGGTGCTCCTTCGGCTCGTAGATGGTCTTGATCCAGGCAATGCCCATGACGATGCCGAGCGCACCCATCACGTAGAACACATGGCGCCAGCCATACTCATGGGCGATCCAGCCCATCAGCGGCGCGAAGATCACGGTGGCGAAATATTGCCCCGAATTGAAAAAGGCCGAGGCAGTGCCGCGTTCATTGCCGGGGAACCAGGAGGCGACGATGCGGGCATTGGCCGGGAATGACGGCGCCTCGGCGATGCCGACCAGAAAGCGCAGCCCGAACAGCAGGACCAGGGCCGCGCCCGCGGAGAGGAACCCGACCAGGCCCTGCATCGCGGTGAAGATCGACCAGACGATGATGCTGATCGCATAGACCCATTTGGAGCCGAAGCGGTCGAGCAGCCAGCCGCACGGCACCTGGGCGACCACATAGGACCAGCCGAACGCCGAGAACACGTAGCCCATCGCGACGGGATCGAGATGCAGTTCCTTGGAAAGCGCGGGGCCGGCGATCGAGAGCGTGGCGCGATCGGCATAGTTCACGGTGGTGACGAGAAACAGCATCGTCACGATCAAGAGCCGGACGCGGGATCGCCGCGTGTCTGCGGCGGACACAATTGCGCTCATTAGCGCCTCCTCGAAAATTTCCTCGGGGTCTGTCCTAGAGAGATGACGACAATGGGTCCAAGCCGAAACGGGTATTGATCCATACCGATTTTGAATGGATCGGCCCGGTGCGATGCCACCGTTGCGCGCGGCATGACGGAGACAATGCGCACCGCTCCATCCACGTCATTGCGAGCGAAGCGAAGCAATCCAGCCTGCCGCAAGCGGAGATATGGATTGCTTCGTCGCTATCGCTCCTCGCAATGACGACAATGCAAGTGCGTCACATCCTCGCACGATGACGCCTTGCCAAGATCGACAAATTAATGTACGTTTAGTACAGTTATTAAGGGCGCAGCGTTGCGCCCGGCTGCTCGAGGTCGAATGCTGATGACCACGCCGCGCGACTATGAGGTGTTCGAGGCAGGTGATGTGACGCTGCAGGGCGGTGCCGTGTTTCCGCAACTGAGGCTCGCCTACAAGACCTATGGCACGCCGGACGCGGCGCGGGACAACGTCATCCTCTATCCGACGTCGTTTGCCGCACAGCACGCCGACATCGAATGGCTGGTGCAGCCGGGCGGCGCGCTCGATCCCGGGCGCTACTTCATCGTCATCGCGAATCTGTTCGGCAATGGCCTGTCGTCCTCGCCGTCGAATTCGGCCGAGGTGCTCGGCGGCGCGCCGTTTCCTGCCTTCACCTATCATGACGCGGTCGCGATCCAGCGGCGGCTGCTGGTCGAGCGGTTCGGCGTGACCAGGCTCGCGCTGGTCTATGGCTGGTCGATGGGCGGCATGCAGGCCTATCACTGGGCCGCGCGGTATCCCGACATGGTCGAGCGCGCAGCCGTGGTTTGCGGCAGCGCGCGGTGCTCGCCGTATAATCATGTGTTCCTCGAAGGTGTGAAGGCCGCGCTGACCGCCGACCCGGCCTATCGGGACGGCCGCTTCGTCACTAAGCCGACGATGGGCCTGCGCGCGATGGGGCGCGTCTATGCCGGCTGGGCGATGTCGCATGAATTTTATCGCGAGGAAGTCTGGCGCGAGGCCGGCTTTAACTCGTTGGAAGACTATCTCGCGGGATCCTGGGACGGTGCCTTCGCGCGGCGCGATGCGAATGATCTGCTGGCGCAGATCGCGATCTGGCAGGCCGGCGATATCAGCCGTTGCGATCAATTCGGCGGCGACTTCGACCGGGCGCTGGCCGCGATCAAGGCGCATATCCTGCTGATGCCGGGTCGTACCGATCGCTATTTCGACCCGCGCGACAACGAGGCTGAACTCGGCCGCCTGGTCAACGCGCGCTCGGCCGCGCTGCACGCGATTCCGTCGATCCACGGGCACCGGGCCGGCAATCCCGCCAACAACGCCGAAGACCGCGCCTTCATCAACGCCGAAATCTCGGCGCTGCTGCAACGCTGACAGGTGAGACGACCATGAGCACCGCCGAGACCAGTGACGCCGGACCCCGCCTGAAGCCGCTCAGCCCGCTGACCTTGCGCGATTTGTCGACTAGGTCGAACCTTGCCGGCGCGGTCCGCGCGGCGAGCCATTACGGGATGATCGTCAGCGTCGGTGCGCTGATCTTCCTGGTCTCGTCGCGCCATGGCCTGCCATGGGCGCTGCCGCTGATTGCCGTGCAAGGCTACTTCGTCGCGTTCCTGTTCATGGTGGTACATGAGACCGCGCACAAGACGGCGTTCCGCAGTCCAGCGCTCAATCTTGTCGTCGGCAATCTGTCCGCCTTCATGATCGGACTGCCCTACCAGTACTACTGCCTGTTTCACTGGGATCATCACCGCTACACGCAGGATCCGGAGAAAGACCCGGAGCTGATCGTCGGCCCCAAGCCTGCGTCGGACACCCAGCTGGCGATCGCCTATTCGGGACTGCTGCAGGTGTTGGTTCGCATCCGCCTGATGTTTTGGCATGCATTCACCGGAAAGGTGGTTGTGCCGTGGATTCCGGAGCACAAGCGCGCCTCGATCGTGCTGGAGGCGAGGCTCTATCTCGCGGGCTATCTGCTGTTGCTCGCGGCATCGTTCGCGCTGCACAGTGCGATCCTGCTCTGGGTGTGGATCGTGCCGCTCCTCGCCGGTCAGCTTATCCTGCGCCCCTATCTCTATGCCGAGCACACCGGTTGCGAGCGGACGCGGAGCGCGTTCGAGAACACGCGCACAACGATGACCGGCAGGATCATGAAATGGTTCGCCTGGAACATGCCCTACCATGTCGAGCACCACGCCTATCCCACGGTGCCGTTCCATGCACTGCCGAAGCTGAACGCCATCGTCGATGGCCACATCGTGTATCGCGGCAGCAGTTACCGGGCCGTCACGCGCGAGACCTGGGCCTGGTTCCGCCGTCAGCGCCAACGCTCTGCTTGATAGTCAAGCGTCCGCGCGTGGCCGTAGCACCAGATTGACGAGGTTGCGGGCGTAGGCCGGCGTCAACGGCCTGATGCCGAAGACGTAGCGGTAGAACAGGCTGCCGTAGATCGCGTCATAGATATCGCCGGGGACGCCCGGCGCGCCGATGCTGCCGTCCTTCTGGCCGGCGGCGATGATCTCCAGCATCTTGCTGCGGCGCAGGCCGAGGTAACGCTCGTAGAACAGCTCCGCCGTGCCGGTCTTCGAGATGCATTCCGAGATCACGGCGAGCTGCACCCGGCCGAACTCGCCCTGCAACGCCTCGACATAGGTCGCAACGTGGCGGCGGATGCGGGCCACCGGATTGCCGGCCTCAGGCAGCGGCACGGCCCGCGAGGCCTGGTCGAGGAAGGCATCGATCAGCAAGGCTTCGCGCGACGGCCACCATTTGTAGATCGTCATCTTCGAGACGTTGGAATGTCTGGCGATCGCGTCGATGGTGGTCGCGGCGAGGCCGGTCGTCGCCATCAGCTGATAGGCGCCTTCCAGGATCGCGGCCGTGGTCGCGGCGGAGCGCGGCCGCCCGCGCCGCCCCGTTGCCGCTTCCTCTGTCTCCGTCTTGCCGCTGGCCATGGCCGGACTTCGCGTCCTGCGTCTTTCAATCATTGCGCTACATGCGGGCATAGCATGAAATCGCGCTCGGTTTCAGATCGTCGCCGTCACTGATAGTGTACAACGCGCAAGCCAAAGCTTGCGTGCGGCACATTGCCCTCGCTCTGTCCAGCTCAGCCGCCGATCGAACAGGAGTGTCCCCGTGAAGGCCGTCTACAGTGATCTGCACCGCAGCCATGATCCGCAATTCTTCCTGGTCCGCGGTGTGGTCCAGCGTACCACCGAACAGCCCGAGCGCGCCGACCGCCTGCTGGCTGGCCTGAAGGCCGGCAAGCACACGCTGATCGAGCCGACCAGGTTCGGGCAGGGGCCGCGGGCGCGCGTGCACAGTCCGGAATATCTGAGCTTTCTCGCGGACGCGTGGGACGAATGGTCGGCGCTCGGCAATGCCGGACCGGAGATGATCGCGAACATCCACCCGGTGCGCAATGCCGGCACGTACCCCGCTCATATCGTCGGCAAGCTCGGCTGGCACACGATGGACACCGCGGCCCCGATCGGTCCCGGCACCTGGGCCGGCGCCTGCGCCTCGAGCGACGTCGCGGTCACCGCCGCGCAGATGGTGCTCGACGGCGAGGATGCCGTCTACGCGCTGTGCCGCCCGCCCGGCCATCACGCCTATCGCGACCTCGCCGGCGGCTTCTGCTTCCTCAACAACAGCGCGATTGCGGCCGAGCATCTGCGCCAGAAGCATGAGCGCGTCGCGATCCTCGACGTCGACGTGCATCACGGCAACGGCACGCAGGGCATCTTCTATGAGCGGCCGGATGTCTTCACCGTCTCGATCCACGCCGATCCGTCGTTCTTCTATCCCTTCGTCTGGGGCTATGCGCATGAGCGCGGCGCCGGAGGCGGCCTCGGCACCAATCTCAACATTCCCCTCGCCAAGGGCACCGGTGACGACGACTACATGAAGGCGCTTGCAGCGGCGGAGAAGGCGATCCGCGCCTTCGCCCCGACCGCGCTCGTGGTCGCGCTCGGTCTCGACGCCTCCGAGAAGGACCCGCTTGCCGGCCTCGCCGTCACCACCGACGGCTTCCGCCGCATCGGCGAGGGGCTGGCCCGATTCGGGTTGCCGACGGTGCTGGTGCAGGAGGGCGGCTATCTCTCCGACATCCTCGGCGCCAATCTGACGGCGGTGCTCGGCGGGTTTGAGGCCGCACGCTAGCGCGGTTTCGGGCGAAGCGGTGACCGGTCCGCGCGAATAAAGCCCGTCAAAACGGGAATCTGGAGCGTCGGCCTTGATGGATCAAAGCCGATGCCCCGGCCGCGAGGCGCGCAACAGAGCGTCGTGGACTTGCGTGTCCGCAACCAAAATCACATCATGCCGTTGGTATTCGGCGCTGGCCTATGATTCTGCCTGGCGGCTTCAGCCGGCCAAGTGGACCGCAACGCGAGGACGGCCATGAGTGACCTGCTTCGCATCGCCATCGTCGGTTATGGCGAGATCGCGTGCCGGCAGCACGTGCCTGCGATCGCGAAGACGTCAGGCGTGGCTCTCGTTGCGGTGGCCGATCCCGTCAAGACCCCGCCCGGCCTGCCGCATTTCCGCGATTTGCAGGAGTTGTTGCGCGACGGGCCGGAGATCGACGCGGTCGCGCTGTGTACGCCACCGCAGCTGCGCCATGCGCAGGCCGCCGCCGCGCTCGCGTCGGGCAAGCATGTGCTGCTGGAGAAGCCGCCGGGCACGACGTTGAGCGAACTCACGCCGCTGATCGCGGCCGCGCAGGAGGCGGGCCGGACATTGTTTACCGCATGGCATTCACGCTATGCGGCTGCGGTCGGCCCGGCGCGGCAATTGCTCGCGAGACGCACCATCAACAAGGTGACCATCATCTGGAAGGAAGACGTGCGCGTCTGGCACCCGGGCCAGACCTGGATCTTCGAGGCGGGTGGCTTCGGCGTGTTCGATCCCGGCATCAACGCGCTGTCGATCCTGACCGAGATCCTGACGGGTGCGGTCTTCATCAGGAGCGCGGCGTTGGACTTTCCCTCCAATCGGGAGGCGCCGATTGCGGCAGAGATCGAACTCTCCGACGAGAGCGGCTTGCGGATTCACGCCGAATTCGATTTCCGCCAGACCGGATCGCCGAGCTGGGACATCCTGTGCGAGACCGATGCCGGGCCTGTGACGCTGTCGAAAGGTGGAAGGCAGCTGCGCGATGGCAGCAGGCTGGTGGTCGACGCGCCAGATGAGGAATATCCCGCGCTGTACCGCCGCTTCGTCGCGCTGACCTCGGAAGGAAAATCCGATGTCGACCTCGCGCCCTTGCGGCTTGTTGCCGATAGCTTCATGCTGGGGCGACGGCGCCTCGTCGAGGCGTTCGAGGACTGACAATGACATCAGCCAGCATTGGTCGCGTCCCCTTCGGCACGTTGCACGACGGCACCGTGGTCGAGCGCGTGACGCTGCGCGGCGAACACGGCTTTGAGGCCGCCATCCTTCCCTTCGGCGCCACGCTGCAGGCGCTGCTCGCGCCGGATCGTGACGGGCATTGCGACGACATCGTGCTCGGCCACGACGAACTCGGCGGCTATCTCGCACAGCGCAAATTCTTCGGTGCGACGATCGGCCGTTACGCCAACCGGATCGCCGGCGCGCGCTTCGTGCTCGACGGGGAGACCATGCAGCTTGAGGCCAACAATGGCCCCAACGCGCTGCATGGCGGCCTGCAGGGCTTTGATCGCAAGCTGTGGCGGATCGCCGAACTATCGGATGATCCGGAGCCGACGCTGGTGCTGGCGCGCGAGAGCTCGCATGGCGAGGAGGGCTATCCGGGCAATCTCGCGACGCGCGTGACCTATTGCGTGCGCAGTCCGATGGAGCTCTCGGTCACCTACGAGGCGACGACCGACCGGCCGACCTGCCTCAACCTCACCAATCACAGTTTCTTCAATCTCGAGGGCGCGCGCTCGGGCATGCAGATCCTCGATCACCGGCTGACGATCGCCTCCGACCATTTCCTCGCTGTGGACGCCACCGCGATCCCGTTACAGGGCCCGCCGCGGCCGGTCGACGGCACGCCGTTCGACTTCCGCAAGCCCACGGCGATCGGCGCGCGGATCAGGATGAATGACGAGCAGCTGCGGCTCGGGCGCGGCTATGACCACAATTTCTGCCTGGCCAAGGGGACGGGTCTTCGTCTGGCTGCGCGCCTCGAGGCGCCGCACGGCGGCCGCGTGATGGAGCTGTTCACCGATCAGCCGGGACTGCAGTTCTATTCCGGCAATTTCCTCGACGGCTCGACCGCCGGCAAGGGCGGTCGTCTGTACCGGCAATCCGACGCGCTCTGTCTCGAGCCGCATGCCTGGCCGGATACGCCGAACCGGCCCGACTTTCCGTCGGCGCGGCTCGATCCGGGGCAGCTCTATCGGCGCAGCATCGTCTACCGCTTCTCAACCGTGTGAGTGACACCATGACCGACCGTGCCGCCGAGCCGCTGATGGAAGAGGTGCCGACATCGGTGCTGTCGGCAGAGCGTTGCCATCTCGGCGAAGGTCCGACCTATGATGCGGCGACCGACACCGCCTGGTGGTTCGATATCCGCGAGCGCCGCCTGTTCGAGCATCGATTTGCAGGTGGCCGCACCGTCATTCACGAACTGCCGAAAATGGCGAGTGCAATGGCGCGGATCGACGGCGAGCGGCAGCTGATCCTGACCGAAGATGGACTTTATGTACGGCACGTTGCCGACGGCCGCCTGCAGCGTTTCGCCGCGCTGGAGGCCGACAATCCGCTGACGCGCTCCAACGATGCGCGTGTGCATCCGTCGGGCACGTTCTGGCTCGGCACCATGGGGCGCCATGCCGAGCAGGGTGCCGGCGCGATCTATGCGCTGCACCGGGGCCGCATCGTGCGGCTGTATCCCGGGATCACGATCCCGAATGCGATCTGCTTTTCGCCCGCGGGCGACATCGGCTATTTCGCCGATACCGCGACCAACGTGCTGCATCGCGTGCCGCTCGATCCATCAACAGGACTGCCGGTCGGCGAGGCCACCGAATTGATCAGGCATCGAGGCAGCGGCGGGCTCGACGGCGCGATCGTCGATGCCGACGGGATGATCTGGAACGCGCGCTGGGGCGGCGGATGCGTCGACGTTTACGATCCGACCGGCCGGCATCTGCGTTCGCTGCGCGTACCGGCGAGGCAATCGAGCTGCCCGGCATTCGTCGGCCGCGACTTCTCGCGCGTGCTGGTCACCTCGGCCTGGCAGGACATGGATGAGGCGCAGCGTGCGGCCGATCCCGAGCATGGCAGGACGTTCCTGCTCGAGGCCGCCGCGCGCGGTCGTGCCGAGCCTGACGTCAAACTATCCTGACGGATACGTGCAGCGCGGCGTTGTTGACGCGACCGGATTGTTTGGACGATAGTACAAATATGGTCCGCAAACCCGCCAGGTCCGACGTGAAGGCCGCCGCCAGCGCCCGCAAGCCGAACATGCGCGAGGCGATCCTCGCCGCGGCGGAGGAATTGTTCTCGACCTACGGCTTCAACGCCGTCTCGGTGCGCGACATCGCGCAGGCCGCCGGCGCCAATCCGGGCAGCGTGACCTATCATTTCAGGACCAAGGACGGCCTGCTGCTGGAAATCTATCGGCGCCATTGCGGCCCGATGAACCGGCGGCGCTCCGAGCTTTTGGCGGCGGCGCGGCGGGTGCGCGATCTGCAGGACCGGTTGGAGGCGATCGTGCGCGCCTATGTGTTGCCGGCCTTTACGTCCGGCAGCGATCTTGCCGGCGGCGGAACGCGGTTCACGCGATTGCGTGCGATCATGTCGGCCGAGGGCAATGAGGTCGTGCGCAAGATCATCGCGCAGACCTTCGACGACACCAGTCATGCCTTCATCGACGCGATTCATGAAAGCCTGCCGCATATTCCGCGTACCGATCTGGTCTGGCGCAGCCACTTCCTGCTCGGCGCGCTCTACTACACGCTGGTGACGCCGGAGCGCGTCTCGCGCCTGTCGCGCGGCAGCGCCGACGGCACCGATGCCGGCCACGCCATCGAGCAACTGGTGCGCGCCACCGTCGCCGCGTTGCAGGCCGCGCCGCTCGACGGAGGGGCGCCCGCGCCGCGCATGGCCCCGAGCACAAATCCGGGCCGAGCGTTGACCTGAACGTCCGGAGTTTGTCGCGATGGAGAAACTTCGGCTACGCGCCGTGCTCGGCAATCATCCGCACATCCGGGCGGTGAAGAACGGTGAGGTTCGCTCCGACCTGTTCGATCTCGACTTCACCGAATTCACGCCGACCAACGCCGCGTTCAAGCCGATGGTGCGCGAGCAGGCATTCGACGTCTGCGAGATGGCGATCGTGACCCATCTGATGGCAAGCGCGCACGGCAAGCCGATGGTGCTGCTGCCGGCGGCGATGGTCGGCCGCTTCCAGCACGGCCACGCGCTCTATCGCGCCGACCGCGGCACGCTCGTGCCCGCCGATCTCGAAGGCAAGCGGGTCGGCATCCGCTCGTTCACGACCACGACCGGGGCATGGATGCGCGGCATCCTTGCCAACGACCATGGCGTGAACCTCGACAGGATCAACTGGGTCACGTTCGAGGATCCACATGTCGCGGAATATGTCGACAGCACCGAGCGTGCGCCGAAGGACAAGACCATCATCCAGATGCTGAGGGACGGCGAGCTCGACGCCGTGCTGGGCGAGACCTCCAGCGATCCGGCGTTCAAGCCATTGTTCGCCGATCCGGCCGCAGAGGCGGCGCAGTGGTATGCGCGGCACGCCGTCGTGCCGGTCAATCATCTGGTGGTGGTGACATCGCAGCTTGCGACGTCGCGGCCGGACGTGGTGCGGAGCCTGTATGATCTGCTCAAGCGTAGCAAGACAGAGGCTGGCCCGTCCGGCATGCCGGACCTGGTGCCGTTCGGCGTCGAGGCAAACCGCAAGCCGCTCGAACTGATGATCGACTATTGCGTGCAGCAGGCGTTGATCCCCCGGCGCGTCACAGTCGATGAGCTGTTCGACGACACAACACGGGACCTGAACTGATGACAATCTCCGGCGATCCGCGGCAATGGCAGGTCGGCATGCTCGGCTATGGCGAGGTCGGTCGCATCCTTGCCGAGGACCTGCGCCAGCAGGGCGTGAGGGTTTCTGCCTACGATATCAAGCTTGACCGCGAGCAGGGTACGGCGCTGCGCGCGCACGCGGCAGAGATCGGCGTCGAGCTCGCGCAATCCCATGCCGATCTCGCGGCGCGGGCCGATTTCATCATTTCGGCGGTGACGGCGAGCCAGGCGGTGCCGGTGGCCGCGGCCTGCGCGCCCGCAATCCGGAAGGACGTCTGGTTCTCGATTTCAACTCGGCCTCGCCCGGCGCCAAGCAGCGCGCGGCGGCGCATATCGACGGCGCCGGTGGCCGCTATGTCGAGGGCGCGGTGATGACCTCGCTGCCGCCGTACCGGATCAGGGTGCCGCTGCTGCTCGGCGGGCAGGGCGCGCGGGAGCTCGCGCCGCAGCTGATCGCGCTCGGTTTTGCCGCGAAGGTCGCAAGCGACGAGCTTGGCGTCTCCTCGGCAGTCAAGATGTGCCGCAGCATCATGATCAAGGGGCTGGAGGCCATGGTGATCGAGAGCTTCACCACCGCGCGCGCCTATGGCGTCGAGGATGCGGTGCTCGCCTCGCTCAAGGAGACCTTCCCGAGCATCGATTGGGAGAAGCAGGGCGCCTATTTCTTTCAGCGGGTGATCGAGCACGGCCGGCGCCGTGCCGAGGAGGTGCGCGAGGTGGCGGAGACCGTGCGCGATGCCGGGCTCGCGCCATGGTCCGCCTCAGGCACCGCCGAGCGGCAGGGCTGGATCGCCGATCTTGCCGATGAGGGCGTGTTCGGACCCAGGGGAACGCCGGATTTCGCCCGCAGCGCCGACTGGCGTACCGAGGCCGACCGGATTCTCGCGCGCATCAAGTCCTGAGGTCTCGCCCGGAGAATCCGCCGCGTTCCCTGCCGACGCGCAATGCGCTATTGCTCCATGAACAGTTTGTCCTGGAGGCACTCCCATGAAGAATTCCGGCAAGGTCGTCGCCATCACCGGCGCGGCACGCGGCATCGGCAAGGCCTGCGCGGCGCGCTTCCTGTCCGACGGCGCCAGGGTCGTCATCTCGGATGTCGACGCTGCGGGGCTTGTCCACACCGCCCAGGAACTCGGACATATCGATCAGTTGCGGGCGGTCGAGGCCGACGTCAGCAAGCGCGCCGATGTCGACCGCATCGTCGCGACCGCGGTGAAGGAGTTCGGCCGGCTCGACGTCATGGTCAACAATGCCGGCGTAGCGCGCAATCGCGACTTGCTCGACATCAGCGAGGCCGAATTCGACGACGTCATGGGAATCAACCTCAAGGGCGCGTTCTTCGGGGTTCAGGCTGCCGCGCGCCAGATGATCGCGCAGGGCGGTGGCGGCGTCGTCGTCAACATGTCCTCGGTCAACGCGCTGCTCGCGATCCCCTCGCTCGCGACCTACGCGATGTCGAAGGGCGCGATGAAGCAGCTCACATCGGTCGCCGCCGTGGCGCTGGCGCCGCACGGCATTCGCGTCGTGGCGGTCGGACCCGGCACGATCCTGACCGAGATGGTGGCGACGGCGATCTTCTCGTCCGAGGATGCGCGGCGCAGCGTGCTGTCGCGCACGCCGGCCGGCCGCTGCGGCGAGCCGAGCGAGGTCGCCGCCGTCGTGGCATTCCTGGCCAGCGACGATGCCTCCTACATCACCGGCCAGACCATCTATCCCGACGGCGGTCGGTTGATCCTGAACTACACGGTGCCGGTCAGCGACAAGAAGTAGGGGGCAGGTTCAATCGCGGGCACATTGCCAAAATATCGAAAACAACCCCATGCAAAGTAGCCGGCGGCGGCCGGCGTTCGACCAGGCAACTTGACGCGTCGGGTAAATCGGCGATATTATTCTATTATTCGGAAATCGCGCGACGTCATCATCTGTCATCGCCCGGTTTAACCGGGCGATCCAGTACGCTGCGGTCCATCGGCTCAAGCACAACCGCCTCTGGAATACTGGATCGCCCGGTTAAACCGGGCGATGACAGTGTGTTGGGTGGCAACCACGACGGGAGGACCACCGTTGTTACCGCATGCTCAGCTGTCATTACCCGCGAAAGCATGTGCGGGTGATGACACCGGATGGCTACCGGCCCTTGAACTGCGGCTTACGCTTCTCCATGAAGGCGCTGCGGCCTTCGCGGAAGTCCGCGCTGTCCATGCATTCGATGCCGATCTGCTTGATCGCGGCCATGTCGCGATCGGCGGGATCCTTCAGCACCTGCGCAATGGTGATCTTGGCGGCCTTGATCGCCAGCGGCGCGTTGCCCGAAATGGTGCGCGCGATCTCCATGGTCGCGTCCCAGAGCTCGGCGTCCGGCAGCACGCGATCGACGAGGCCGATCCGCAGCGCCTCAGTGGAGTCGATCCGCATGCCCGTATACATGATCAGCCGCGCCCAGGACGGGCCGACCAGCGACACCAGATGGCGCAGCCCGTCATAGCCATAGGCGATGCCGAGCTTGGCGGCGGGAATGCCGAACTGGCCGCTCGAGCCGGAGATGCGGATATCGGTCAGCATCGCGACCTGCATGCCGCCGCCAAGGCAGAAGCCGCGGATGCAGGCGATGGTCGGCTTCGGATAGTCGGCGAGCAGGGCGCGCTGGGCGGCGCTGCGCCGTGAATATTCCTCGGAGGCCTCGGCGTTGTGCCTGGTCTTCTCGAACTGGCTGATATCGGCGCCCGATACGAACGCCTTGTCGCCGGCGCCGACCAGGATCACGACGCGGACGGCCGGATCGTCGCGCAACGCCGTCAGCGCCTCGCCGAGCCCCTCCCACATCTCCAGCGACATCGCATTGCGCTTGTCGGGATTGTTGAAGGTGATGACGCCGACGCCGTCGACGACGTCTTGCAGGATCTTGCCGTCGGCAAGCGATTTGTTCGACATGTTTGGCATATGAGGGGTCCGGTCTGATTTCGACGAAGGCTAGCACCCGGCCGACAGCCGAGGCAGGCGGTTTGGAGCACGGCGCGATTGCATTGCCGGGCGACAACTCTCCCGGTAGTTGTATGGCTCGCAAAATAAACCGCCGCGAAACGGTTGCGCCATAGAGTGCGCCGCCCGCGCTTCGTCCCGGTTTAACTTTTTCCTAGTTTTTCGACGGTATGGCTGTACGCACCTGCGCGCCAGGACCAATCCGCCACGCGCTGGGATACGTGCCGCAGCTCCCCGCTGCCACCGCGTCGGTAGCGAACGTCCCCACCACCAGACCGGCAGTGAAGCCGGTCAATCCAGCCCTCCGTGCACTCACATCGCCTCGGGCGAGGTTCAGTCGTGTCCGTCGAAAAGTTTCTCAAGCAACGCGCGGTCAAGATCACCGTCAACGGCAGCTACACGTTGCCGAACTGGTACGATGCGCAGGGTAAATTGCGCAGCTTCGCTTGCCGCACCACGCGCGTCTCGCCGTTCCGGATGATCGTGGACGTGCCCGTCGTCGGCAAGGTCGGCGACCGGCTGACTTCGTATTTCGAGGAGTTCGGCAAGTTCGACGGCTGCATCACCGAAACCATGAGCGGCAGCTTCCTGCTCGAGCTCGAGATGACGCATGCCATGCGTGAGAAGTTCGCCGACAAGCTGACCTGGATCGAGAAGAAGCAAAAGGATCCGAGCATTCGCGAGGCGCGCAACAACCCGCGTTTCGTTCCGGTCGCGCCGCATGCCATGTTGACGCTGGCGGACGGCACCATGCAGAGCTGCTTCATCATCGACATGTCGCTGTCCGGCGCGGCGGTCTCCTCCGAGGCGCAGCCGCCGATCGGCATGCCGCTGGCGATCGGCGCCTGCGTCGGCCGCGTGGTCCGGCATCTGCCGAACGGCTTCGCCATCAAGTTCGTCGAGAGCTACAAGCAGGGCGATCTCGGCCGCCTCATCGCGCGCAAATCCAAGGAGCTACAGCTGCTGTCTGCCGACGCGGACTCCGTTGCCTAGGGCGAGTACTCACAAATCTGGTGATCACCACCTAGCATATGGCGATTCAAGTTGACGGCATTGCGCCCCAGTTCAGCGATTCCTTACCGCAACCCCGCCTCGGTCGATGTTTTTCTCCGATCACGCGAAAAATTGCGATGCCGGCTCAGCGAACGCCGGCAACGATCACGCGCGCTCCCGCATCGGCGAGACGCTTGCACTGCTCGTCAGATGCGCCGACATCAGTCACCAGAGTCCAGCGCGGCGGCAGCGGCGCCCAGGCCATCTGTTCGGCGCGGCCGAGCTTGCTGGCGTCGGCGAGAACGATGACTTCCTTCGACTGCTGCATCATCAGCGACTTCAGTGCGACCTGTTCGAGATCCGCTTCGCACAGGCCTCGGCCATTCACCACGCCGTCGGCGCTCATGACGGCGCGGTCCGCGGTCATGCGCCGCAGCGCCTCATTGGCGAGCGGCCCCATGGTGCTCATGCTGGTGGTGCGCAGCGCGCCGCCCAGCACCACAAGCTCTATGCTCGGAGCTTTGGCGAAGCAGGGCAGCAGCGCAAGATTGTTGGTGATGATGCGCAGCCGCCGATGCTGCAGCAGTCGGCCGAAGGCTGCGACCGTCGAGCCGGCATCGAGAATCAGCGTGTCGCCATCCTCGATCAGATCGATCGCGGCGCGCGCGATCGCCTGCTTCTGTTTGCCCTGAACCGCGAGGCGCTGCTCGAGCGTCGTCTCGTTCGCGTGGGCGGTGAGAATGGCGCCGCCATAGGTGCGGCGCACGGCATTGTTCTTGGAAAGATGCTGCAAGTCGCGCCGCACGGTGGAAGCGGAGACGTCGAAGCGCCGCGCAAGATCGTCGACATCGATCTCTCCCGCGTTCAGTGCTTCCAACAGACGAGCGTGACGCTCCTTGCTGCGCATCGACATCGAACCTCAGCCTCCGGATCCATTGCCGTCAGCCGAGCTCGACCGTATCGGCTTCGCGGCACGGCCGATGGATACCACGATGCATCGGCCGCGCAATGTCAGCGCTTAACGCACATCTCGCCCCTCATCCTGAGGAGCCCGCGCAGCCCCCTCAAGCCGCCTTCTTCGGCGCGAGATCGACCGCCTGCCGCAGCGCTTCGATCAGGCTGCGCTCGTCGGCGATGCCCTTGCCCGCGATGTCGAAGGCGGTCCCGTGATCGACCGAGGTGCGGATCACCGGCAGACCAACAGTGATGTTCACACCGGCTTCCAGCCCCAGCACCTTGATAGGTCCATGGCCCTGATCGTGATACATCGCGACCACCATGTCGTAGTCGCCGCGGCCGGCCAGGAAGAACAGCGTGTCGGCAGGCAGGGGGCCGTGCACGTCCCAGCCCTTGCGCTGACAGGCTTCCACGGCCGGCGCGATCTTCGCGGCTTCCTCGCCGCGACCGAACAACCCGTTCTCGCCGGCATGCGGATTGATGGCGCAGACGCCGATCTTCGGATTGGCGACGCCGGCGCGCACCAGCACGTCATGCCCGCGCGCGATGACACGCTCGACGAGGCCGGGCTCGATCTTCTCGATCGCATCGAGCAGGCCGATATGCGTGGTCACGTGAATGACGCGGAGTTTCGGCGACACCAGCATCATCGATACTTCCGGCGTGCCGGTCAGATGCGCCAGGAGCTCGGTATGGCCGGGATATTTGTGGCCGGCCGCATGCAGCGCTTCCTTGGAAAGCGGCGCGGTGCAGATGCCTTGCGCGAGCCCTGCCTGCACCACCTGCACGGCCTTCTCGATGTAGCGATATGCCGCCTCACCTGCCGTCGCCGACACCTTGCCGAACGGCAGATCGTCCGGCACCAGCTTCAGGTCAACGCACTGCACGGCCTTCGACGCAAAATTCGCCTGCTTCGCGTCGCTCAACGCATCGACCTCAAGCGGCACGCCGACGATCTGACCGGCCTTGCGCAGACGGTTGGAGTCGCCGATCACCAGCGCATTGCAGATCGCCTGCACCTGAGGCTGCGCCAGCGCCTTCATGATCACCTCGGGCCCGATACCGGCCGGATCTCCCATGGTGATCGCAATGATCGGACGAGTCATATGAAACTTCCTCTGGTTCGGACGGCGCGAAGCCGCTCGCTGATGCGGATGAGGCTGTTCTCGTCACCGAACGCGCCCGCTTTGGTGGCGATCGGAACAGACAATCGGCCAAGAGTAAGGCCGAGCGACACGCCCGGCTCGATTTCGTCGGCAAGACGGATGCCGTTGACGCCGAAGCGCGACAGCATCGCCGCGGCGGTTTCGCCGCCGGTCGCAGCGAAGGCGCCGATCGCGGGTGCGACGGCCTCAAGAGCGTCGGCGAGCCCCTTGGCGAGCTGCGGGCCGAGCGACATGTTGGGGTGATCATCCATCATGATCTCAACCAGTGTATCGCCGCCGCCGGCAAGTCGTTTCATCACGTCCGCGGCGAGCGCCGCCCGGCCGGCACCATCGTTGAGCAGCGTCTCCGGCGCGACCGGGAAATGCGCCACGGTGCCGGTCGCCTCCAGCTCGCGCGCGGCGGCGCGAGATGCGCCGGCGAGCGAGCCCACCACGATCAGGGTGCCGGATGCGCTCGTCGGAATGCGCAGCGGCTCGACGGCATGGCTGACTTCGAGGCCGGCCAGCGCGTGCGCGAGGCCGGCGCTGCCGATGAAGAAGGTTGCGGGCGATGCATGCAGGCTCGCCTCCGCGATCAAACGCAGATCGTGTTCAGTCTCGGCGTCGCAGGCCGCGACCACGTCGCCCTCCCAGGCGAGCCTCGCGAACGTGGCTTTGAGATCGCCACCACGCACGGCAGCGAGCTTGACCTTCTCACCGCGAACGCCCGCGGTCGCGAGAACGTCGACAAGATCGGCATTCGGGTAGGTGTGGTCGCGGTGCCAGACCTCGGCCTCCTCGAGGGGGCGGCCTCTGACCAGGATACGCCCGTCGATGGTGGTCCGGCCGGTGGCCGGAAAGGCCGGCGCGAATACGCCAAAGGCCGGACCCGACCGTGACTTGAGATGCGCAAGCGCGGCGGCAGTCTCCGCTGCAGGTTGCCCCCGCAGCGTCGAGTCAATCTTCTTGAAAAGAATACGTCCGCCTTCGCAAAGGCGCGCCAGCACATCGGCGTGGCGGGCTGCAGCGGCCCCGGCCGAAAGGCCTCGACTCGCGGCATCGTAGGCCAGGACGGGCAGCTGGTAGCCCGACGCGTCGGTCACCTCACCCCACGTCACCGCAGCCGCACGCCCCCTTCTGCCGAAGGCGATCGCACAGTCCGCGGCACCGGTGAGATCGTCAGCGACGATCAGCCAGCTTTGGCTTGACGCGTTTTCTTGACGCGAACCGGTATCCACTTCGCTCGAAAACGCTTTAGGGGCCATCTTCAGCGACCTGCTTCAGTGACTTTGCCTCAGTGACTTGCCTCAGTGACAACCGAGCGCGCCGCGGGGGTCACCTTGCCGGCAGAAGCCACGTTGTTCTCTTCTGCAGGCTCCTCGACGTCGCGACCAACAACGCGGGCTGTCCAGGCGGTGACGATCGGCACGAGGATTGCGGTAACCACGACGCAGGCCGCGACGAGGATAGTCGCAGGCCGCGCCGCGTCCGCATAGGCTGGATTCGCCGCGGCGACAATCGCCGGGACGGCCGCCGCATTACCGGCCGTCGAGGCCGCCGCAACACCCGCGACACCATTCCCGCCAGTGATGCGATCGGCGACGAACAGCGGGATGCCGGTCACAACCACCACGGCCACTCCCATGCCGAGGCCGAGCAGGCCGGCCTGCCAAACCTTCGACAGATCGAGGCCGGCGCCGAGCGCGAAGGCGAAGAACGGGATCATCACAGGCACCGCGCGGCTCAGGAAGTCGCGCATCTCTCTGTCGAGATTGCCGATGATCATACCCACCACCAGAGGCAGGATAGCGCCCACGAGGGTCTGCCATGGAAATGCCGAGAGGCCGGCGACGCCCAAAGTGATCATGGTGAGGAAAGGACCGCTCTCCAGCGACATGACGGTATAGGCGCCGACGTCACGCGGACGTCCATATTGGCCCATCAACGCCATATAGAGACCGCCATTGGTGTCGTTCATGGCGGCGACGATCGCGAGCGTCGAGACACCCGCGAACATGCCAGCTGCGACCGGCGTCTCTCCCAAAATGCGGCCGAAGATCAGGCCGAGGACAACGGCCACGCCAACCTTCACGATCAGCAGGGTGCCGCCCTTCTTCACAATGTAGGGGGTCGCGCGGAAGTCGATGCTCGCGCCCATGCAAACGTAGAACACGGCGAGAATTGTCAGCGCGCCGGAGAACAGTGCGCCGGTGAAGGAGCCAAAAAACTTCGGGGTATCGGGAAAGAAGGTGGCAATAAGCGCCCCGACCAACAGAGGGACCACCATCATCCCGCCCGGCACGCTCTCGATCGCCCGCTTAATTGGAACCTGCATTTCTGTTGTCCTCCCGCACACCACGCACTTCCGATCATTTTGCGCGTTTTGCTATAAAAACGAGCAAACGCCAGGCACGTATATGCTCATATCGCGCAGTACTCAAGACATATTGCGCATTTTGCGCAAAACTGATCATTCGCTCCGTCAGATGCGATTGATTTTGCTCGCGGGAGAATGCCAGGGAATTGGGTCATGAGAGGTTGGACATGGTGCTCATCGCGCAGATGCTCGAAACGCTTACTTGCGCAACACCCACCGAAGCCCCGACTGTCGCATGCTTCAGCCGCAAGGGTGCCCGGCCGGGCCCTCGCCTGCAGGCGGGACACCGCCTCGGCCAGCGGAACGTCGGCCTGTAAGTCGTCGCGCTCGCGCAGGCTTACCCGGACGTCCCTCATCTCACACCCGCCGACGATGGCCATCACCGGCACCGCCATTTCACGCGCCACCGCGACGCGCCGCGAAAGGGCCGGCGCTGTCATAGGCAACGGCTCGGATCCCGGCATCCTCGAACGCCGCCAGCACCTGTGCGCCGTATCCGGCCTGGTCTTTCGAGATCGGCGCAACCGCAACCTGGTCCGGCGACAGCCAGAACGGAAGCACGCCGCCATGTTGCTCGAACAGGATCGCAATCATGCGGCCGAGCGATCCGAAGATGGCGTGATGGTTCATCAGCGGCCTGGCTCGGCTGCCGTCGGGGGCGACGTAGGACGCCTCGAGCCGCTGCGGCAGCACGCAGTCGAGCTGCACCGTGCCGCACTGCCAGGATCGTCCCAGCCGGTCGCGCAGCGCGAATTCCAGCTTCGGTCCGTAGAACGCGCCTTCGCCGGGATTGATTGAGACACGAGGCCGCATTGCCGCGCGGCATCGCCGAGCTTCGCCTCTGACCAATCCCAGGTCGCGTCGTCGCCGGCGCGCGCCGCCGGCCGCGTGGCCAGCGCCACCTCGTAGTTGGGGAAAACCGAGGTCTCGGTAGACCTCGCCCAGCAAGGCGATGAAGCAAGCGACATCGTTCTCCACGTCCGGCTCGCGGCAGAACACATGGGCGTCGTCTTGCTCGAAGGCGCGCGTCCGCATGCTGCCGTGGACCGAACCGTGGCGAATGTCGCAGTTGGGTTAAAAGGGCCGCGAGTCCGCTTTAAGTCTCGAACGCGGACAGGATTTATGAGCACGCACCCTAGTCTGCGGCCGCGCGTCAGATTCGCGCATTACGTCAGCTGCTCCGGATCATCGGCCGCGCGCATGCGCGCGATACTGCCTTCCGTCGCCGCGCTACCGGCCGCCGCGATCGCGATCTCGCGCGCCAAATTGGTGCATTCGGCCCACATCAGGAAGAACACCAGCGGTGGCCGTTCGCGCGCTTCCAGCAGCTGCCGGCAGCGCTCGGCCGCGCCGTCGATCGCCCACCACTGTTGGGCGACCACCATGACCCTGCGGAAGCTCCGCAACGTGCCGGAAAACTTTTGCGGATCCGCGCCCACGAGGGCGCCGCAATGGTTCAGCCAGTTCAGGCCAGCGTAGATCGCAATCCCGTAGTCTTCGATCGCGGTGCCGGTGAAATCGACGACGGTCTTGTCGTGCGCGCGCTGGCGCAGGAAAGCATCGATCATCTCCGCCTGGCGGGCCGGATCGACCAGCAGCGAGATGTCCTGCCGCGGCACCATCGGGACATAGCGCATCGCCTCGAGCCGCGTGTGCTCCCAGATCGCGCTGATGTCGCCGAGCAGATCGCCGGACTTGCGTTTGCAGGCCGGATAGACCAGCACGCCATTGTCGGCGAGATCAAGATAGCGCGGGACCACCTTGTCGAGCGCGGCGAGGAACGCCAATGGATCGGTAAGGCCGCGCAAGTCGCTGGCGGCGTCCTCCGCTTGTGCAGGCTTGTTGCCGCGTGTCCAGCCGAAATTGGCCATCCCCGGACGCCCCGATCTCAACCCGGCCATCAGGTTAGTTGGAAAATGCGGCGAAGCAAATGCGGCATTTGCTGCTGCGCCGCCGTGCGTGCCCGCCGCTGCCGGTTGACGCGAGAGACCGCCGCGCCTAGCTGATGGTTAATGGCGCGCAACGCAGGTTGTTGCCGCTTTCGGGACCTATCGCCATGACCGCTTCTGATCGGCAATCGCATTGGCAGACCGTCTATCTGACCAAGGGCGAGCAGCAGGTGAGCTGGTCGCAGGCCGATCCGCAGCCATCGCTGCGTCTGATCGAATCGATCGCACCGGGCCGCGACGCCTCGATCGTCGACGTCGGCAGCGGAGCTTCGCGACTTGTCGATGCGCTGCTGGCGAGCGGCTTTCATGATGTGACCCTGCTCGATCTCTCCGAAGCGGCGCTGGCGAGCGCGCGGGAGCGGATCGGCGCAGCAGGTGACGCGGTGCACTGGATCGTAGGTGACGCGACGGTCTGGCAGCCGCAGCAGGCCTTCGACATCTGGCACGATCGCGCGGCGTTTCACTTCCTGGTCGAGGAACCAGACCGCGCGGCCTATCTCGACCGGCTGCATCGCGGCGTGAAAGCAGGCGGTCACGCCGTGATCGGCACCTTCGCGCTGGACGGCCCGGAGAAGTGCAGCGGCCTGCCGGTGCAGCGCTATGATCCCGCAACGCTCAGCAGGACCATCGGTCTGGCATTCGAGTTGATCGCGCATGAGGCGCACCGGCACGTCACGCCCTGGGGCGCGACGCAGTCGTTCCAGTTCAGTGTGCTGCGGCGCAAGTGACCGGCCGCGCAGGGAGAGGTGAGATGACGGACGCGCCACGGATGATCGGCGAGATCGCGAGCTACCACGCCCATGTCTATTACGACCCCGCGACCAGCCGGGGCGAGGCGGAACGGCTGCGCAACTGGATCGGCGAGCGCTTCCTGGTCACGCTCGGACGGTGGCACGACGTCAAGGTTGGCCCGCACGATCAGGCGATGTATCAGGTGGCGCTTGCGGCCGAGTTGTTCCCGACCTTGGTGCCGTGGCTGATGCTGAACCACGGCAGCCTGAGCATCCTGGTCCATCCCAACACCACCAATCCGCGCCGCGACCACCACGACGATCCGCTCTGGATCGGCACGCCGTTGGCCGTTCACGCCGACAAGCTGCCCGAAGAGGCCGAGATGGAGCAGGCGCCGGCGCCGAACACGTCGCCGACACTGCGTCCCTGAGCGCCTCCGGGTTGTCCGTAGGGCAATCGCATATGACCCTTCGGCGGCTGCGGAGGTAACTCGGCCTCGTGGTTCGAGACGCGCCGCAAGCGGCGCTCCTTACCATGAGGGTCTACTATTGTGCCGCAAAACAAAACCCTCATCCTGAGGAGCCCGCCGAAGGCGGGCGTCTCGAAGGATGGCCTCGAGGACGCTGCCCGACAGATTTCTTTCCATATGCGATTGCCCTGGGGTTGTCCGGGATGGGTAAAGTTTGACGCAATTGTGCTGCAGCCGAGTCGTTTCAAACTCATCGCGTTTTGCAACGTGAGGTTAAGTCACGGTTCCTACGCTCGCCCGATGAATTTCAGGGTCGGGCGCATTGGGCATGTTTTTTTCGTTTCGAAGCTGGTCACTGTGGCGGGTGGTTGGACCTCTGCTGGCCATCGTGTTGCTGCTGGGCGGCCTGTCTGCCGGCAGCCTGCAGGTGATGTCCGCGGTCAGGGCCTACGTGGCCGGCGAAAGCATGTGGTCGAAGGGGCAGAAGGACGCCATCCACTACCTGCAGACCTATGTCAGCACCGGTGCGCCGCTGTATCTGCAGAAGTTCGATGCCGCGATCGCGGTGCCGCTGGCCGATCGTACGGCGCGGCTCGCCCTGGAATCGCCCGGCGACAATGACGCCGTGGCGAGGGCCGGCTTCGCCAGGGCAGGCAATCATGATGACGACATCGGCGGCCTGATCTGGCTGTTCAAATATTTCCGCAAGATGCACCACGTGGCCGGCGCGGTGACGGCATGGCGCAATTCGGATGTGTTGCTCGATCAGCTGATTGAAATCCGGAACGAGGCCGCGAACGACGTCGCGCTGCACGATCCGTCGGCTGCGACCATCAGGCACTGGGCCGAACGGATCGGTGCGGTGGATGCCGCGCTGAGCACGCTCGCCGTCGATTTCTCCGATCATCTGGGCAAGGCGTCACGTCAGGTCTCCGCGCTGCTGCTGCTGGTCAACCTCGTGATCGCGGCCTGCCTTGCCGGCATCGTGCTGATCCACACGAGGCGGATGCTGTGGCGGCGCTGGCTTGCCGAGACCGCGCTCGCGGTCGAGAAGGAGCGCGCCCAGCTCACGCTGGCGTCGATCGGCGATGCCGTCATCGTGACGACGCAGGGCGATCGGGTCGACTACATGAATGCCGCCGCGCAGCGGCTCATCGCGGCAGGGCAGGAGGTGACGGGACGGCCGCTGGCGTCGCTGTTCAACATTGCC
>NZ_JADFUD010000075.1:0-37146 GCF_054820065.1 Bradyrhizobium sp. UFLA06-06
ATGTGTATAAGAGACAGGGCCGTGGTGCAGCGCTCGCGCGGCGTCTCGAAGCGCCTCAATGACGGCGTCGGCTTCCTGATGAAGAAGAACAAGGTCACGGTGATCTGGGGCGACGCCACGATCGATGCGCCCGGCAAGATCACGGTGAAGAAGTCGGCGGTCGAGGCGCCGAAGGGCGCCAGCGGCGAGGGCACCTATCAGGCCAAGCACATCATCGTGGCGACCGGCGCGCGGCCGCGCGTGCTGCCCGGGCTCGAGCCCGACAAGAAGCTGATCTGGACCTATTTCGAGGCGATGGTGCCGGAGCGGATGCCGAAGTCGCTGCTGGTGGTCGGCTCCGGCGCGATCGGCATCGAGTTCGCCTCGTTCTTCCACACCATGGGTGCCGACGTCACCGTGGTCGAGGTGCTGCCGCAGATTCTCCCGGTCGAGGATGCGGAAATCGCAGGGCTCGCCCGCAAGCGGTTTGAGAAGATGGGGATCAAGATCCTCACCTCGACCAAGGTGACAAAGCTCGAGAAGAAGGCCGACAGCGTGGTTGCGACCATCGACGACGGCAAGGAGAAGCCGCAAGCGGTGGAGTTCGAGCGCGTGATTTCGGCGGTCGGCGTGGTCGGCAATATCGAGAATCTCGGGCTGGAGAAGCTCGGCGTCAAAACCGACCGCGGCTGCATCGTGATCGACGGCCTCGGCAAGACCAACGTTCCCGGCATCTATGCGATCGGCGACGTCGCGGGGCCGCCGATGCTCGCGCACAAGGCCGAGCATGAAGGCGTGATCTGCATCGAGGCGATCAAGGGCCTGCATCCGCATCCGATGGACAAGCTGATGATCCCGGGCTGCACCTATTGCAACCCGCAGGTCGCCTCCGTCGGCCTCACCGAGGCCAACGCCAAGGAAGGCGGCCGCGAGATCCGCGTCGGCCGCTTTCCCTTCGTCGGCAACGGCAAGGCGATTGCGCTCGGCGAGGACCAGGGCCTCGTCAAGGTGATCTTCGACAAGAAGACCGGACAGCTGCTCGGCGCCCACATGATCGGCGCTGAGGTCACCGAGCTGATCCAGGGCTATGTCGTGGCAATGAATCTGGAGACCACGGAAGAGGAACTGATGCACACCGTATTCCCGCATCCGACCTTGTCGGAGATGATGAAGGAAGCAGTGCTCGACGCCTATGGGCGCGTGCTGAATATCTAGTCTCAGCTCCGTCATCCTGAGGTGCGAGCGCAGCGAGCCTCGAAGGATGCACGGCCGAGACCTAGCAGCCGGGCTCGTCGCCCTTCGAGACGCGCTTCGCGCTCCTCAGGGTGACGGATCCGGCAGGGAAGAACTCAAGAAGAACAAGAAGGACAGAATCTCGTGAAAGACAACGACAACCTCACCATCGAACGCCCGACTTTCGTCACCCATCTCGAATGCGCGATGGAGGGCGATCATTATCCGGCCGACCAGGTGCACAATCTCTCCAAGGCCGGCAAGCCGCTGCTGGTGCGCTACGACCTTGCCGGGGTGAAGAAGGCGCTGACCAAGGATGCGCTGGCGCAGCGTCCCGCCGATCTGTGGCGCTACCGCGAGCTGCTGCCGGTGCGCAAATGCAAGGACATCGTCAGCCTCGGCGAAGTCACGACGCCGCTGATCCGGCTGCCGCGGCTCGGCGCCAGACTTGGCGGCGGCGAGATCATTGTGAAAGATGAAGGCCGGCTGCCGACCGGCTCGTTCAAGGCACGCGGCCTTGTGATGGCGGTGTCGATGGGCAAGGCGCTCGGCATCAAGCACATGGCGATGCCGACCAACGGCAATGCCGGCGCGGCGCTGGCGGCCTACGCCACCTCGTGCGGCATCAAGACCACGATCTTCTGCCCGGCGGACACGCCGGAAGTGAATGTCAGCGAGATCGAGCTGCAGGGCGCCACCGTCTATCGCGTCAACGGCTATATCGACGACTGCGGCAAGATCGTCGGCGAGGGCAAGGCGAAAGTCGGCTGGTTCGACACCTCGACCCTGAAGGAGCCGTACCGGATCGAGGGCAAGAAGACGATGGGCCTCGAGCTCGCCGAGCAGCTCGGCTGGGACGTGCCCGACGTGATCTTCTATCCGACCGGCGGCGGCACCGGCCTGATCGGGATGTGGAAGGCGTTCGACGAGCTCGAGAAGATCGGCTTCATCGGTTCGAAGCGGCCGCGCATGGTCGCGGTGCAGGCCTCCGGCTGCGCGCCGATGGTGCGGGCCTATGAGGCCGGCACCGAACACGCCGCGCGCTGGGAGGACGCCCACACCATCGCCTCGGGCATCCGCGTGCCGCAGGCGATCGGCGACTTCCTCATTTTGCGCGCGGTGCGCGAGAGCAAGGGCTTTGCGATCGCGGTCGATGACGACAAGATCAGCGCCGCCCTCAACGAGGTCGCGCGCGAGGAGGGGCTGTTGCTGTGCCCCGAGGGCGCCGCGACCTATGCCGCCTACAAAGAGAGCCTCGCCGACGGCCGTGTCAGCAAGACCGAACGCGTGATGCTGTTCAACTGCGCCAGCGGCCTGAAATACCCGCTGCCGCCGATCACCCGCACGCTCGACCGGCACAAGCCGATCGACTTCTCGCAGTTCTGACGCCTCATCCGAAGGGCCATCTTGTCGAAAGGTGGCCCTTCAAAAATGATACGACAAAGAAGATTGAGGGAGAGCGTGATGCGGAAGCTGGTTCTGGCCGTGTTGGCGATGTTGGCGTTGACGGGGACCGTTTCCGCGGAAACCTATCCCGCGCACCCGATCACCATCGTGGTGCCGTTTGCTGCCGGTGGCCCCTCGGATGCGATGGCGCGCATCCTCGGCGAGCGCATGAAGCAGTCGCTGGGCGAGGTGCTTCTGATCGAGAACGTGACCGGGGCGGGCGGCTCGATCGGCGTCGGCCGTGCGGTGCGCTCGGCGCCCGACGGCTACACCATCTCGTTCGGCCATCTCGGCACCCATGTCGCCAACGGCGCGATCTACAAGCTCGGCTACGACCTCGTCACCGATCTCGAGCCGGTGGTGCTGCTGCCGAGCAACCCGATGATCATCGTCAGCAAGAACGCCGTGCCGGCGAAATCGCTGAAAGAATTGCTGGAGTGGCTGAAGTCGCGGCCGGCGCCGCCGACCGCGGGCACCGCCGGCGCCGGCAGCGGCAGCCATATCGCCGGGCTCTATTTCGAGAACGTCTCCGGCATCAAGCTGCAGTATGTGCCGTATCGCGGCACCGGGCCGGCGCTGAACGACCTCGTCGCCGGCCAGATCGACATCATCGTCGACCAAACCTCGAACTCGATCAACCAGGTCCGCGCCGGCAATATCCGCGCCTATGCGGTCACCGATTCCAAGCGGGTCACGAATGCGCCCGACGTTCCGACGGTCGACGAGGCCGGTCTGCCGGGCTTCCACATGACGCTGTGGTCCGGCCTCTGGGTGCCGAAGGGTACCCCGAAGGAGATCGTGGCCAAGCTCAACGCCGCTGCAGTCGAGGCGCTGGCCGATCCGGCCGTGCAGAAGCAACTCGAGAATTTGGGCTTGCAGATGCCGCCGAAGGATCAGCTCGCGCCGGAAGCGCTCGGCGCCTGGCAGAAGGCGGAGATTGCAAAATGGTGGCCGATGATCAAGGCCGCCAACGTGAAGGTGGATTGAGACGGATCCATGGGCGTCGTCCCGGCGAAGGCCGGGACCCATACGCCGCGGCCGACGCAAGGAGCAATCGGTTCGACGATTTCCGAATGACCTCCAGCGGTGGTTATGCGTTCCGGCCTGCGCCGCGACCACGCTGCATTATTGCGACGGCATTGTCTCAGCCGGCGCCGCGTTGCTCTCCTGCGTCACGATGCGCTCGCCGTTCTTGGCTATCGCCGTGCCGGCGTCCTCGAACCGTGTCTGGTAGACTGCGAAATTCTCCATCACGCGCTGGACGTAGTTGCGCGTCTCGGAGATCGGGATCCGCTCCACCCAGTCGACCGGATCGACCTTGGGATCGCGTGGGTCGCCATAGGCCTTGATCCAGTCGCGAACGCGGCCGCGGCCGGCGTTGTAGCCGGCAAAGGTCATGATGTGGCAGTTGCGATATTCCGACAGCAACGCGCTGAGCTCGGCGGCGCCCATCTGGGTGTTGTAGACGGGATCGGACACCATCCGGCTCCAGTCGTAGCTGACGCCGAAGCGCTTCGCGGTGTCGCGGCCGGCTTCCGGGGTCACCTGCATCAGGCCGACGGCGTTGGCCGCCGACTTGTCGCGCTGGTCGAACGCGCTTTCGGTGCGCGCGATCGAGTAGGTCATGCTGCGCCCGATATCGGGCGCGATCGGCGTGTGCTTGGGAATGCCGATCACGGGGAAAGCGTAATGGTCGAAGGCAAAGCCGCGCGCGAGGGCGATCTTGCCGATCTGCAGCATGGCGCGGGCATCGTTGCGGCGGCCGGTCAGCTCGCCGAGCGCTTCGAGCATCCCGACATCGGTGCTTTCCTCGGCGAGGTCGGCCGCGAAATAGAGCACGATGTCGGGCTCGCCGATCGCATAGAGCATATCGGCGGCGCGGACGCGCTCATCCGCTGCCATGCTGCCGGCGCTAGCGGCCGGCGAGGGCGCGCGCAGCTCGACGCCACCATCACGGCCGAGCCTGGCCAGCGCGAGCTGACCGTAATAGGCCGTCGGGTAGCGCGCGGCGGCCTGGTAATCGGCCCGCATCGCCACGGAATTGCCGAGTGCCTCGGCGGCGCGGCCGCGCCAATAGGCGGCGCGCGCCAGCACGGTCGGGTTGGTCTGGCCCTCGTCGATATGCGCGAAATGCGCCGCGGCGATGTTGGCGTCGTTGAGATAGCGCAGCGCGATCCAGCCGCGCATGAAGTGCATGTCGGAGCGGTAATAAGGATTGTCCGGCGCCGCCGCGGGCCGGATCACGTCATAGGCCGCCTGGTACTCGCCCTGGTCAAGCAGCTTGCGGGAGAGGATGCGGCGCTCGCGCCACCACTGGTCGGTGTCCTGTTGCGCCATCGTCTCGGGCTCAGCCGCGATCGTCACGCGCGCCGCTTCGTCGACCTTGTTCTTCGCAAGCAGCCACTGAATTCGGCACAGCGTGTAGCCGAGATCGCGCCGGGCATCGGCCGGCACATCGTTGAGTGTGTCCTCTGCCTTGCTGGATTGTCCGCGGACCGCGCCACAGGCTTTCACGATCGCCAGATCGTCGCTGCCGAGCCGCTGCGCCACGCGCCTCGCGCCGGCGAGGTCCTTGGCGCCGATCCGCTTGTCCATGCGCGCCCGATGGTCGTCGCGCGTCAGCAGGTCCTTGAACGCATCATAGGCGTCGCTCTCGGTGCGATCGGACAGCTCCTCCGAGCGCCAGGCTTCGCGCACCAGGCGGGTGGCGCCGTCGCGGTCGCCTTCGGCCAGCAGCGTGCGGGCGAGCGCGAACTTGCCCTTGGCGCTGATCGGCTGATCGAGGGTGAAGCCGTGCACGGTGGCCGGATCGCTGCGCTCCTGCCACATCCGCGCTTCGGCGCGCTTGCGCAACAGCGTGACGCTTGGCCAGTCCGGGTTGGCCGTCACGAATGCCGCATAGCGGGTGAACGGTGCGCTCGATTCCGAGTGGCGCAGCAGATACCACTCGACGAGTTTTCGTCCGACCGGATCGGTGATCTTGGCCTGGATGTCGGTCGCGTCGCTGGTCTTGCCTCTGCGCGCGGCAAGGATCGCGTCCCTGATCGTGGCGAGATCGCCCGACAATTGCGGCCCGGCGGGTTTCTCCGGCTCGGGCGCCTTCTCAGCCGATTTGGAAGGAGCGGATTTGGCCTTCGCGGATTTCCGTTTATCGGCGCCATGTCTGGCGTGCCGCCGCTTGCCGGAGGCACTCTCGCGCGCGGCCTTGCCGCCATGCGCCTTCTTGTCCCCGTGGCCACTCTTGGCCTGGTGCTGGTGATGCGGCTTGGCGGTCGCCTGGACCGGAAGCAGCGCGAGCGCGGCGGCGGTGGCGAAACACGCCAGCGGACGTAGGCAACGGTTCATTCCCTGGTCCCCCCTGAGAAACCATGAGGCACAACAGAACGCGTCATACGGCGGCACAACCGCCGCAGATTATCACTACCCTCGATTCTCGAGTGTTAATGCTGCTGCAACTCAACAGGGAAAACACGGCGAAATATGGAATATGACGTGTGGAACCCGCGGGAACCGGGGTTCTTACGGTGAAAACGGACAGGCAGCACGGTGCTTTGACCGGTTCCTCGTGAATTGTATCGTCGTTGCGAGCGCGCGTGGGGGCTGCCGATGTCACTAACAGATCACTTTTCGCCAGCCGGTGCGCCATGACGGCTAGCCTCAGAACCATCCTCGACGGCGGCCGCTATTTTGAGGGCCCGCGCTGGCATCGCGGGCGGCTCTGGTTCGTCGATTGCATGGCGCGGACGCTTCTGAGCATCAGCCCGTCGGGCGAGTTGCAGGAGCGTGCTGCGCTGACCGACGACACGCCGTGTGGTCTCGGCGTACTGCCTGATGGCGACATCGTCGTGCTGACGATGTTCAGGAAGCGGCTGCTGCGGTTTTCCGACGGAGCGCTGTCGCTCTATGCCGATCTATCCGAGGTCGCGACCGGCACGATCGACGACATGATCATCGACGGGCAGGGACGCGCCTATGTCGGCGATCTCGGCTTCAACCTGCCGCCGCCGGAGCGCCGCGGTGCGGTAGGCCGCATCATCCTCGTGACGCCCGACGGCAGTGCGCGCGTCGTTGCGGAAGGCTTGCGGTTTCCCAACGGCATTGCCGTCTCCTCCGACCATCGCCGGCTCGTCGTTGCCGAAATGGATGGCGCAGGTCTCGCCGATTACGACATCGCGCCGGACGGCGGCCTGAGCCTGCGCGGGCGGTTCGGCAGCATCAACGATCCCGACGGCATCTGCCTCGATGCCGACGGGGCGACCTGGGTCGCGTCTTTCACGGAAGATGCTTTTGTCCGGATCGATCGCACTGGCGTGGAGCGTGAGCGCATCACGGTGTCCGGCCGCCGCGCGCTTGCCTGCGCGCTCGGTGGTGCGGACCGCAGGACGCTGTTCTGCCTGAGCGCGGAGACGTCCTACGAGGAGCTACGCAAGGGCAGGTCCGCGTCGCGGATCGATGTGGTCGAGGTCGACACGCCGGGTGATGGCTATCCCTGAGCCGCGACCGCAGGCGCGTCTCACTTCTTCTTTTTCTTCTCTTTCCTCTTCAGGATATCGGCCTGGCTCCTGAAGGCGCGGGCGAGGGAGCGCATCTGGTTGGCGACAAGTGCGTCGGCCGTCGTCAATGCAACCCGCTCCGCGGTCTGCGCCTGCTTGCGAATTGCCTTGGCCATTTTCATGAAGGAACCAATCGCGCCGCGTCGCTCTGGTTCCTGGACGAGCGACTGCGTCTTGATCTCGGGGTCTTGAGTTTCGTTCTCGTTTCGTTCATATTGGCGCGCTCCGGGAGAGTGCCGCCATGGACGCCGAGCGAGACCGCGAAATCATCAGGCTGTGGAACGAGCTTCGCCGGCTGCAGCGCGAGGGGCGTCCGACGGCGTTGCTGGTCCGCCGGATTGAGAAGGCGCTGGCGGCTCGGGAGCAGGAGGCCGCCTGAAACTCCGGTCCTGCCGCGTCCCCTCTGCGCGAAAACGGTCTAGCGCCCGCCGTCCGGCCCCATGATCAGATTCGGCAGCCAGGTCGAGATCTGCGGAAAGAAGCAGAGCAACAGCACTGCGAACATCATCAGCAGCACGAACGGCAGCGTGCCCCAGATCACCTCGCTCAAGGGGATGTCGGGCGCGACGTTGCGGATCACGAAGATGTTGAGGCCGACCGGCGGATGGATCAGCCCCATCTCCATCACGATGGTCATGACGACGCCGAACCAGATGATGTCGAACTCGGCCGCGCGCAGCGGCGGCAGGATGATCGGCGCGGTCATCAGGATGATCGAGACCGGCGGCAGGAAGAAGCCGAGCACGATCACCATCACGAGGATCGCAAACAAGAGCTCCCAGCGCGGCAGGTGCATTGCGACGATCGCTTCCGCCGCCGACTGCGAGATGTGCAGGTAGCTCATCACATAGGAATAGAGCAGCGACATGCCGATGATCAGCATCAGCATGGTGGACTCGCGGATGGTCGATTTCAGGATCGGCGACAGGTCGCCGGGCGTCCACACGCTGTAGATCACGGCGATCAGCCCGAGCGCCAGGAGGCCGCCGAGGCCGGCGGTTTCCGACGGCGTGGCGTAGCCGCCATAGAGCGCGATCATCACGCCGGTCAGCAGCAGCACGAACGGGATCACGCGCGGCAGCGCGCTGAAGCGCTCGGCCATGGTGAATTCGTCATGCTGCAGGATCGCCGCGTCCTTGCCGGTCGCGTCATAGACGGCGCGGGCCATGGCGTATTCCTTGCGGAAGCGGAACACGGCGTAGAAACCGAACAGCGTCACCAGCAGCAGGCCGGGGCCGATGCCGGCGAGAAACAGCCGTCCCAGCGATTTCTCGGCTGCGACGGCGAACAGGATCATCGTGATCGAGGGCGGCAGCAGGATGCCGAGCGTGCCGCCGGCGGCGATGATCCCCGCGGCAAAGCCGCCGGAATAGCCGCGCTTGCGCATCTCCGGAATGCCGGCGGAACCGATCGCCGAGCAGGTCGCCGGCGAGGAGCCGGCCATCGCCGCGAACAGGGCGCAGGCGAACACGTTGGCGACGCCGAGGCCGCCGGGCACGCGGTGCAGCCAGGCGTGCAGCGCCGAATAGAGATCCTGGCCGGCGCGCGATTTGCCGATTGCCGCGCCCTTCAGGATGAACAGCGGGATCGACAGCAGCGTGATCGAGGCCATCTCCTCGTAGACGTTCTGCGTCACCGTATCGAGCGAGGCCGCCGGCATGAAGATCGCCATGAACACGACCGCGACGGCACCGAGCGCGAACGCGATCGGCATGCCGGAGAACATCGCAAACAGGGTGGCAAGTCCGTAGGAGATACCAATACCAAACACGGTCATCGGCGTGCGCCACCCGTCAGCGGAATGATGATTTGCAGGAGGATCTGCACGCAGAGCAGCGTCATGCCCAGCGCCATCAGCACGTAGGGGATGGCCAGCGGCGGCGACCACATCGAGTTGGACACCTGGCCGTCGACATAGGCTTCATGCGCCAGCGTCCAGGACTTCCAGGCGAAGAAGGCGCAGAACGCGAAGCTCGCGACGTCGACCAGCCACAGCCTGATGGCGTTGGCGCGCGCCGAGAGCAGCCCGACGAACGCCTCGATGCTGACATGGCCGCGCTGGCTCTGCACATAGGCCGAGGTCATGAAGGTGGCGCCGACCAGGAGGAACACGGCCGCCTCGTCCTGCCAGTAGTTCGGGCTGTGGAACAGGGCGCGGCCGAGCACGCTGTAGCTCAGGATCACGCAGGCCGCGACCAGGGCGAGCGCGGCGAACACCACGATGATGTTGTTGCAGATCGACAGCGCGCGCCCAAGCAAGGCCACGGGCGTGTTGCCCGCGGCGACGCTTGCGGTTTCGGCCTGATCCGCGACCGGACCATGCATCATGCGGCGACGTCGCTTGCGAGCTTCAAAAGGTTGGCGGCGGTGGCGGTCTTGGCGCCATAATCCTTCCACGCGGTATCGCGCGCGATGTCGCGCCACTTGCCGACAATGGTTGCATCGAGCGCACTGACCTTGGCGCCGGCCTTCTCGTAGACCTTGGCGACTTCGGTATCGTCGTCCTGCGCCCCCTTGCGGCCGAACGCCTCGAGCTCGGTGCCGACGGCCAGGATGATGTCCTGCTGGCTTTTCGGCAGCTTGTCGAAGATCGCCTTCGACATCATCAACGGCTCCAGCATGAACCAGTAGGAGGCGCCCGCGCCCGAAGTCAGCGATTTCGCGACCTCCTCGAGGCGGAACGAGATCAGGCTGGTGGAGGAGGTGATGCCGGCGTCGCAGGCGCCGGTCTGCATCGCGGCGTAGAGCTCGTTCGACGGCACCGACAGCACGGCGGCGCCGGCGGTCTGCAGCACCATGTCCATCTCGCGCGAGCCGCCGCGCACCTTGAGGCCCTTGGCATCTTCAGGCGCGACGATCGCCTTGGAGCGGCTGGCGACGCCGCCGGCCTGCCAGACCCAGGAGATCAGCAGAATGCCCTTGTCGGCGAGGAAGTCGGTCAGCGCCTTGCCGACCGGCTCCTTCTTCCAGCGCAGGCCCTGATCGTAGGTGGTGACGAGGCCCGGCATCAGGCCGATATTGGTCTCCGGCAATTCGCCGCCGGCATAAGGCATCGGATACAGGCTGAGATCGAGCGCGCCCTTGCGCATCGCCGAGAACTGCGCGTTGGTCTTGATCAGCGACGAGTTCGGGTAGACCTCTGCGGTGAGGTCGCCGCCCGAGCGCTTGGCGACCTCGGCCGCGAACATCCTGCACAGCCGGTCGCGGAAGTCGCCCTTGTCGATGGTGCCGCCGGGGAACTGGTGGGAGATCTTCAGTGTGGTCGCGGCATGCGCGGTCCCGATGCCCATCCGCAGGACGGCGGGTGCGGCGAGGGCGGAAGCAAGGACGTGGCGGCGTGTAAGCATGGTTCTCCCCTGAGAGCTTCTTGAGTGGCTGTTAGGCCGGCGCGGAGCTTTAGCTTAGCCGGTCTTCGCGTGAATATTCTCTAGTCTGATAGTTCGAGGCGCCCTGATAGTGCGAGCCGATACGGGGCTGCAAGTCCTGACGCTCAAGTCCTGACGCTCAAGTCCTGACATTCAAGCCTTGCCGTTGTTGCGGCGCACACTGATGCGCGGTGACGCCGCGTCGTCACGCAACCGTCGCGCGACCAGCCGCCGGGCGACCGCAGCCGTGCTGCTTCAAGAATTCGTTATTGGAGGTAACGACGGCCGGCGCAAGTGCGTCGAGCAGAGAGCGGCAAGTCGTCGCGCTCACATTCGACCACACAAGGGATCATGACCATGACCACCAAGACCCGCCTCGGCCTTTCCGCCGCGCTGCTCTCGTTCAGCCTGGCGCTGGCGCCCGCCGCCTTCGCTCAGGACAAGATGGGCAAGGATGACGCGATGAAGAAGGAAGACACGATGTCCAAGGATGCCATGAAGAAGGACGGTGGCATGATGAAGAAGGACGACGCCATGAAGAAGGACGGCGGCGGGATGATGAAGAAAGACGACGGCATGAAGAAGAACTGACTGCCGTCATCGCCCGCTGTCCGCAGGCCCGCCGCTCTGGCGGGCCTGGTTGCGCCTTAGCGCTTCTTCTTGCCGCGCTCCTTGCGTGCCGCGTAGCGGGCATCGCGCTTGGCCTTCTGCTCGGCGAGCAGCGCCTCCTCGCGGGCGGTTTCCTCTTCCTTCTCGCGCGCAATGCGGGCGGCCTCGGCGGCTGCGGCCTCATCCTCGCGGCGCTTCTGCTCGGCCTTTTCGGCCTCACGGGTTTCCTTGGCCTTGGCGCGGCGGTCGGCGATCGCCGCGCGCTCCTCGGCACGTGCCTTCACAGCGGGATCGTCAGCTCCCGGCTGGGAGCGAAACTTGTTGAGGAGGTTTTGCCGCGCCTGCAGGGCCGCTTTCTGGCGGTCGGCAAAACCCGGTTCCTTGAAGCCACTCATAGAGGAAGCCTTGCTGCTTTCTGTTCGGGTGATGGATGGGGTTGGTTCGGCGTTTCAATAAGTGAATGGCGACGAAATTGCCAGTGGCGAACGGAGGGCTGTGGAGCAAGGGAGATATGAGCCAGCGTCAAGCGGCCATCGTTCGCCCCGCGGGCGCGTGGTGAGTGGCTGGTCACCAAGGGCTGTTGAACAAGTGCTGTTGAAAAGTTCAGCCGCGCTGAAGGTGCTCGCGTCGTCCGTTACCCAGGACCTTGGCAACCGTCTCGGCGGTCATCGCGCTCCGGTCCGAGGCGCGCTGGGCTTCCAGCCTGTCGCGCGCCTTTTCGGTGATCAGCAGACTGATCAGCCGCAGCCTGGTGCTCTCATCGACAGCCTCCGAGAGCAACTGCCTGTAACGCTGATAGTCGTACGTCGTCGCTTCTTGTTCGCTCATCGGCACGCCCCGCACACGCGCTCCACTTCAGCGAGTAGTCTTTCGCGAGTCGCCCCTGGCGCGCAACGGAATTGCGGTGCCGACGGCCGTGGCCGTGCATTTCATTGGGCGACTGTTGCAGAATTGATCGCACGCAACCGTGCAAATCGTCATGATGCGGACCGTGGCAATCGGGAACCGAAGCTGGCATGAGCGACTCCGACGACGGAGGCAGCAGAAGGGGCGCGCTGATCGGACTGCTGGTCGCAGCGGTCATGCTCGCGGTCGGCCTCTGGCTCGCGCATGACCTGACGGCGGCGAGCAAGATGCAGGACTGCCTGATGTCGGGCCGGACCAACTGTAATGTGATCGAGCCGGCGCGCTGACCCCGTCTTGCGGCAGTGCAATATCGATCCCACATCAAGCCCAAAGACTAGGGCTGAACTGTTTGATCCCGGCTGTGATTCCGATCACACGCGGACAGGCGGGCTGCCTCGACTCCCAGAGATCGGCGGGAACCAAGGCCATGATGTCCAAGCTGTGGTCCGGAAAGGGCGCGGCGCTGGCTGCCGCAGGCGCGGCGGGTGCCGTTTTGGTGGCGTATCTATCCCTGACGCTGGCGTCGCCCGAGCCGGTGTCCAACGCGGCGCTCGGGCCGGAATGGCAATGCAGCCGGGTCGCCTTCGTGCTGACCACCTGCACCCGGGCGACCGAGGCGGAGGCTGAGGCCAAGCCGCAGGGCGAGGTCAAGGCGATCCCGGTGCGGGCGAAGGACGATTGTCCGCCGGAGCTCTAGATCTTTTTCTGGCGCGTTGTCCGCACGCGAGGCGGTGCCGATTTCGCTGGAAGGCGCGCCGGCCGGCCGGGGCCGCCGCAGCGCCGCATTTCAGGTTATTTCTTGGTGGTACCGCGCGGCTTGATCGACAGGCCGAGGCGCATGGCCATCTTCTTGATCCGCTCCGGCGAGCGGCCGGTCGCCTTCACGACCTCCTCCAGCGACTTTGAGGAGCGTGCCAGTTCCATCAGTCGTCGGTCCTCCTTGAACGACCACCGCGGCTTTCGGGCCATCTTGTTGGTATCCTTGTGCATTGCTGGGCAACAAAGCCGCCAGGCGGGGTCGCCTGACGGCCTTGCCGGTGTGGGCCCGGACCTTGGGGAAATGTCCGGTGGATAAGCAATACTGCTTCCGAATAAGGTCGCAATTGAAACCAGAATTTAACCTAACCGATCAAGGTTACTCGGATAGAGCGTGGCAGGAGGCCTTATGCGCAAGGTCGCCATTTTGAGTGCCGCAGCATTTTTACTGTCCGGTTGCTGGTCCGACCCGGAGGTCACGGGATCGACCAACAGCTGTGCGGCCAATCTTTACAGTCAGTACAATCCCAAGGTCATGGATCAGTGCGTCAACGCCTGCATCAAATGTGACCGCGGCAACGTTACGACCTGCACGACCTCCTGCACGCTGAAGGGCGCGCGGTAATCGATCCCGCGCATCCGATGCCGGCGAGGCCTCGTGGCGTCACGCCAACGGGCCGCCTTGCGTGGCGCGATGATCGCCTTTATCGCGTCTGGGCAGCGGCGCCGTCGGCGCGCCGGACACTGAAAGCGTGGAACAGGGCGCGATGAACGGGCTTTCCTATGCCGCGGTCGACTGGGGCACCAGCAGCTTCCGGCTCTGGCTGATGGGCGCCAGTGGCAAGGTGCTCGGTGAGCGCCGCAGCGATGAAGGCATGACCGCGGCCGCCAGGACCGGCTTTGCGGCCGTGCTGCAAGCGCATCTCGATGCGCTGGGCGCGGCGGCCGACCTGCCGGTCGTGATCTGCGGCATGGCGGGCGCGCGGCAGGGCTGGGTCGAGGCCGGCTATATCGATACGCCGGCGCATCTGTCGGACATCCTCAAGGGCGCCGTCGTGGTCAGCGGGCAGGCGCGCGATATCCGTATCCTGCCTGGGATTGCGCAGCGTGATACCGCCGCGCCCGACGTCATGCGGGGCGAGGAGACCCAGCTGCTGGGCGCGCTCGGCTTGAACGCGCCGGGCGAGGCGCTCGTCTGCATGCCGGGAACGCATTCCAAATGGGTTAGGGTCCGCGGCGGGATGGTCGAGCGCTTTGCGACCTTCATGACCGGAGAGTTGTTCAGCGCGATCGCGCGCGACACCATCCTGTCGCACGCCGTCGCCGGCGCAGAGGAGGCGGTTGACGGCGATGCGTTCGGCGCGGCTGTCACGGCGGCATTCGCGGCGCCGGCGCTATCGGCCAATCTGCTGTTTCGCGTGCGATCGCGGCAGCTGCTGTTCAGCGGCAGCGCACAGGCCGCGCGTGAGACGATCTCGGGTACGCTGATCGGCGTCGAGCTGGCCGCCGGCCTTGCGGAGCGGAAGCAGGGAGCGCCGGTTACGCTGATTGCCTCGGGCCGGTTGCAGCGGCTCTATCAGATGGCGCTCGAATGCCTTTCGATTCCGCTCGATGCCGTGGATGCGGAGGAGGCGGTTCGCCGTGGTCTCGCCGGCGCGGCGGCGGCGATGTGGAAGAAGTGAGGAATCAACGCATGAGCATTCCGTTTCCGCCGATGAAGCGACCGCTGGTCGCGATCCTGCGCGGCGTCAAGCCGGACGAGGTGCCGGGCATCGTCAGCGCGCTGCTCGACGCCGGCATGACCGCGATCGAGATTCCGCTGAACTCGCCCGAGCCGTTCCGCTCGATCGAGATCGCGGCGAAGCGCGCGTCGGCCGATGTTCTGATCGGCGCCGGCACGGTGCTGACTGCAGCAGACGTCGATCGCCTGCACGACGTCGGCGGCCGCCTCATGGTGGCGCCGAATGTCGATGTCGAGGTGCTGGCGCGCGCGCGGGACCATGCGATGATCACGATGCCCGGCGTATTCTCGCCGACGGAAGCGCTGCTCGCCGCGCGCGCGGGAGCGTCGAGCCTGAAATTCTTTCCGGCCAGCGTGCTCGGCGCCGCCGGCATCACCGCGATCCGCGCCGTGCTGCCGCCGGATGTGATGATCGCCGCGGTCGGCGGCGTCTCGGACCAGAATTTCGCCGAATATGTGAAGGCGGGCATTCGCGCCTTCGGTCTCGGCAGCAGCCTCTACAAGCCGGGCATGACGGCCGCGGATATTGCGGTCAGGGCAAGGGTGACGATCGAGGCGTATGACAGAGCCGTGGCGGGCGCCGGCTAGGCTCGGTGCAAGCGCGCTAATCGTCCCGCTTGCCGCCGTCGATCACCCTGAACAGCGCCGCCGCCTCACGCGGATTCTCAAGCAGCTCTTCGACCATGGCGATCGCGGCCGCGACGTATTTCCCGGTCGCGGCGTCCAGCGGCCGTTCGGCTTCGTCTGACAGCGCGAGCTTGGCGCCTTCGAGCAGCTTGCGGGTGCGGACGGCGGACTCGTCGCCGGCGGTGAGGGCGGCGCGCGCGATCGATCGTAGCACGAACAGTTCGCCCTCCAGCCGCAGCAGGCGGTCGTTCAGCTTGCTCAGGACGGTGTTCAGGTTCCGCATGACGCGCTCTCCGGGCATTGGACCCGTCTTCCATACACGGTCATTCCTGACGAAATTCTTGTGGCGGCCGCGCACCATTTGGTTGGTTGAATGGCGTCTCCGGTCTCCTCATGTTCCCGGTGGTCCGGCCGTTGTCATTTGACGAAGGCATCTATGGCCCTAATAGAATGGCCGCGGTTCGACGCCGCCCGGGAAGCGCGTCAATTTCACCCCATCGCGACGAGGGAATAGATATGAGGATTGCCGTCGAAACGACCGTTGCCGCGCCGATCGCGGATGTCTGGCGCGCCTACACGACACCCGACGACATCAAGCAGTGGAACGCGGCTTCCGACGATTGGCACACGACCGCCGCGACCGTCGACCTGCGCACCGGCGGCGCCTTCTCGTCGCGGATGGAAGCCAAGGACGGCAGCATGGGGTTCGATTTCGCCGGCACCTACACCAGGGTCGAGGAGCCCCGTCTGCTCGAATATTCCTTCGGCGATCGCAGCGCGCAGGTCGCATTCACGCCGGAGACCGGCGGCGTCAAGGTGCAGGTCAGCTTCGATAGCGAGGATACCCATTCGGTCGAGCAGCAGCGCGGCGGTTGGCAGGCGATCCTGGATAACTTCAAGCGTTACGTCGAAGCCAAGCGGCGGTCCTGATTCGGCGACTGGAGAGCGGCGTGACGTTGAAGCGACCGCGCGCGGCGTGATCGCTGCGTGCTGCGTCCGCATCGCTCGCTTGATGTTTGAGTCGTGCGAATCCTTATCGAGAAAAAAGGACGGTCCCGGAATCGTCCATCGCGGTCCTGAAAATATCGACGACCGAGGCGGGCACTCACAATCCCCTAAGAACGCATTCTTGGATTAAGAAATTGCGAAGCGCGTTGCGGGCGCTCACGCCATGTGTTGGAACCTGCAACGCACGAACAGAAAGCGATCGGTCCCTCAATCGCCGCCGGAACTTTGTTCACGCACGGAGAACTACGGAATCGTTTCGTGCGCTGAATGATAAAGACGGCGACTGATTTCACGGCACACGGCGAACATCAAAAAAGAAAGGCCTCAGCGCGTGGGCCACGCTGAGGCCAAGTAGACACTTTGGTCGTGAGGCACCGTCGCCGGCGCCTCGGTGCCTAACTTATCTTCGTTTCTGTGTTTCCAAATGGCCCATTTGGGCCATGCCGCGTGATAGCCAATTTGGGACATGCGCCGCTGGCACAAAGTGTGCATTCTTGGAGCTGTCAGGATTTTGCATCACCTTCCTGGGGCTAGGGCCAGCGCCGTTCGCATGTATTTCAAGCGGACGGCGTTGTGCATTCTGGCGACCGCGCGGGCTATCACCTGGCTGCGCTCAGGGTCAGCGGTCCACCGGCCGAATCTCGAGGTTCTCGATTTTCAGGGGCGGCGTTGAGGGGGTGTTCTGCCCATTCAACGGATGCAACGTGATCGGCGTATTCGAGCCGCCGACGAGAACGTTGACGCCGGCGCCGTCGGCGTGGGCGTAGCCGCCGGCGAGATCGTCGCTTCCAAGCCACGGCACGGGCGCCATCACCTTCCAAGTCATGGCGACTTCTTGATCTCCGATCAAAACGCCGAGGTTGCGGATGGCTGCGACATAACGACTGTCCGGCGTGCTATCGACGTGCAGCACGCAATTGAGGTTGGTCACCGGACCTACGACGAACCCGGTATCGGGGCCACCACGACACTCAAGCGTTCCGGCCTGCACCTGCTGCGCATTGGCGGCTGCGAGCGGCGCGGCGAGAATCGCCGTACCACACAGAGCAGAGGCGATCGAACGGCTTGTCATACGCATGGTGCCGGACAACGCGGATCGGCGCGCAATCGGCCCACGACCCCGCGTGCGGCCTTCGCTTGTGGTTAAGAGAGCCTTAGAGATTGGTTTGATTGCTGCCGACGGTCGACGTTCGCGAGCGACCGGCCAGGAAGACGACGATCAACCAACGGCGATCCTTTTTCATCGCCGTCCAGGCTGACGCTTCGATGGTGGGTCTATCGACGTCGAACGAGCGTGCTCGATTTCCAGGCAGGAGAGGCCGCGGCGAAGCAACGCGGCCGGTCCTGGCAATGACGCCAAGGCGTTCGGATCACGGCGGTGAGCCTGTCCCGAAAAATTACGCCGCCGGGCTCGAAATGGATTGTCCCGGCAGCGCCCTGCTCCAATCTGGGCCCGCAATCCCAGTCATGTTTGTGTCTGCAAAACCGGCGCCAAGGTTCGAGCGCCCCCGTAGTCATACGGGGACTGGCGTCCCGTGATGCACTCGTGTTGGCGACTTGTGCGCTGGCGAAGGTCCGATTGTCAGGGTGATCCACGCCGCCGCGCGAGAACGGCTGATCGCCACCGATGCTCCGCCCGATCAGCTATGGTGCTCCAGCTTCCGCATCTCCTGCAGGCGAGCCAGGCAGAAATCCCGATACAACTCGTTGATGAAATCCCACATGACCTAATCCCCTTGGTCCAATGCCGGGACGCTACGCCGGGTTTGTTTCCGGCGGGCTTCGTGGCTTCTTGAAAATGGTTTCATTGAGGGGAGTGGGGTGGCGATCCCGACGGGATTCGAACCTGCAACCCGTGGAGTAGAAACAAACCGGGCGCCGCGGCGATTGTCGCGACACCTCAAATCGTCAGCGCGCATCGTCCGTGCGGTCCGGTGATTTTTCCGGGGATCGGGCGCCGTGCCGCCGCGCGATCTCCTCCTCGCAATCGGCATTGAGCTGCCGCGCCTGGCGCGCTGCCCATGCCCGGTCACGCTCGCGGCGCGCGTCGCGCTCGCTGCAGCTCGCGCGTCCGCAGGTCAGGTGCCGTAGACGTCCTGATACCTGATCCGCGCGTGGCGCTCGCCTTCGTCGTTGACGTCGGGCATCGAGACGCTGCCTTCGCGGCAGGAAACGTGTCCCGACAAAGCGTCGTCAATAAAGAGTGATTCGCGAAATCGCTCTCAGCCAAATATTAGACGATCGGTCTAATTTAATGGGTCCCCGTAAAATGCAGTGATATCGGCTTTGGCGGAGTTCGGTCGCTGCCGAGCGCTGACGGATTGATCGAGACATCTTCAATAGACAACGTCCGCCGACTCCTTCGCGGTTGGCTGGTTTCCAACATGAGAGGTCACACATGGTCCGCAAGATCGCGCTTGGAATGACGATCGCTCTCGCAATGGCTCTGACCGCTCCGGTGGCCATGGCCCAACAAAAGCACCATGTCAGCTATGATACCCCGGCAACTCAGACGACATACACCCAACAACATATCATCGATGTTGGCGATATTCCGGGACATCAAGCTCGGCTCTTCGAAATTCGGCGGACCTATGGGGACGATGCCCCCATGATCAACGGGTCGAAGTTGAAGGAGCAGTGGACGCGCGGCATGTCGGACTACATCGATAACAATGGTCCGGCCCTCATCTACAACGTCTGGATACTGGAGAATGGCGACAAGTTTTTTGTCAGGACATCTCTGGTCGCCCAAAGCAGTGGAGACGGGAAGCTTACAAACATGACATCGGGCGTCATTACTGGAGGCACAGGTAGCCTCGCCAGGATTCGTGGCATCATTAGCAGCCATGGGCCGTCCGAGCCGAAGGCCGGCGTCAATGCCAATCAGACCGACATCGACTATTGGATGGAGTGAGAAGGTCTTCGCGACAGGCGATGGACCGGTGAGAAATTGCCGGTCCATTATGTCCGTTTCCACGATGTCTCCCCCTGTGACGATATCTGGACAACGGCGACACCAAAAACGTCATGGCGATCAAGCCGGGAGGATTCCAAATGTTGCACCTGAACAGGCCCATCGTGTCGTCTCTGCTCTGTCTGCTCAGCCTCGTCGCTGTGACGCGATCTGCGTCCGCGGAAGTCACCAAAATCGAATTCACCTCGAAGCAGCCGTACGGTACGTTTCGCACCGGCGACTATGTGATCTGGCAGGGCATGATCCATGGCGACCTGGCGCCGCAAGAGGCCATTCCGGGCATCGACAAGGCGGCGCGCAATGAACGCGGGCGCGTCGACTACGCGGCAAAGATCATTCTCATGATGCCGGCGGCTCTGCGCGCCGGCAACGGCGCATTGCTGGTGGATGTGCCCAACCGCGGTCGCGTCTACGCCGAGGCGCTCTACAACTCGCCGCGCGACGCGCCGTTTCTCTCCGGCACGCTGGAGCAGGGCACCGGCTTTCTCCAGGACCACGGTTTTGCGATCGCCGAGGTGCATTGGGAGTTCGGACAGGGCGCGGAGCTACCTTCGTTCGCCGACAGCGACGGCAAGACGCGTTACGTCGAGGGGGTAGGCTTTGCGATCGTGCGCGATGCCGCGGATTTCCTCGCGCACGCAGCCACTGACGCCGGAGGAACGCCGAACCCGCTCAAGGGCGCTATCAGCCGCGTGCTCGCGAGCGGCAAATCCCAGGACGGACGCTTCCTGAAGACTTTTCTCTTGAACGGCTTCAACATGGTGGGCAACCGGCGCGTATTCGACGGCATGCATGTGTTCGTCTCGGCTGCTGGTCTTCTTCCGATCCTGCAGACCGGCCTTGGGCCGAAATCGAGCGGCGAAGAGGCTCCCACCTTCGCCAATCCGGACTTTCCCGGCGTGAATGACGGGCCGCTCACGATCGGCGAGATCACCGCCAAGGTCGCGGCGCGCGGCGAGGTGCCGCCGAAAATGATGCTGGTCAACTCGACCACGGATTACTACTCGCTGCGCGCTTCGCTCGGCCGCACCGGCGCGTCCGGTACCGCGGACCAGCCGCTCCCCGCCAATGTACGGATGTACGATGTCGCCGGCGGCTCGCATGTGGTGGTTCTAAAGGCGCCCACGTGCATGCAATCGCCCGGCCGTCTCGATTGGGCTCCCTTGTCGCGGGCCTTGTTGCTGCATCTCGATGACTGGGTGAGCCGCAACGCCGAGCCGCCCGCCAGCGAACTGATGCCGCTCGATACCGCGAGCGGCGACCCGCCCGCGCTGCGCGCACCGACCGCGCTTTCCGCTGCCGTGATCCAGGTGCCGAAGCGCGATCAGGACGGCAACGCGCTCGGCGGCGTCCGGCTGCCTGACATCGCGGTGCCGACCGGTACCAATGGCGGACAGAACCAGCCGCAGACGTTCACCTGCATGCTGGTTGGATTCTTCTCGCCCTTCGCTGCGACGAAGGCGGAACGGGAACGCACGCCCGACACCCGTCCGTCGATCGAGGAGCGCTATCGCACCCGCGACGATTACGTGAACCGGATCCGCATCGCCGCGCAGGACCTCGTGACGCGCGGCCTCATGCTGCCGGAAGATGCCGCGGTGATCGTTCAGGAAGCCGCGTCGAGCAAACTGTTCGCACCCGCCCCTGCGAATGACGCGCCACGCTGAGGGACGCCCGGGTCACGAGCGATCGCCACTTGTAGAACGTCGCATCACTGATGCCGTGCTTCCGACACGGATCACCTAGAGCATTTTCGGTTCTGATTGAATCAGAACCGAAGCTCTAGATTCTTGCTTTGACGCGTTTTCTTCACGCGAACCGGTGCCCACTTCGCTCGAAAACGCTCTAGCGACGACCGGCAGCATGCTCCTTCAGCACCTTGATGATCTGCTCTTCCGAGAACCTGCTCTTACGCATGGTCGTCTCTTCACTGGAGAACAGAGCCGTAACTTAAAACCGGGGCGTTTCAGGGGAGCAGGTCAATCCAAGCAGGCGCCGTCACTTGCTGTTTCCTTCTCCTAGACGATCGGTCTATTATAATCTGCATGAGCAAGACGCTGCCTCTCCGCCGTCGCGGGCGACCACCGAAAGAACTTGCCGGCACTAGCGCGACCCGTGACGCGCTGGTCCGTGCAGGTGTCGTCATGTTGACGGAGAAGGGCTATTCCGCGACGGGAATCGAGGAAGTCCTGCGTAGCGTCGACGTGCCAAAGGGTTCGTTCTACCACTACTTTCCGAGCAAGGAAGCATTTGGAGCGGAACTGATCGACAGCTACGCTGCCTATTTTTCGCGGAAGCTCGACAGCTTCTTCCTGAACGAGCAACACCCCCCGCTGGAGAGGCTTAGGGGTTTTACCGACGATGCTGCGTTTGCCATGAAGCGCTTCCGTTATACGCGCGGCTGTTTGGTCGGCAATCTTGGCCAGGAGATGGGCGCACTTCCACAATCTTTTCGTCAGCAACTATTCGCTGTGTTCATCGACTGGCAGCAGCGCACAGCCAAGTGCTTGAGATCTGCTCAAACCATGGGTGCGATCTCTTCCAGCCACGATTGCGATTGGCTTGCCGAATTCTTCTGGATCGGCTGGGAGGGCGCGGTCCTGCGCGCCAAACTCGAGCGCCGTTCCGAGCCGCTTCACTCCTTCTCGAAAGGTTTTTTCAAGCTCCTCAGTAAATGAGCCTTTTTGTCATTGGGTCGTTCAATATCAAACTATCGTTTCGCTGCGGAATTGGTTCGGGGATTTGGTGCAACATTTGGCGTCAAACAGCTGCATTGATCGGCATCTGCTCTACACAAAGCGTGAATTAGCTTTGCACCGCAAACCAGCTAAAGGCCTTTGAAATCTAAGGAATTTTGGCCTCTGTAATCTGGCGATCCCGGCAGGATTGACAGAATGTAGATGAAACAATGGGTTAGCGCCAAGGTTAGGCAACTGGGGCGCCATTGAGTCCCATAGCGATTTTTGGCGACTGCCTAACCTTCCGGCGGCCAGTGGCACCCGTTCCACGGTCAGCTGTGGCTTCGCTTACTTCGATTGACCGCAACGATCAGACTGGGTTGCTCCAGTACCTCAACCAGTCGATCAAGGATTAGGCGCTCATTGGAGCGCGGGCGAGGTTCGAGATATTCCTCAAGGATCTCTTGGGCCGCACTGACGGCTCGCAGGGCGATGTCTTCGTCCGACATTCCTCAGCCTCCAAGATTAACTTCGGTTAATCATTCTGCACTTGGAAGGTTCCCATTTGATTAATCGGGATCGACTGCGGGAAGCGGGCCGCCCAGGGCCCGAGAAACCGGCCTCCCATGGGCTGCCCGGTCGGAGGTCGGTTTCCCGGTCGATGGCCCCGGATTGTGTGCTCTGGGGCGCTGTCTGAGGCCGCCGCGTGGTGCCTATTTAGTATTTGGCTCGAGAAACCCCACTGTTGAGTATTGGTCCAACCCAGATGGGCGAGAGGAACGCGGGATGGTTATGCGGGACGGCTCTTACGTCGATGATCTCTACTATGCCGGCGGGGATTCAGTGACCGTGAAGGTTCTGATTGGTCGTGACGACGCCGAATGGCGGACAGCGCATCTATCCGAGATGCCGCGCGAGTGGCTGACGGAAGTGAAGGCAGCAGTTGATGGGGCGCTTTCTCGCGTCGCCTAAACAGGGATGAATAGTGAAGATACTTAATCTGCGCCCATGTTCGGGCGGGAGGCGCTTTGCCTCCATCGACGTGGAGATTGCGCCCGGAGTTCGGGCGATGGACGTTTCAGTTATTCGCAAGACTGACGGCTCACTGCGTGTTTTCGGTCACTCGCTGACCTTCGACCGCAGCGTTGCCGACAGCTTGGCGCGCGCCGCAGTGGCGGTCGGAGAGTGTCAGCATGAGCGACGCTAACCAGCGCACCGCCAAGCCCGGCGACTTGCTGTCCCAGTGGTGGACGTTGGGTGCGATAGCCACTGACCGGCGCACCAGCGGTCGCCACATGAAGGCGGGCTGGGTTATCATCAATTCATATTGGAAAAAGCACGGCAATGGCCGCGCTAGCCTCCGATACATTGAGAACGCCACGGGCATGAAGCGGACGACCGTCGTGAAGGCGTGCCGCGAGCTCGATGAGTGGGGCCACGTCACACGCGTGCTTGGCGCGGGATCCCGGCCTTCGGAATACATGCCGAATTGGGTGACATCGGTTAGTGGTGCCAAAATGGGGACCACTAACGATAGTGGTCCCCAAACGGGGACCGGGGCGGTCCCTGAACAGGCACCACTAGCAACATCTAGTGGTGCCCAAACGGGGACCGAATCCTACCTACCTGAACCGGCTTACGACCGGCTTCAGGTAGGTAATGTATCCGCCAGCGGGCCGGGCGCTGAGGCGCCGGCCGAGGCGGGAATTGGTTTCGAGCGCATCTGGCGTGCCTATGGGCGGTACGGCAACAAGCAGGCCAGCAAGCGCGCCTTTGAGGCCATAGCCACCCCTGACGCCGATCATATCGCAGGCCGCGCCAGTGCATGGGCCGCAAGCGCAAAACCTGGCCAGCGCCGGATGCCGCTGGAGAAGTGGTTGGCTGCCGAGAAGTATGACGAGGCGGACCGCAGCGTGAGGCCGAGGGCCAAACCACTAAGGCCCGATGAGTATCCGGACGAGTATCAAGATGAGGGGGATGATGTGCCGAAACGCACCTCTGCAACGGCCTCAACCGAGATCGCCGAATACGCCCGCAAAATCCAAAGATCAGCTATCGAGATCGATGTGCCGCGAGGCGTTCCGCTGACTGTCATGGCTAGCGCGGTGGAAAGTCGGGATGGCGACAAGTGGCTTGAAATGCAAACCGACCACGGGCGCGTCGCCGTTCTGCTGGAGGGCTATAACGAAGCCCTCCAAAGGGCAGGTCAGGCGCATTTTAACCTGCTCACCGCTGCTTGCGGACTGGGCGAGGTCAATGACTCAGGCGATCTGCACGGCAAGCCCTTCATGGTGGTTGGCGACACGTTTGCCGCTGTAAGCACCGAGCCGGCCTAGCCGGGTGTCAGCAATCTCTGCCGCCACCGCCCCGCATACCGCCGTCCCCACTTGCACGCGTTACGCCGCAGGTTTTCAGATTATTTTTCCAGGCCGCGCAGACGGTCAGACATCACGTCACGAGGTTCCCATGGTCCCCGCTAACGACAACCAGCCGCTCGGCACCGACTCCGTAATCGAACTGCGCCCGAGCCCTGACGAACTGAACCGGATCTTACATCAACGCTTCCCCGGCTACGGCCCGGCTTATGGCCGGCAATTGGACGAGGCTGCGCGGGCGACGTTCAACGCAGACATGTCTAAGTGGCTTGGCCTGGACAACAGGTGGCATCCCTGCGGTGAGCAATATCGCCAGGCAAAGGGATCTCGCCGTAAGCCAGCACCCAAGCAAACCAGGCCTGTTGTTTTGGCCGATGAGCAGGATGTGGGCGCGCGCTATCGGCGCTACTCGCCTGGCGTGGCCGAGGGGGCGGAATTCCTGGTTGGTCGCACCGTTCCGGCTGTCGGTGGCAGGCTTCTGCAGATCGGCGAGGTCGAGGACGCCACGATAGCATCGATTGACGTCGCGGCCGATACGTGGGCCGAGGTGCCATACAAGCCCAAGCGCGGGCGCCCGCCACGTCCCGCGAACGACAACGCGCTGCCCATGCAGAAGGTAGCGTGACGCGAAAACAAAATAAATCGGTGGGACCGTAATCAATTGTAGGGATGTTGATCACTACGTGACGACTTGGCGCCGGTTTCGGCCGGTGTCCATCTTTTTGCCCATAATCTCGAAATTTCAGGAATACAAAAATGCGCAAATCCGAGTGCGTGAACTTGCTTGCGCGTCACTTGGGCGTGCGATCCACCCGGCTCACGAGCCTGACGCAGCGCCTTGCTGAGGCCGGGCTGCTGCCCACCGCGAGCGGACCGCCGTATCCAGACCTTGAGCCAGCTGAAATCGTCCGAATGTTGCTCGTCGGCATCTGTGACGAGGGACTGGGCGCTGCACCGAAGACGGTTGAGCGCTACTGCGGACTGCGTTGCGGCGCAATCGATTTAGAAGCCACGCTCGCTCACGCGCTCAGCCGGCCTGAGACCGTGTTGGCTGCGCATGCCAGTTTAAGGATCAGTACGGGCGACCACCCGCAAGCGATTCTTATCACCGCCTCGCCGGATGGTTTGCGGGAACAGGTTTTTGGCGAGCCGTCGTTCGGCAGCGTCGAGCGTGTCGTGACCGTGTCGGGCAATGCGCTCGCTGCCATCGCTGACGAGATCAACCAACCGGACGCTGTTGCGGCTTAATCAGGAGATCAAATTGCCAACCGGCAGAATTTCACGAGTTTCTTATCATAATTCGAGCGTGCTTATTCAACCCGACGCGTCGGGTGACGACGTTTTTGCAACATTCGATGTGCTCGAGCACGCCGGGATTGATTTCCCGACGATCGGGATCCCTCTCATTTACGAACTCGACAATTCCCCCGGAAAGCCTTTCGCCGCAAGCGTAAGACACTTTGTCGATTAACGCGCCGCTATGGGCGCATTCTTGGAGTTATACTTGGCTAAAAAATCCGAACCAACTTTGTACGACAAAATTGCAGCGGTGCATCCCCGTTACCGCGATCTGCTCCTCCGCCAGCGCGAATTGCTTGATCGTGCTGAGGAGATCAAGCGCGAGATCGGCGGCAACAGGTCTCAATGGCGCACCACCGTTAACGCCGCCGGCAACGTCACCGGAGTCCGTTTCGAGGAAAGCCTCGGCGCAGAAGCCGTGCGGAACCACACGCCGGATGACGACACGCCACGGCGTCCGCAGCAGAAGCCCGAACCAGACGAGCGTCGCGAGGCCGCGAAGGCGCTGCTCGGCAATTTGCTGCCCGAGCAGCAACCAGAAGAACTATCGCCCAAGCCGCTTCCGAAGAGGTGGCCCGGCCAGGATCGATATAGCGCGCTCGCGAAGGAGAGCGAGTCGATTAATGTCGCGCTCGGATACATCAGTCCACTCGTCGAAGAAGCCAGGCGAGAATACTCGAAGAAGATCGCAGAGCAGCGCATCGGCGATTACAGTGAACTTGTCAAACAGGCAGTCGATGCCGCGTGCGCTTTGGAGTCTGCAATCATCCAAATCCGCACATTCTTGAACACCGCGAGGTTGGATGGAGCCGAATTGCGCCACTTCAGGCCAGTGTATCTGGAAACCTTCGGAGATCTCGGAGAAGGATCATTGCTGCACGAATTGATCGCTGACGCCGTGAGAAAGAAACACGTTGGTGCAGGCAAACTGCTGGCCTGGACGAACCCTGGCCCTATAGAGCTACTTAATTAAGGAAATTGATGTGACGAAATCTATGACACCAACTGAGCGCGCTCAGATGTCTGCGATGCTGATGAAGCTTGAGGCTGACGCCATGGCCGATGCCGCTAAGCACCGGACGCGCGAAGTGCGCGGTGCGCAGCTAGACCGAGCCGAGGCCGAGATCGAGGCCAGTAAGCCACGTGACCGACGCTGCGTCTATGCCACCATGAGGCCTGCAAAGCAGAAGCCCGAAAAGTCCGCTCATCCTGCTGCGCTTGCGTTGGCTCGCGCGCGACGCCGATAACATAGTAATTGAACAATCAGGACTTCTTTCTAATGCGAGATATTTCACAGAACATTGGATTCGCCCAAACGATCGCGCCAGCAGTGCAGACCGCGACCGTAAACGGCGCCGCGATCGATACCAACGGCTTCGAATCCGCTGCGATGGTGATCAGCACCGGAGCTATCGCGGGCGCTGGCAACTTCACTGCGAAAATTCAGGATAGCCAGGATGGCACCAACTTTGCTGACGTTGCCGCGCAGTTCCTGGTGGGATCGCTGCCCGCTGCACTCGCTGCGTCCAGCACCTACAAACAGGGTTACCTTGGCGCCGCGCGATACATACGCGCAGTGCTGACGCTGAACAGCGGAACGTCGATTGCGGCAGGAGCAGTCGCGGTGCTTGGCAGTCCGAAGGTCGCGCCAGTCGCTTAGCGGCGCACGATGGGTGCACGCGAGCGGGAACAACAGCGCGCACCCATCAGCAAACCCTGACCCCCGTACCCGGTCAAAACCTCAAACCTTGCTGCCTAAAAGACCGGCGCCCACCCAAAATGCGCATTTCCGCAATTCAGACCCCCAGGGTGAAAATTGCCAAGACAGCGAATACCAACGGCAAAAGCACGGCTTGAGGGCCGTCACATCAAGGATCCACAGCGTTACAAGCGCAATGAACCGACCGCCGACGCGATCGGGGATCCACCTAAATGGCTCAACGATGCACAGCGAGCGGCATGGCGCGAATTCGCTGGCGAATTGCCGTGGCTGAACCGTTCGCACCGCGCGCTTGTGGAAATCGCCTGCGCCGTGCGAGCCCGCCTGCAATCAGGCGAGGAAGTTGGTACCAAGGCTCTCAGCCTGTTGCGTCTGTGCTTGGCTTCAATGGGCGCCTCACCGGTAGATGCCAGCAAGGTGAGTTGGGCGCCGGACGAAGATCAAGATGACCTACTCGATTAGCCCCGCGTCTCGAGCGACACGTCAAGGGTAAACGCTTTCGCAACAACTGCGCTCTTGGTGCGCTTTAGCTTCTTCGCGATTTTTGCCGCACCCAACTTCTGCTTTGCCATGGCCTTTAGGTCGCGAACGTTTTCTGTCGTCCACTTGCGGCGGATTGTTTTTCCATTCTTGGCCAAATTTGCGCTCCTTCAAGTGAGAGGCGCGCCGTTTAGCACAAAGCGCGGTGCGTGCAAGCAGCCATCACGCATTTCTCTTTTACTTGAAAGCAAACATTGATTGATCCGAGCAATCTACCGCCCGAACTAGCTCAGCCGCCAGCCGACGCGCAGGGTTGGATCGCGTTCCAACCCTCCACCGCCAAGGTGTGGCGCAAACTGGACGGCAAGTGGTTGCCGATAGCCGAAGCGCAAGAACTAATTAGAAACAGGACTGCCTCATTGACCGCACTTAATTCATACTCAACCGGCACCGTCACGATTGCTGCAAACGGAACCACCGTAACTGGGGCGGGGACCATTTGGTCTGGCGTCAATGTTCGTCCGGGCGATATTCTACAGGTTGGGGACTTTCAGACCGTCATTACCGACGTCACTGACGAGTCGCACCTTGTCATTCCGCCATGGGGCGGTGGTGCGCAGGCTGGTGCTGCCTATACTATCTGGCAGTGGTTCCCTCAGCGCGTTGCCGGCGCGCAGGTTATGCAATCCGTCAACACGATTGTCGCGGCGCTCAACACGACCGGTTTCTTTTGGTTCGTCGATGTGTCGCTCACCGAGCCGGATCCTTCGTTAGGAGAAGATGGGCAATACGCATATCAGCCGACGACCGGCAAACAGTGGGTCAAGGCTGGTGGAGTTTGGACATACCTTGGCATCTATAAGGGCCTGAGTTTTCGTGGCGCATATGACAACTCTGCCACGTACTCAGTTGGTGACGTTCAGACGACATCCGGCACGTCCTACGTCTGGATCAACGCTACGCCAGGCTCTGGTCATCCTGCGCCAGATACGACTTATTGGCAGGTGCTTGCTGCGCAGGGCATTCAGGGGCCAACCGGCGCAACCGGGTCAGGCTACGGCGGCACATCCACCACATCGCTCGCAATCGGTACTGGCCCCAAGCCGTTCCCGACGCAGGCCGGCCTTGCTTATCAGAATGGCGCTCGGGTGCGTGCAAGCTCAGCCGCCAACACATCCAATTGGATGGAGGGGCTTGCGACTTACGCAGGCACGACGCTGACCATTACGGTCGATAAGACGAACGGTAGCGGCACGTTCGCCGACTGGAATTTCAATGTCGTTGGCCAGCCCGGTGCTGGGGATCTCAGCTCAGCAAATAACCTCGCCGACCTCGCGAACAAGGACACGGCTCTCAGTAACCTGGGCGGTACCACCACCGGCAAGGCAGTGTTCAAGTCTGCTAGCGCCGATGCCGCCCTCGATACGTTGGGTGTCGTCGATCGAGTCATTGACCAGGGCAACATCCCTCAGATGGCAAACTTCGACATCACTTTGCCGTCCGGTTATGACGAAATCGAAATTGGGCTGTTCGGCTTTGGTTGTTCCGTTTCGGGTGCGGGTCTGAATCTGCAAGTCTCGACGGATGGAACAACTTTTCTTTCGTCCAGCTATAGCTATGCCGGCCACTACATAACGACTGCTGACACCACTTATCATGGCTATTCCGCCGCCGGCACAGGCAGCAATATTCCCCTAAGCAATCTTTTTCCTGCTGGTCGATTAGCACAACTCAAGATCAGGCTTGCGCGTCCGGATGGCACGTCAGGCAACAAGTTGATCCGAGCCAATATGGATCAAGTGGGAACGGACCTTCAACCCGTGCAGTTGAATGTCATGGGGGGGTATCTCGGCGGAACGGCTGCGCTGCAGAAGTTGCGCTTGATCTGGAACGGCGGGACGAGTCCAGCCTTCGCGGCCGGCGGAACGTACATTGTGCGAGGCGTAAAAAAAAAGCCGTAGACTCGTCGCCATTCTATTTTTTGAATGGAAATGGGACGAGCGGAAACTACAACATCTGGCGCTTCGACAGGTTCGGCTTCGCCAATCCATCGAACGCCGTTATTGGACCGCTGGCGGGCAATGCGGGAAGCGGCATCACGCTTGTCGCCCAGCCTTCACCGGTCAAACTCAGCGATCGTACCCGTGTTTTCGCGATGCGATTCAACGGCACGATTTGGACGGATATCGCCTATTGGGATAGCTTCGATGGCGGTGTGACGTTCAGTTCGCCGACGTCGGTCATTACGGCCACATCGCTAAGCGCCACCAATGGCATCATCGGGCCAGCCTTGTATGTCGTTCCGGGTGACCCGACGCCATTTAAGATGCTTCTCGGGATCCGTAACGCAAACAGCGTTCCCTCAGCACTGAGGCTGGCAACCAGCGCTGATTGCTCCACCTGGACTGTGCAGGTTGGGAACGTGTTCACGCAAGGCGCGGATACCTGGCAGACCGGCGGCATCGTTCCTAGTAGCGTTTTCCAGCGGCCCAACGGGAAATGGGCTGTCACCATGAATTCCTATAACGCCTCTCTCGCTCAAGCATACGGAGCATATGCTGAAGCGACGTCCCCCAATGGACCGTTCGGCGCCGCTACGCTCATTGCCTCGCCGTACACGGCTCAGGTCGGTACGCTGACCGGCACCGCAGGACAGAACACCGGCACGTCAAGCATCACGGTTCGCCTGAATGAGCCTTACATGGTTTTCAAGTCTGGAGACCAAGCCGCCAGCCTCGTCACGCCGATTGCTCAAGCGGGGACGTCCATTACGTTCGATCTCCCGTTGCCTGTTACGGTTTCTGGCGCCGAGTTTGCGCACGTCGCCGCGAACACAATCGATCCGTCTATCGTCGTGGAGAATGGCGACGGCACGTGCACCGGAATTTTCACCGTCTACAAAGCGTTTAGCGACGTGCTAGGCGAATACACGGTGCAAATGTCGGCGCCGTCACTGAGCGGGCCGTGGACAATCTCGTCCGGGAAGGTGTTTTTCCAGCCCACCGGGATAGGCAATCAACACATCAATTCGACGGAGAATCCTAGCCCGATCATTGATGCCAGCAGCATCGTATAACGGGTCGGCTAATCTGGCACTCGCCTCCACGTCTCATTTAAGGGAAGTAAATTGTCCAACGATCTCGTAGTTCAGCTCGGCGCGAAGCTGGATCAATTCCAAAGCGATATGGATCAGGCCGGTGATATCGCGGATGCCGCGATTGCGCGGATTGAGCAGTCGTTTGCCAACCTCAACCCGACAGCTGGAGGCTTCGCGTCGCTGGGCGTTGCTGCAGCTGGCGTTACTGGCGTTGTTGGTGGTTTGTTGGCCGCGCTTACCAACGTCAACAGCCAGCTTGCTGAGTTGCAGAAGAACGCTGAGTTTACCGGCCTGACTGCCGAGCGATTTCAGCAGATCCAGTTTGCTGCGGGGCAGGGTGGAGTTTCTACCTCCGATGCCGCTAACGATCTGCAGAAGGTTGCGAGCCTTCTGGCGGACGCCAAGGAAAACGAGAATTCGCTGACGCGGCTGCTTGATGCGAACAACATCAAGTACAAGGACCGCAACGGCCAGATTATCAGCATGAACCAGCTTCTTACGATAGCTGGCGACTTGCTGAACCGGTTCGATTCCATTCCTGAGAAGACGAAGGCCGCGCAGATGCTCGGCCTATCCGAGAGCTGGGTAGAGGCGCTTCGCAACGGCAGCAAGTCGTTTGAAGATCTCGCGCAAAGCGCGGACGCGGCTGGTGCGGTGATCGATGGCTCGACTGTCGCGAAGGCGGCGGCATTTGACCGCGCCTGGAAACAGTCATCCGCGCAACTCGCAGCTCAATTCAAGTCCACTGCAGCAGACATTGCCGGCTGGCTTGATGACTTGATTGACAAGGCTGGTGACCTAGCAAAGAAGGCGCTCGAGGCTCAGAACATCCAACCCGGTAGTGGGCAGGAAAAATTCAATGCCATAGCTGACGCACTTGCGATTTTTGGTAAGGATGCGGTTGGCGCTGCGCAGGACGTCGATCAGGTAACTCGCGCGATTGAACGCTTAAATGCTTCGGGCAAGCCCGAGAATATGCAGATTGCAGAAGGCATTGAACTCATTCGAGCCAAAGCGCAGCTCGCCGCGCAAATGCTACGGGGGGCAGCCGAGCAGCAATCCAAGGCTGACTTCCCCAGCGGCATCCCATTGCCAGCCTCGCGCCCGTCCGCAGCCAACAACTCCGACCCTAACGCCGCGAAGTTGCCGAAGCGCAAGGATGGCGAGGAGGCCGCAGACGCGTACGACCGCGCCACGGAATCTCTAAACAAGTACATCGTCACCACCAATGCCGCAGCGGAATCGCAGAGTAAAGGTGCAGCCGCGACAGAGGAGGCCAAGGCCGAGGCGCAGCTGTTGAATGCTGCTCAACTGGCCGGCATCCCGATTACGCAAAAGGTCAGGGATCAAATCCAAGACCTTGCGCAGGACGCTGGTGAGGCTGCTGACGCGCTTGCCAAGGCCAAGGTTGCATCGGATATTCAATTCGGGGCCAGGACTGCATTTCTCTCGCCGCAGGATTTGGCGATTGCCCAGCAGTTAAAGGGCATTTACGGCAACGATATTCCAGAGGCGTTGCGCAGTGCAGAGGCGGCCGGCCTTCGTTACAACGCCACCATCAAGGATCTGGCCAATCTCGGCCAGCAGGTGAACAGTAGTTTCCTTGTCGATTTTGAAACTCAGATTAGGAATGGCGCGTTTGCGATGGACGCGCTCAAGACGGCTGGACTGAACGCTCTCGGCAAGATCGCTGACAAACTAGCTCAGATGGCGGCCGATAACCTCTGGTCGTCTGCGTTTGGTGGCTCGTCTGGCGGTGGCTTCAATCTGTTTAGCCTGTTCGGCGGTGGCAGCAAGGCTAGCAATGCGACGGACGGGATAGGCGGGTTCGGCCCAACAGTGCCGGCATTCGCTACCGGTACGGACTTTGCGCCCGGCGGCATGTCGCTGGTTGGCGAGAACGGTCCAGAGTTGCTGAACCTGCCTCGCGGCGCGCAAGTCATTCCAAATGATGTGCTGCGCAACGGCGGGGCGGGCGGAGGCAGCGTCACGGTGCGGACTGGTGACGTGGTGATTCAGGGCGACGCCTCTGAAAAGACCGTGGCGCTGATCAATCAGGCACTCGCGCGGCAGAATGCCGAGTTGCCATTGCGGGTTGTTGCAGCGGTGAAGGATGCCAAGGCGAGGCGGGTGTTGGCTTAGCCCAGCCAGAGCCGCCCGGCAGGGCGGTTGCGGCGGTAAAGTGCGGTTGGCGGTGGGCTGGTTCTTTTCTGGCTGTCTCAATTTGCCGCAGCACGTGAATGTTTTTCTGTTAGGCCTGTTTTGATCGTGATTAAGTATCTATATTGGGGCTATCACCGCCCGGCCTGTGGCATCTATCGGTGACCGAGAGAACTTGCGCTCCCGCCCAACCGGACAGGAGCACCGCCATGGAAACGCGACGTCGTTTCAAGCAAACATTGACATTCGAATATCGTCTGACGCAAGAAGCGATCAGTTTGCGTCAACAAGCCGAAGGCATGCCTCACAGCGTTCGTCGCGACGAGCTTCTGCGAAAAGCACGTCAGATGGATGCCGCCTCTGAACTTAATAGATGGCTTTCCTCACCTGGCTTGCGAGCACCGATATGACAAGCTACAGCTCCCACGTGCTCGTTGGCTTCAAGAAGATAGTCAACTTCCGTAAGCGAATGGCGGCAAAGAGCGATGGCGCGATTACAGCCACTCTGAATTACCTTTTGGATAAACAACGAAGCGCTATCGCCATACGCGATGAAAAAGACCGTCGAAAAGCGCAATAGGAAGAGCCGAACGAACGGCCTGGTCCGGCTGCATTATAGCACAGCCCTAGGAACCTTTTGCCTCACGAGTGGTCGGTTCTATCTCTGCCGCATGTCCTAGCCAAACTCGGCGGAACGAAACCCCCTGCATACGACTGGAGAGAGCCATGACGCTCACACAGGATTGGAAAAAATCGACGGCAGCGCAACGCGCCGCTCAAAAAGCCTTCAAAGAAGCCGGGGCCGCCGCTGTAATGTCAGAGTACAGCAGTGCCCAGAATGCCTTCCATGCAAATCGAGAGCGCTTGAAGGCGGAGCGTTTAGCTCGCGAAGGCGCTCAAATCGCGAATACCTCGGACAAAGGAAAATCCTAATCAATGTCGGAACGTCGCGAGCTTTATCGCAGTCCTAACGGTGATGCTTGGTTTCTGGGGAGGGAGCCGACCAGCGGAAACGCTTTCATCATCCATCAGCCGAATGCGCCATCCGGGGGGAGGCTCTCGCACATTGAACTCGGCGAGTTCTTGCGGGCAGGTATGAAGGGTCCGGAGCATCAAGCCCTCTTGCGATTGATTGGGACGCTGGTGGAACTGCCACCATACGCCTAGCTAGGTACGCGCTGGAAGCACCGTCGGGTGACGCCAAGCGAGAGGACCGTTGCGCTGATTAACCAGGCATTGGCGCAGCAGAATGCGGAGTTGCCCAGCCGGGTTGTTGCTGCCGTTAAGGATGACCAAGGCACGCAGGGTTCTGGCTTGAGAGAGGATATTAAATGGATTTGGAGGAGCGAATTGAAGCGCTAGAGCAGCAAGCGGCCTCGCATTCTCAGCGCTTCTGGTAATGCTCGAAAGCAACCTGTTTCACAGGGTTGCCGTCTTGGAAATTGGGTTGCGCAAGAATGCAGATCAGCAGGAAGTCGCAGCCTGCGTTAGAAGTTCCTTCGCCCTAGCAATGAACCTGGTTCTTTCGGCTGCGTTCGTTTCAGTATCTGGAGTGCAATTGTCATCTCTTCGGAAGCTTTTCCGAGAGTGCCTCTAAAAATGAGGCGGCATCTCCAGCTGGCGTCGGACCAACGAATTTCTTGTAGTAGACGACGGCGCCGCCATTCGTCGCGGACTGACTCAGTGTGACCGGCCCGAGCTTGCTCAGAGCGGCCGATGCCAACGCAAAAGATCGTTCAGCGAAGTTCTTCTCGTATTCGCTTCTAAAGGCGTCGGCAAAATTGCGGAAGTTCGTGGTATCTGACCTCGCTTCCCTGAAACTAGCAGTGTATTTGTTCTGCAGTAATCGAAGTGAGTTTGCCGTTGTCAGAAGCTCCCGCTTTAAATCGGGGAGTGTCATGGCGGCGTATTTGGGAGAGGCCGCCGGAAATTCGAAGGTAATGTTCTCCGGTGGTGTAATCTGCCATCCATTTTCGGTCTTGGTGACCTTGGCCCCCGGCATCGAAAGAAGAGAGTTCTGGTCCGCCTTGCCGAATTGAAATGGCAAATCCCCCGGGATCGTGGCTCCGCTAGCGTCAATCGTTGAATTGTTCGTGGCCTCCAATGTGGGACCGCGCTGCGATGTCGAAGTCTCTGCGCTGGCCGATGTTTCTTTTTTGCGCAACCACTCCAGCCCGTAGGAAATCCCGCCCACCACGATTGCGGCTACCGCAGCGTTTACGAGAACCTTCATATAGGTTGGCCCCCAGTCCACAGTCCATTGCATGAAGAGCAGTGGGATGATTACGAACGCTCCTGAGACGATCAGGCATGCCTTCAAGAATCGGTAGCCCGCCTTGGTCGCCACCGTCATGGTTAGCGCGAGCGCCGCTGGGACACCAGCGATGCCAACCGCCCCCAGGAATTCGCCCAATCCAAAGGTCATGACCGGCTCCGGAAGGTTTACCTTGTCACCCGCACGTCGCCGTAGTCACCTTCGCTCGGCCGCTCACCATCAAAATCTGTGTGAGCGAGTAGGGCGCCGATGCCAAACAGCACCATGCCGCCAATCCACACCATGCAGGTTGCTGCCAGATAGGCCGACGTTCCGACACCGACGCTGCCCGTGAGCCCAAACAGCGTGCCGGCGTTGAAGAGCAGCCCGACTACGCCCCAGAGCCAAAACAGAACGGCGAGGACTCCCTTTGAGGCGCCGTGGTTGCTCCTCAGCCGGAACGTCCGCTCCCAAGTCTCTTTACGTCTAAAAAATCCCATTGAACTCCCCCTATGCCGCTTCAACTGTAGATCGCGGGAGCTGGGTGGGGCAACTATGCAGCATCTTTTCTTTGCTGAAGGACCAGCCATTCGCTGTGGCATTAGCCGTTCCTCCCAGTAAATCCAAAATAGAGGGAGCGAACCGAGGCTTTTAGGGTCACCAACTGCCCCTCGATCTCAAGTATCTTCGTTGAGATCTGGCCAAATCGTACTTGCCCATCCGACGTCGTGAGATCGAGCTTTGACCTTTCGGTATCGAGCCCCCGTATTTGCGCTGAGAGTTGATCAATCCGCTGCTTGATCGCCAACTGTTCGGCGCGTTCTTTATTGCGCCCCTCAGCAGTGTAGAACGGTCCAAGTCCTCCGAGTACTGGCTTTGGCTCTTCTGGGAGGGTACGAAATATCCACACGTAGACTATCGGCGCCACGACCAGCCATGCGAGCACCGCTGATGCAGCCTTACCCCAATGATTGGCGAACTCGGTCGGGAAGAACACCGCGAACATGATCACCGCCAAAGTTGGTGGTGCCAGGCGCACCACGACCTTCTGAAGGGTGTCTATGCGGTAGACCGATAGCCAAGCGCGTAAGGCTCTCAAAGCCTTGGGAGAGGACGCCAAAGTTTGCACCCCGTGTGTTTCGGATCAGGTCGGCAAGCTGACACACGGAAAGCGTGCACGCCGCATGGATCGCGCGGCAATCCCTGTTATCCCCACGACCGGTTCAGCTACCCCTTTTCAGCCCGATCTCAACCAGCCGGCGGATAGCCTCTGGCCTCGTTGGGGCGGCGTCTTGCTCTGATATCCATTTGTCGATCGCTGACAAGTCGTCAGGCTGCATGCGCACGCCAATGAGCGTGCCCTTGCCCGTAGGGGCGGGTCCGCGCTTTTTCTGTGTTATCACGGTTTGACGTTTCATAGAATCTGTGTTAACACAGTTTCGGGGCCGGTCAAATGAGCCGGTTCGACAGGGGAATATGAATGTCTGACCTTAATCTTAATGCTAGCGCGAGCGTTGGCCCATCCACGTCTTTTTGCGCACACGCCTATTACGCCCACCTGCGGGCCGAGGGATGCGATCCGACGCTCCGTGGTGGCGCTCTTCATATGCTTGTTGGCTCGGCGGAGGATGCCGACCGATGGGCTGCACTGCATGACCCAAATGGCTCGGTACGGCTCGAGTACGCGCGCGCGGCATGGGCGAAGCGGGCATCGGATGACAGCGTCATTCTGCTTGGCGTCGGCTAGCGGGGTGGCCCGAACGGGTACGGTATAATCGGCATGGGTGGTCTGAGTCGCCTCCAGCGGCCAACTAACCCACCTGTGCGCTGGCCTTAGCCGGCGAGGTAAGCAGAGCAATTTTCTTAGGGGCACGCTCTTGCCC
>NZ_JADFUD010000076.1:0-36926 GCF_054820065.1 Bradyrhizobium sp. UFLA06-06
TACAAAAGTTTCGTCAACACATCATTGCGCTTTCCCGGATGATGGCCGCTCAGCCCTGGGAGGGGTCGATTTAGGTGTGCGCATTGTGTGAGATGCGCTCGTGCTGCGCTTGTCCCGAACGTCGCAGCGAGGATATTCGTAAGAGACACCCACATCGCGCCTTGGGCGCGCTAAGAGCTTGGCGTCCAATGGCGAAAAAGGTCGGAGTACTTTCCCCTCCCGAGTCTCAGGCCGACACGGCTCACCGACGGCTCGAGGAGATGATCGTGACACTGCAGCTGCCGCCCGGCAGTCACTGGTCTGAGGAGGGATTGGCAGAGGAGATCGGCATCGGCCGCACACCGGTGCGCGAAGCGGTGAAACGCCTTCAGGCGGACCGTCTCGTGACCATTTTGCCCCGGCACGGCTTGATGATCACCGAGATAAATGTTCATGAGCAGTTGTTGGCGATCGAGCTGCGGCGTGAACTCGAGATTTTCATTTCGATAAGGGCGGCTCGCCGCATCCTTGCAAGCGACCGGGAGCGCCTTCTCGCTGCTGCCGACGAAATCGAAGGCGCGGGCAAGCAGGGCAACCTCGAAAAATACTTGCGTGAGGTCTTTAAGGCGAACGGTCTTATCGCGGCGGCTGCCGGCAACCCATTCGCAACCCGCTCAATCTCGCCGCTTCACGCGATGTCGCGGAGATTCTACTACAGGTACGAAAGCGACCTGCAGAACCTCGGCGCAATGGGCGTCCTTCATGCGGCGCGAGCACGCGCGGTTTCGCGGCATGACGAGCAAGGTGCACTCGTTGCGGTTACCGCTCTGATGGAGCAGATCGAAAATTACACACGACAGATATTCGAGATCAGCGTCGGGTCGGGCAGATGATCGGAATCCCCGGTCTCGTCGAGACCGGGGAAACTTCTTAACCGGCTTGTCCCCGAACCGCGCTTGTCTGACCGGGATCGACGAAGAAGCTTGCATCCATCAGCTTCAGTTCGTCCGCGACTTGCCAGGGGGCGAACTCCATCTGCTCGAGCACATCGCGCCGAACGTCGATACCTGGCGCCACTTCCGTCAGCACCAGTCCCTCCGGAGCAACTTCGAACACCGCTCGCTCGGTGATCACCAGCGCGGTTTGGCCGCGCTTGACGCCGTCGGTGACCGCGTAGGTGATGTGCTCCACCTGCTTCGCGAACTTGCGAACCTTGCCTTCCTTGACGATGCTCAGTTTCCCGCCGCCGAAACCGACATCGAGCCCACCGGTGGTGAAGGTTCCGGTAAAGACCAAACGCTTGGCGCTTTGCGCGATGTCGATAAAGCCGCCCGCGCCCGGATTGGCGGCGCCGAACTTCGATACGTTGACTCGGCCGCGCTGGTCGAACTGAGCGAAGGCGAGTGCCGCAAAGTTGCACAACCCTCCATCGATGGCGTCGAACTGATAGACGCCGTCGAGGATCGCATCGGGATTCAGATTCGCGGAAAACTGCCATCCCGACATGACAATCCCGCCGTAGGATCCGTGCTCGGTGGTAAACCAATAGTCCTTGAGCTCGTCGCCGTGAAGCAGCCCCTGCTCCGCCATGACGAGCGGCACATCGGCCGCTGCCCCGAAGCCAAAAATGGAAAGTTCGCGTTTCCGCACTTCCTTCGCTGCCCGCGATGCGACGACCTTGTCGGCGGACGACGGGATCGGAGGGAGTTGAGACAGCGCCCTGCGCTCACCGCCGAAGTAGGCCGGGTCGAATTCGACGTCGGTCGTCATCATCATCTTGGGGTCGACGACGACTGCATCGACAAACATGCCTGGGATCCGAACCTCGGATGCGGCTCTCCGGCCGTGAGGCACGGTTCGCCGCACTTGCGCTACGACGCGGCCGCCATGGGCCTTGGCTGCCAGCACCAGCGCAATATTCGAGGACACCAGCGCCTCGTTCTCGAAAGACAGATTTCCGAACTCGTCTGAGGTCGATGCGTAGATGAACACGGTGTCCAACTTCCATGCCGGATAGAATAGATACGGCTTTCCGTCGAATTCGATTTTTCTCACGAGATTGTCTCGTGCTCTTTCCGTGAACCGGCCGCCGCCATTGTCGGGATCGATGTAGGTGCCGATCCCGATTTCGGTCATGTAACCTGGGCTGCGACGAGCTATCTCGCGTAGCCAATGCATGGTCGCTCCGATCGGCCAGGAGTAGGCTTCGATCCTGTTCTCACGGATGAGACGCATGAGCTCGGGTCGCTTTCCCGTCTTGGGGTCGACAGGATTGATGTATGAACCGCTCACCATGCGCTTCATCAATCCTTCCTGCGCTACGTGGTCCATGCCCTTGATGCCCTGAGCGTCGCCGGTCCCGACCGGGAAGTAGAAGGTCAGGTTTTTCGGGCTGCCTGTATTGCGGAATTTGTCGCCAAGGGCCTTCAAAAGAGTATCGGGCGTTACCCAACCGATCACACCAACGCAACCGACCGAGGATCCGTCCTGAATGGATGCAACTGCCGTCGCGGCATCAACGATTTTATTCACGACTTCACCGTAAAGCGTTCAAAGGTTTTTTGGGAACTTGGCGTTTCGCAGTTCGATGCGAACTCCCGGGACGAGACTTCGTCCAGGCGCTCGGCGTCCGCCATGATGAAGCGGTCGAAGAAGCGCTTCGTCGACGCGACGGCTTCGGGCGGCACTTTGGAAAGACCGACGGCAATCTCCGTTGCCAGAGAAAGCGCGGCGCCCGGCTCGGCGACGTCATCGACCAAGCCAATCCTCGCCGCCTCGATCGTGTCGATCGGTGCCGCGCCCCACGTGAGACGGCGCGCCCGCACCGGGCCGACCCGAGTCAGGAGCGCCGTAAGCCCCCACGGCGGCAGCCAGCCGTTCGGGGCTTCCGGCAGATGCCATCGTGCGTTCGACGCAGCCACCACGATGTCGCACGATGCCGCAAGGATCATTCCGCCTCCGAGAGCGTATCCTTCGACGGCCGCGATGACCGGCTTGGCGCGGTAGCCTATCGCGCGCGCGAACGTTGCGGTTTCGGCCTCGTGCTTGCACATATCCGCGATAGAGAGGCCTGCCAGCTCCTTGAGGTCGCTGCCGGCGCAGAATGCGGGCGGAGCGCCCGTCAGCACAACTGCGCTGATCGCGTCATTGCGCTCTGAATCGGCCAGGGCAGCGTTCAGATCCCGCATGAGCTGCGAGCCCAACGCATTGCGGCGCTCCGCGCGATTGATGGTAACGATGGCGATCGGACCTTGATTGTCTAGCTTGATCATCTGTTCACGATCCTGTTAATCGAGGCGCGCGCCGTCGGCGTTCACCGCTGCCCTCACTTGCTGCCCGTCAATGTGCCTCGGCGCGATTCCGTCGCGCACCGCAATCACCGCTGCATGACCGATCGCATGACCGTAGGAGAAGCACTGAGCCGTGACGCGTGCTGAAGCGACTGCTTCGTGCTCCGCCGAGAGGCAGCGGCCGGCAACCAGCAACCCCTCCCCGCGCTCCGGCACGAAGCACCCGTACGGCACTTCGTAGTAGTTGTTCAGAAGCCACTCGACGCGAGGCTTGACGCCCGAGTGCAGTTCGATCGGCCAAGGCGAGACCGCAATGCCGTCCGATGACTTGGCGCCTTTGACGACGTCTTCGTTTGAAAGCCTCTTTACACCGGAGACCTGACGGGTCTGGCGCACGCCGACCTGGACGCCCGTATCGTTCAGAAAGGCGGCTTCGCATCCCACGAGATGATCGCGAAAGAAACGAGCGTATTCTCGCGCCTGAAGCCTTCCCTCGATTTCGGCGTCGGTAAAATCCTGATGGAAAAGCGTGTTGAGCTCACGCCCGTCCGGCCCGATCACACGCGTGCAATTGCACAGCAACTCGTTGGGTCGGGTGGTGGGGAATAGCCAGATTTTGGCGCGCGGCAGCCGGTATTCACCCGCATTGTGCTTTGCGCGGATCATGTCGGATATCTTTTCCGGCATGATGGTGTCGGCGCCGTATTCTGTGACGAAACGATCGATATCGACACCCATCATTCGAAAGATCATCGTCGGGTTCTGAACCCTGCCGTTGTCGCCGATGAAGCTGGGCAAGCCGGCCATTGCGACGACATCAGCATCTCCGCTCGCATCGACGACGACCTTGGCGCGCGCATCGAGGGGTCCCTGTTTCGTCCAAATGACCACCCCCCCGATCCTGTCGCCCTCCATGCTCACGTCGCTAGCGACAGCATGGAACACGACGCGTACTCCGGCTTCCCGCAGCATCGCGTCTGCTTCCTCGCGCCAAACCAAGGGGTCGTGGACCCGCGCCCAAGTCTTTCCGTAGAGCAGCGGATCGCCAAGCCCGCCTTTGGCTTCCAATCGGCGGCAAAATTCGTCGGCAAAACCAAACACAACCTGCTTCGGTTTAGCGTTGATCGCTTCGGTCGCCTCGTACAGACCGCACACCGTGCCCGACAGCCCGGCCACAGCGCCGCCGCCGCAAAAGCCATACCGCTCCACGAGCGTGACTTTCAGACCCCTTCGAGCGGCGGTTACAGCGGCCGCAACTCCTGCGGCTCCCCCTCCGACGACGAGCACATCGCTATCGACACGGTTAGACCCACGGGCGTCCAATTGTATTCTCCCTGTGATATCTTAGTGGTGTATTACAATTATTTCAATGCACGTTTGTTTGCAAGCGCCTTCGGGCGAAAAATTTGCCCGCGATCGCGCGGCAGATTTGCGAGTGAAAAGTTAGCTGCTTGGAGACCGCAGCGGCGACTGCGGGCTGGAGGCGACGAGAGGGGTGAAGTTGACTTGGCGGTCCCTGCGAACGACGCGACCGGCGTGCTCGCCACAGCGAGCGGTCGGCTCGTCAGGCACGGGATCAGGACACAGGCCATGCCGCAGCCGCTATTCGGTAGTGGCGAATGCCTGCTGCGCAGCGAGACTGCTGCTATCCGGCTGTTCAACAGCGGGTGCCGTCAATACGACGATAGCGCGCGCATACTCGGTTGTTACTGAGGTATCTCGTCCACTGACGATACAGTTTTCGCGATCACGGCGTCCGAAGCCGTGCCGTCAGGCGTAACGCATCGCAGAAGATCGTGGTTTGGCGTGCAAAATCGTACGCATGGTAGCGGGGGAGGGACGCGCTGCCAGGTCCAAAACCGAAGCGAAATCCTGAGCTTTTCCAGCACGTTGTCCGGAATGTGGTAGCGGATTTGATGGTGTTACATCCCACGGGAATGTCTCACCCGGCCCGCCCCCCGGAAAGGCCTACGCGTGGCTCGTCCTTCCTACCTCGCCCGGCGCGGCGATGGACGCTATTTCCTGCAGATTCGGCTGGGGAAACAGGCCGCTCAGCTCTTTGGGCTCCCCCTCCTTCGTGTCAGCCTCAGGACCGGGAATTTTGATGAGGCTAGGCGGCGGCTGATGGACAATCTCGGATGGGCGCAGGAGCTGATCGCGGCTCCCGACCTGGAGGCGTTGGGGACCATCCTCGATGCGCGGCTGCACGCCTATGTCGAGCATGGCGTGCCGGCGAACGAGCGGCTGCTGGCCGAGCGCTGCGCGTTCGAACATGAGGTCAGGCGCTATCTCGGCCGGGCGCAGGACCGCGGCTATGCCTACCCGCAGCGTTTCCCTCGGATGCCGAGCACCTGGGTCGACTTCGTCAACCAGAACAAGGCGGCCGAAAGCGAGATCGCCCGCCTAAACGTTCGGCGTGCCTATGAAAACGGCCGGCATGACGCGGCCGAGGCGGTCAAGGAAGGCTGGACGGCGCCCGCCGCCCCGGCGGTCGCACAACCGTTCGATCCCATCGCGATGATCGATCGCCTCGTGCAGGACGCAGTCGCCCAAAGGCTTCCGTTGCTTCCGGCGCAGAAGGTGGGCTCGATCTCGCCGGTCTCCGAGCCCGCGGTATGTGCCCCCACCGGGGAGGCCGCCGAAGACAATTCCTGCCGGATGTCCGACGTGCTCGCGGAATTTCTCAAACCGCTGGACCGCAAGCGGAAACACACCGCGAAGGGCCGCGGAGAAGCTGAACCCGTCATCCAGTTCGCCATCGATTTCCTGGACAACCCGCGGATGGATGAACTGACCGATGCCAAATGGAAGCAACTCGACGAGGCGCTGCCGGATATCCCCAATCGCGATAACATTCCACGCCGGTTCGCGAAGACGCTTTTCCAGCGCTACAAATATGCGGAAGAGACGAAGTGGTCGCAGCTCGAGCGCGTGACGACCACCACCATCAAGAGCCGGTACTGGGCCGGGCTCTATAAGTTCGTCGACTTCGCCATCGCGGAAAAGCATTACTGCGGACCGCGTCCCAAGTTCGTGTGCATCGATCCCGAAAATTTGGCGCCGCTGCCGCGCGATGCCTTCGACGATGACGAGCTGCTGACGCTGTTGCGCCTGCCGCTCTTCACCGGCTGCAAGAATCGCGTGCACGTCTGGCAGCCCGGCCGGTACTTCGTGCAATCGCACATCTACTGGGGTTTCTTGATCTGCATCCTCACCGGCATGAGGCCCGGCGAGGTCGGCCAGCTCAAATGCGCCGATATCCGAACCGATGGCGAGTTCTACTATTTCGACTTGCGCCCGTTCGATGCTCGCCATGGCCGCGTCGCGGTGAAGGATCTGCGCAATCTGAAGACGAACGCTGCCGGGCGGGTCATTCCGATCCATCCGCTTCTCATCGAGTTGGGGCTGCTGGATCGAATGCAGGATCTGATGGACAAGCAAGAGGAACGGCTCTTCCCGGAATGGGACGCCTATACTCGCAAAGACGGTACGATCCGCTGGTCGCAGCCGCTGAGCAAGGCATGGCAGTACGTGAAGACGAAACTGAAACTCAATCGCGCGGACCTTACCCTCTATTCGACGCGGCACCTCATGGCCGATTGGCTCGACAATGATGCGATCGCACAACGCACGCGCGACCGCATTCTCGGACATGCCAGCGACGTTCGAGGGCGGTATGGCCGCAAAGGCATTCTTGATCCGCAGATCGCGGCGAAGATCGAAGCCCTAGAACCGCAGGTGATCAAGCAGATGAGGGAGATCTTGCTCGCCGCCAAAAACCGAGCCGATGCCGGCGAGCTCACAATGCTGAAGACGTACTGAGTCAGAGTTCGTTGGACTGTTCTGAATGGCGCGCCACTCAGAACAAAACTGCGAACTCGTATGTAATTGAAATTACTGTGTAATTCAGCCATACATTGCTTAAGGGTTGAGCCTATCTTCAATAGGACAAGCGCGCCGGCTGGAAGGACATTGGGCCAAGAGAAAGCGAGTGGCCTCAAGTGCCGTCATGCAGCCGAGACCGGCGTGACAGCCTGCCGATAGACGCCGCCCCCCACGTCGCCAGCCGCAAAGAGGCCTGGCCTGAGCGTCGCAAATCGCTGAGAGCTACGCTCGCCTGCGCTGATGATCGGAGGAACGAGAATACGTTTTGCTCCTTCAAACAGGTTTTTTGCGCTCGAGCGCATTGGTGGCGCGCCGCAACGGCTCTAGGTAAACTGGCGATATTGACGATCGTCGAGAGCGGGAGACAAGGCAATGATACGGGATGAGAAGCTCCAACGGATCATCGAACGCGCTATTCAATCAGCTTTCGTTGATTTTCCAGACGCGGGAAACGGGACGGTGTGGCCGAAAACTTACAAAGAGCCCAACGAATGCAAGACTATCGCAACAGCCGTCCTCGCCGCTCTCGAAAGTGCAGGCTACAGAATTTCGCTCGATGCAAACTGAGGCATCAAGGTAAGCCACCTAAGCCTCGATCAGGCCGCGCTCATAGCAGGCTTTATAGTAAGGAAAAACGACCGCCGGATCGGGCCTGTGGAGACGACGGTGCTTTCCGGGATAGTGCAGCCGCCACAGAACATCGCGAATGATATTAAGTCGCGCATGTTCCTTGTCGCCGGCCCGGACCACGGACACGCTCAACTCCAGCACGGTTGTACCAACTGCGATTGAACAGCACGATCTCTCCTGCCGCGGGCAAGTGCGAAACGTGACGCTGGAAGTACCATGAACACCGCTCCCGATTGCTCGGCGGCCCCAGCGCTACGATGCGGGTATCACGCGGGCTTAGATGTTCGACAATCGACTTGATCGTGCCATCCTTGCCGGCGGCGTCGCGACCTTCGACGATGCCAAGGATTCGCTGGCCGCGCTCAATCACGCTGCGCTGCAGCTTGACGAGCTCGATTTGCAGCCGGACCAGCAGCGCGTGATACCTATGGCGACTCAAATGTTGCGGAAGCGGTGGCCGGTTCTTCATGGTTCGATCCCTCCTAGTCGCCTCACTATCCAGGGTTGTCATGCCGACACGACGCTGTCCATCATTTGCGGCCCTCCGACCAGCGGTCACGTCACACTTGTCGGATCCTGTCGCACCGCGAAACTGATGTTGTGCTTGCACTTCGACACCCGTCAACATGACCGTATGAATGAATCGCAGCGTTCTTGCTCGGTGCCTCGTCCGCAAATCCGCCCGGGTTTCGGTCGTCTGGATTGACATTTGCATGGGCACGTTCAACTTGGCCATACTTCCCGAGGGGACCACCGGATAAGGGCCTGTCAGACGCTGCCGCGGATTGGAGCTTGCGTTGATTACGCTGAAGGTTCTTCACACGACGACCTATCGATTCAACGAACACGTGCACCTGTTGCCGCACCGCTTGATGCTTCGTCCGCGCGAAAGCCGCGAGCTTCGTTTGATTTCGAGCAACGTCACGGTGACGCCGCATGCGGCCTTGACCTGGGCGCACGATGTGTTTGGCAATGCAATCGCGACGGCCACGTTTCAGATGACAGCCTCCAACCTGGTGATCGCCAGCGTCGCGGAGCTTCAGCTCGACGCGGTTGCATGGCCGGTGTTCGATATCGCTGTCTCGGCCATGTCTTACCCATTCCGCTATTCTGATGACGATTGGACCGATCTCGGCGCCCTGGCTCTCCCCCAGTTCTCGGACACGGCGGGGGTCCTACGAAGTTGGGCACAAATGTTCGTTCGAGGAAGTCGGACTGATACGCTGTCGCTGCTAAAGGACCTGAGCGTCGGCGTTTCGGAAGCTGTCCGGTACCAGAGCCGTGAGGATGAGGGTACCCAAACGCCGGTAGAAACGTTAAATCGTGGCTGGGGGTCATGCCGGGATTTCGCGATGCTGTTTACCGAAGCAGCACGCATGCTCGGGTTCGGAGCCAGGATCGTCTCCGGCTATCTTTACAATCCAGAGCAACAGAGCGTCGGATCGAGCAATGCGGGATCAACCCATGCGTGGGCCGAGGTCTTCGTACCGGGCGCCGGCTGGATCACTTTCGACCCGACGAATCGCAGCCTCGGCGGCCTCAATCTGATCCCAGTCGCGGTCGCGCGCGACATCCGGCAGACGATTCCAGTGTCCGGCAGCTTCGTCGGCAGCATCGGCGCCTTCGCCGGGATGTCCGTAGAAGTTCTTGTCACATCATAGATCGACGCATTGGACCTTCGGCAACCTTTCTGATCAGTCGTTCAGCTTCAAGGCCCTCACGTTTTCTAGAAGGGACTTCAGGCGCCCGCTCATGATGGGCATCGCCTGTTGCGCCTACTCGTCAGTGGGGCTTGGGCCAAAGAGTGACATTGCGATCAGTGATGCCGTCCTAATCTGATGGCAAATTCCCTTTCGTTAAATTTTCTTGAATGAGCAATTTTGACCATGAGCTCGCGCCGCGTTGCGGCACAATACTTCTCACCGCCCTGCTCTCGGCATCCATCGATGATTGAGAGAATGTTTGCGAGGAGCGCAGCTATAGCCAAATGATTCCCGCTAACGGCAACACCCGCTGAAGGATCGCCGCTAGGCAGAATGGAATTGGGCGATTGGCATAACCTGTCGACAGACTTTCAGGGCTGTCGCTGACCCACGTCAATCCACACGAAACAAACAAATCGGCGATAGCTGGAACTCTTGTCGGCTTTGCCCTGTTCATTCTTTGTCCGATTCCGGACGCATAAGAATTGGTGGATACTATGAAAAGAATTCTATTAGCGACAGTCTCTGTTCTCGCATTCGCTTCTCCGTCGTTCGCGGCGGAGACTGGCAAAACCGTTGGCCAATCGCCCTCCTCGTTCTACCTGGCTCAGGATACTGCGACCATGAAGTGTCAGATCGTCGAGAGCCAGCCTGCTGCCGGCGGCAGCATGAAGGTTGTCGGCGCCGCTCACACGACAAAGGCCTCGGCAGAAGCGGCTTTGAAGGCGGACAAAACTTGCGCCAAGTAATCGGTTAAGTCGCGGCGCGAGTACAAAGGCGGCTCTGCGAGTTCGCTAGAACCACGAATCCTCGGATCCGCCCCCACCAGCGCCTCGAGCGCCCTGGGTCGAGGTTCTTTATCGGCCAGCGGCACGCAATCGACTTGCCGCTAGAGATGCTCCAAATTCGAGAGGATACGACCATGAACCAGCAGACAATGAAATACGCGATTGCGGTCGCACTCTTCGGTGCGGCGACGCTCGCCTCGGTGCTGCCTTCGGGGGCAGCTCCGATCTCGCCGAGCACGACTCTTCCGACAGAAGCGGCTTCGTCGTCCGCAGTGACAGAAGTCTACTACCGACGCCACTACCGCGGTCGCGGCTACTACGGCGCTCCGGGGGCCGCAATTGGTCTTGGCATCCTGGGTGCCGCGGCTGGAGCCGCCGCCTACGGGGCCTACGGAGCCTACGGGCCAGGCTACGCGCCGGGCTACTATGCGCCAGATTACTACGGCGGCCCGTATCCCTATCGCCGCCAATACTACGCCCCGTATTGAGGGCACGAGCGACGCTGTTTGGGCGTGGCAACCTCTGTCACAGACCATTCCCACTCAACACGCGCTCGAGCGCGCACTGGATCGCGATGGCGCGGCTGCGCCCTTGTGATCCGGTCAACTGCATCGGCCCCTCCTATCCGGGGTCGCCTGCGGACTCTTGCAGGAGGTCGACGACTCGCAAGACAGACAAAACTTGAGACCCAATATCCACAAGGTCCCACCAAAGGAGTCGGACAATGTCGATCGGACTTATCCTCATCATCCTCCTCATCATCTTCCTGCTTGGTGGCTTCAGCGGCCGCTTCGGCGGCTACGGCTACGGCTATGGCCACGGTGGGATGGGGGTCATCGGTACCATCCTGGTCATCCTCGTCGTATTGCTACTTCTGGGTCGGCTCTGACCCTCGCAGGGTCGGCTGTGTCGACCGGGCGCCTCCCAAAATATCCTTTCCCCGCGTACCGGGTCCCAACGAGCTCGACCAGCTGAAGCCGACAATGCCCGCCGATGAAGGGGTGTTTGTGCCTGCCTCGGTCCTGCTGCAGCGGCTGCACGACGAGGCACCGGCAAGATCGCTTTACCCTGGGCTGGCTGATGGGTCGCCTACACAAGCGCTCCTTCGGCCCTATTATGCCGCTGCTCGCTGTGGTCGCTATTGCACCGGATGTCTCGATCGTAGCCGGCCTGCTACTCATGATCCCCGCGTCCCAGATGATCGCGGTCTTCGGTCTAATCACGGGGGCGACCAACCAGGGCGGAGCTATGCACTTCCCAAAATCCAGTAACGGTGGGGTGAGTCCTGACTGGTTTGGTAACAATTCTCACCCGCCACCCGGCTGCAATGCAAAGTGCTGATTTTGAGATATTGCACAAGGCGTCCTCACGGAAATCCGTGAAACGGCGAGAATTCATCACGCTTCTCGGCGGCCGCTTTTTACTGATTCCTGCAAAAAAGGCCCAAGCATCTCTGCCGGGCCTTCGTTATTGTTGAGCTCTGAACGAGTAGGACTTAAAAATCCATACCACCCATGCCGCCACCTTGAGGCATGCCGCCACCGCCGGCGTTCTTCTTTGGCAATTCGGCCACCATGGCTTCGGTAGTGATCAGGAGCGCCGCAACAGAAGCCGCATTCTGAATCGCCACACGAACGACCTTGGTCGGGTCGATGATGCCCTTGGTGACCAGGTTGCCGTACTCGCCGGACTGGGAGTCAAAGCCGTAGCCATACTGATCCTTCTCCAGGATCTTGCCGACGATAACGGAGCCGTCCTCGCCAGCGTTGATCGCGATCTGGCGGGCCGGCGCAGACAGCGCCTTGCGCACGATCTCGACGCCGGTCTTCTGGTCATCGTTCTTGGTGCGCAGCCCCTTGAGATGCTCGGAAGCACGCAGCAGGGCGACGCCGCCGCCCGGCAGGATGCCTTCCTCGACGGCCGCGCGGGTCGCATGCATCGCGTCATCAACGCGATCCTTGCGCTCCTTCACCTCGACCTCGGTCGCGCCGCCGACGCGGATCACCGCGACGCCGCCCGCGAGTTTGGCAAGACGCTCCTGCAGCTTTTCACGGTCATAGTCCGAGGAGGTCTCCTCGATCTGCGCCTTGATCTGCGCCACCCGCGCCTCTATGTCGGCCTTCTTACCGGCGCCGCTGACGATGGTGGTGTTCTCCTTGTCGATCATCACCTTCTTGGCGCGACCGAGCATGTTGAGCGTGACGTTCTCGAGCTTGATGCCCAGATCTTCCGAGATCGCCTGGCCGCCGGTCAGGATCGCGATGTCCTGCAGCATGGCCTTGCGGCGATCGCCGAAGCCCGGAGCCTTCACGGCCGCGACCTTCAGACCGCCGCGGAGGCGGTTCACGACCAGGGTCGCGAGCGCTTCGCCCTCGACGTCTTCCGCGATAATCACAAGCGGCTTGCCACTCTGGACGACGGCTTCCAGCAGCGGAAGCAGTTCATTCAACTGAGATAGCTTCTTTTCGTGGATGAGGACGTAGGCGTCTTCCATTTCGGCGCGCATTTTGTCGGCGTTGGTGACGAAGTACGGCGAGATGTAGCCGCGGTCGAATTGCATCCCTTCGACGACCTCGAGTTCGGTCTCGAGCGACTTGGCTTCTTCAACCGTGATGACGCCCTCGTTGCCGACCTTCTTCATGGCGTCGGAGAGGAACTTGCCGATCTCCGCGTCGCCGTTGGCCGAGATGGTGCCGACCTGGGCGATCTCCTCGTTCGAGGTGACCTTCTTGGAGTTCTTCACGAGATCGGCGACCCCGGCTTCCACCGCGAGGTCGATACCGCGCTTCAGGTCCATCGGGTTCATACCGGCGGCAACCGCCTTCGCGCCTTCACGGACGATCGCAGCCGCGAGCACGGTCGCGGTGGTGGTGCCATCGCCAGCTGCATCTGCCGATTTGGAGGCAACTTCTCGCACCATCTGCGCGCCCATGTTCTCGAACTTGTCCTCAAGCTCGATCTCCTTGGCGACGGTGACGCCGTCCTTGGTGATGCGGGGAGCGCCGAACGACTTGTCGAGCACGACGTTCCGGCCCTTGGGCCCCAGCGTGACCTTAACCGCATTGTTGAGAATTTCAACACCGCGCAACATCCTGTCGCGGGCGTCGACGCCGAACTTAACTTCTTTGGCCGACATAATGATCTCCGTTTTCAACTGGTCAGATCCAAGGACCGTGCGACTGGACGAGCCCTTAAGTGGCGGGACTTGAATTTGCAGGCCTCGTCCTTCGAGACGCGGGCTGCAGGGACGGCTCAGGATAAGGAAAATTGGCTGGCGTCTATGCGACCTTCTTCTTGGCGGCGGGCAGCTCAGTGAGAACGCCCATAATGTCGCTTTCCTTCATGATCAGTAGTTCCTGACCATCGAGCTTGACCTCGGTGCCTGACCACTTGCCGAACAGGACGCGGTCGCCAACCTTGAGATCGATGGGAATCAGTTTGCCGGATTCATCTCGGCCGCCTGGGCCAACCGCCGTGATCTCGCCCTGCGAAGGTTTTTCCTTGGCAGTGTCCGGAATGATGATGCCACCAGCGGTTTTGTCTTCGGCCTCAATGCGCTTGACCACAACGCGGTCGTGAAGCGGACGGAATTTCATGCTGTCCTCCTGTTTTCTTGTTGTTGTTGCTTTGGACGAAATGGCAGTCGTGGCCAGCGAGTGCTAATCAGCACATAAGCCGCCGCAAGGGGACGTACAAGACCGTCCCGAAACGATATTCTGCTCAGAGCAACACGAAATAGCTGCCAAGACCGCGGCGGCTAAGGATCCGGTGAAGGCCAGCTGTGTGGTGCGAAAGTCGTTGGACGCCGCATCATCAGATTTAAGAAAGCTTCCCATCGCGCAGGGGCATTGCGTTGTTCTCGACGTGCGCCAGAATGCGCCGGACGTCGGTCGCTTCTTGTGCAGCCATTCAGCGGTGCTTGTCGAGATCGAGTGGTGCGTCACTCACGAGGCGCGTCGGCATCAATGCGCTGAGCGTCAGCCAAATCGACCGGGTCGATGGAAATCCTCTCCACCGTTGAAGTGCGCGGCGGCGCCGCCGGCACCGTGATCATAGTGGCAACCCGGCGAAACGCCTCGAACGACAATCCTTCGATCATCTCCTCATCGGTGATGACCTCGTAGGCACCCGGAGGCAAGAGGCGGTCGACGCCCTTGATCCGGAAGGGATGCTTGAAGGTGACCGTTTCGCGTCGGGAGCGCATGGTCATGATCGGCTATCCTTCAGAAACGGCTTTGCATCGGCGCGATAGTGAAGCAATCCGTTTACAGTGCTCTTTGTGCCGAGATTAGCTAACTCTTTATCATGAGATGGCTGCGAAGTCACCAAACACAAGGCAATACACATCGCGGATTTGTTATAGATGCCGGCGGACGAAATGCTTGCTGATGCCAAGTGAAAAAATGCGAGTTGGCGATCGGCAAGCATCGCGACTCGGAGAGAAGAAATGCTATCTCGCAAATCTACCAGCCGAGATAGACTTGCAGCGGTCGGCTACAACCGTCATGGCGCGATGGGACGGTTCTGGCACGGTCTTCATCGTCACGCTCTTATGACGATGGTTGCTTACGCCTTCTTGCAGCACTTCCGCATTGCCAAGACGGGGCGCAAAAATGAAACGACGGCCACCACCTCAGCCCAACCTGCCAGCCGCGCGTCCCGCCATCGTCGCTCTCATTCTTCAGCCATCAGATCCGCGATACGGGTACTGCAGAACACAGGTCAGCGAAGAGCAAGGCGTGAACAAATCTGCCAAAGTCGTGTTAACGCCCACCCGAAGCACCTTTATGATCATGCAGGAAACGGGCGATCCGCGTCTTCAACACGGTGGCGTCGTGCGATTTGCCCGAGGCCGCGTGCTCGAAGAGCCTGCGCTGGACGTCAGTAGGCAGATCATTCCATTCGCTGACAAGGGCGGCACCCAGACATTCCAGGACTCTGCGCTCCACATCGCGCAAATCGCTGGCTTCATAGGGTAAAGGCCACGCCAACTCCTGCGCTCCGCCTTCCTCGTCCCAACGGTCGAGAGCGGTTGCCATTTCTTCTCCCGACCTTGGCCTTCGACCTTTCTTTTTGACCATTCTATATAGTCGCATATATCGGCATTAAGCGCCATTCGCTCGATCGCGGGGCGATCCGAAGCGCCAATCCTTCCAGTACCGAGAATGCCGCGGCCGCGGAACTCGGTAGTTCGCCCATCGGTTATTGCAGCGGTTTGTTCGCGCGGCGTACAGACTCAAGGCTCACCATGGATGTGATCGTTACACCGGCAGAGGGAGGCACGGTTTGGCAGCTGACGGACCTGCTCGGCCGCTCGATGGGGCGCATCACGGCAAGCGCTCCACGTCAGTTCATGATCCATCCGGAGGGCCACGCATCGGAAACTATGGCCGGCATACAGCAAGGGCCGCACGCCTCGCTCGACGCCGCACTGGCTGAGATCGAGAGGCACACCCGGGGCGTCTGCCGTCGAAATCCTGGCGAAGATCAGCTTTAGACAGCGCCCAACAATCCAGATCGTCGGCAGAGTATCCTATATTTACTGCGGGAAGATCTATATGTTTTACAGGTAACGCCCGCCCAGATTGCCTGATGACGGGACCGTCAGTTCCGGTAGAAGGAATTGTGGATTTTCGCGCGAGGACCGAGCGAATGTGGGCTCCGGCGGATGTCACCGCCGATCATTGCGTTGCCGTGTTCGCCGAGATCTTTTGGCGGCTCGGCTCGACGCAACCCTGACAGTGCGGAGGGAACCCGCTTGAGCCGCTTGGTCATCGTCTCCAACCGTGTCGCCTTGCCGGCAGAAGCTGCGCAGCGCAGCGGCGGGCTCGTGACCGGCCTCGTCGACGCTCTGCATCAGGCTGGAGGCTTATGGTTCGGGTGGAGTGGCAAGCTTGGAGAAACAACAAAAGAGCCGAACGTTTTTGAGACCGAGGGAGTGACGTACGCTACCGTCGATCTTACCCGCGCGGACCATGACGGCTACTACAGCGGCTTCTCCAACGCGGCACTGTGGCCCTTATTCCACTATCGCCTTGACCTCATGAACTTTACCCGCCGGGACTTGGCCGCCTATCGACGGGTGAACGCCGTGCTCGCCGACGCCCTCGCGCCCCTGCTCAGCCCGAGTGACCTCGTCTGGGTGCATGACTACCATCTGATCCCGATGGCCGAGGAACTTCGCCGCGCCCGCGCCACACAGCGGATCGGGTTTTTCTTGCATACGCCGTTTCCGTCTTTGGGGGTGCTGGCGACCCTTCCTCACTACGGCGACCTGCTGAAATCACTGTGCGCTTACGATCTCGTCGGCTTCCAGACGGTGGAGGATTTGACCGCCTTCCATGACGCCATCCTTCGCCGTGCAGGAGGCACGATTTCGTCCGATGGCCACGTTCACGCTTTCGATCGGGTTCTGCGCGCCGGCGCCTTCCCGATTGGTATCGATACTGAAGCGATCGCCGAAATGGCTAGTCGCGCTGTGAAATCCCGAACGGCCCGCCGGCTGCAGGAGAGTCTCCGGGGGCGCAAGCTCATCATTGGGGTGGACCGGCTGGATTACAGTAAGGGTCTCGAGCACCGGTTCAAAGCGTTCGCCGCCTTTCTCGAGGGCTATCCCGCATACCGCAACCACGTCCGCTTGCTGCAGATCGCCACCGCAACGCGCAGCGACGTTCCTGAATACCGTGCGTTGCGACAGAGGCTTGGTGCGCTGGCGGGCGACGTGGCCGGTCGCTACGCGGAACTCGATTGGGCGCCGATCCAGTATTTGAACAGGAGCTTCTCGCAGCGTTCGCTCGCTGGCTTCTTTCGGCTCAGCCGCGTCGCTCTTGTCACTCCGTTGCGCGACGGAATGAACCTGGTTGCCAAGGAGTATGTCGCTGCACAGAACCCCGATGACCCTGGCGTGCTCGTTCTCTCGCCCTTTTGCCGGCGCGGCCTACGAACTCGACACTGCCGTGATCGCCAACCCGTATGACCCCGACGCCGTCGCCGAAGCATTGCAGACAGCGCTGGGGATGCCACTTGGGGAGCGATGCGATCGTTGGCGGGCCATGATGGTGGTACTACGCCGCAATAGCATTGCGGCGTGGCGCGAGAGTTTCCTCGGGGCACTCAGCAGCTAACTGTGGATGTCGTTCGGGACGTGGCATCGGTGCAGCAGGTCGCGATAATCTCGTTCGTCAACGAGGCCGCCCAGTCCGCCGATAAGGTGTTACTTCGAAATCATCTCCGGGGCGGAAATGATCCACGGGTGACGGGACTACCTGCATCCGCTTGATCGTCCCGCCGAACCAGAAAGACCAAAGGCGAATCGCCTGCAGCATTCTCCGTTTTCGCGTCAACGTAGTACACTTCTTCTTCTGGCTTGGCGCGACGCACCCTGATCGGCGACTTCCCATTCCAAAGCGGCCTGTGTCCGACCATCATTCGCTTCAAATCATCTTGCAGCCAGTCCTCCTTGCCGAGTTCTCTGGCCTGACGAATCGTCGCAGCTCTGAACGCCAGAATGGGCTGACCGTCGATCTCCAAAACGAAGACGGTCGGCGGCGGCGCCTCGGCTTTCGCTGGTATAGTCATCCGGATCACTCCTTCCTCTGCTGGCCGACGCGGCCTTGCGAACCCGGCGTCGCGGCCAGCGCAGGACGCCTCGTCGCCTTTGTAGCTACTGCCCGCCTGATTCAGATTCACGGATTTTCGGCAACAGAGATCAGGCAACAGCCGTCGATGGTAGTACTAGCTTCCTCCCGTGGCCCGTAGACCCTTCTCAACTGTGGATGCAACAAATGACCAATGAGCAAACCCATAAGTCCACCTCAGTCCAGAAGACCAGGAGCGGCTGCGAGAACTCCGGACTCAAAAGCCAGCCCGCAACTTACCCAAGCTCGCACTGACGCCGGGCGCGATGCTTGCTGACCGGGTCGCTGAACAGTTGGTTCTTGGTGCTTCATCATCATCCAAAGCGTCCTTCTTGGCATTTGGATCATGCTGAACATGATAGCATTCATCAGACATTGGGACCCTTTTCCCTTCATTTTGCTGAACTTGGTTCTTTCCTTCCAGGCGGCTTACGCAGCGCCCATCATCATGATGAGCCAAAACCGCCAATCTGAGATTTGAGCTGCTGCCGGTTTGATGGACACCGAGATCAGGTGTTTCATGAAGCCGGAGGTGGGCGATGAAGAGACGGAAGTTCAGTCGCGAGTTCAAGGTCGAGGCGGTTAAGCTGGTGCGGGAGCGCGGGGTATCGGTGGCGCAAGCCGGCCGGGACCTGGATGTTCATGAGAATGTTCTGCGCAAGTGGGTGAAGGAGCTTGGCGCCGATCCGGTACAGGCCTTTCCCGGTCATGGGCAGATGAAGCCCGAGCAGCACGAGATCGAGCGGTTGCGCCGTGAGGTCGCTAAGCTGAAGGCCGAGCGGGATATCCTAAAAAAGGCCGCAGCTTTCTTCGCGAAGGAAGCGACATGAAGTTCGTCTTCATCGCGAAGCACCGGGCGATCTGGCCGGTGAACTCAAAACGGGATTTGGGAGCAAGGTCAAGGCCGCTGCCATTATAAACGTTCGTGCCCTTCTCTCGTCCATAACGGTACCTACCCTCTGCCGGCCGAGCGAGCTCGAGCCAGGCCTGCGCGACCTGAATCCAACGCTGCCGTTGGAAACCATCGGCGTTGACGGCCTCCTTCATCGCCGCCTCAGCCTGATTTTGAGGATCGATGTCGCCGCCCATGCGGGAGATATCGTACCAGCAGTGCGTAAACGATAGATGGCGATCGCTCCGTAGGAATCCGGGGGACTGTGTTTGGATGGAGGTGACGCCCAGCTCGTGATCCCTAATCCTTGGGGAGCGCGACACCAGTCATCTCGCCCACACGGGTGATGAGCTGATCCTGGAATCCACGATCGGCTGCCTCGCGCGCCGGCTCCTCCTGCTTGTCATTCGGCCTGCAATATTGGCTCTGACGCAAGTTTGGTGCAGCGCCGACTATTCTGAACGAATTAGTCTGGCTTGAAGCAGATCGATTTTGCCGCGGCCGTACATTTTGACGTCGGACGAGCTTGAGGCGCGTGATCTGACCTTCAGTCTGGCCGTTGGACCATGGTGAAGTGATTGCCGCCCGTACCGCCGCCTCATCCTTCGCGACGCCGCTGGAGAACGAGGCGACGAGACTGGCGCTGGCGCGGGCGCGCTCGATCCATGGGATGAGGCCCGCCTCGGTCTTGCGTCGGATCATCAGGTGGAATTCGGCGATGATCTCGCGTGCCTCGACCAGGGTTGGTACACCAGCTTCGATCGCCGAGACCGTGACGGCCTCCGCTTTCGTGAGCAAGTCTCGGCCGATGGTCATCAGGCGCGCGATGGTTCTCGCCGACGGAATCCTTTCAACTGAGGCGGCCTTACTTGCCCAAGGTTCTCTCAAGAGACGCCAGCCTATCGAGCTGACCGGCTAAACCCCGCAAAGTTCGGGCGATGTTCTTGAGGACGGCGGCGCGATCCTCGGAAGGGCTAGCCTGACGGGACAGTGTAGAATAGTGGTCCGCAGCTTCCTGGCACAGTGCAACGCTGATCATCATTGCCCTCGGATTTATGTTCCGGCCATGGCATCCTTGCAGGCATGGCAGATCAAAACTGAGCAAAATTGATCAAGGCACCACAAATGGTTTGGCAACTGCATTCCAGTTCCTCAGATCTGGCCAAATTCAAAACAGGCCACTCCCAGAATCAAATTAGGCCACGGAGATAGGCCAGCCGCCCGGCCCATAGGAACCTTCCAGAAAACGAGAAACAAAGGCCACGCGCGTGAACGAGAGGCTACCGGCTGGTGCCGCCTCTCTGCGCTAGTAGTCTATGTCGGAGCGCGCAGACCGGGTGAATCCAGCCATTTAACCGAGGTCTCGATCCGGCTTGCGATCAGTAAAAGTTCGTTGCGTCGACCGCCATGAGCCATACCCTCAGCCTGCTTGCGCAAGTCAATTGCCTCGTCCTCTAAGCGGTATTGAAATATCGATGATTGCTTGAACATGGGTGCTCCCTGTTCGGTTAGGCGGGAGCGCAACTGGGGTTCTCAGCACCGATAGAAGCCATGCGCCGGACGGTGATGGGTGTTGTTAACACTTGTGGCAGACCAGGTCTGAGCAATTTTGACCATCCGCTTGCGCGGACTCGGCGACCGGCCGGCGCGCCCCATAAGAGTACGAGTCGGTTAGAACGGCCCGCCAGGCGACGAGAATTTAGTGGTGGCTTGCCTTCAATATGCCGAGGCGTCCGACGCCGGCGGCCTTAAGCGGGCCTCCGCAGGAGGAACCACTGCGCAACGCTTTCGTTGTGTGCTCTCCCAACAGCAAAGGACACGATCATGGACCGCGAACATGTGAAGGGCGCTGCCGACAAGGCAAAAGGCGCCATCAAAGAAGGTGCCGGTAAGCTCACTGGCGACAAGGACATGGAAGCCGAAGGCAAGATCGACAAGGCCAAGGGATCTGCCCACAATGCGGCGGGAGATGTGAAGGATGCAGCGCGGGACGCCCCTGACGCCCTCAAGAAATAAGCAGAAGAGAAGACAAAAACTAGCCGCCTCCGGGCGGCCCTCTCTTTTCTGGTGGGGAGACGGCTTCTTGGATCTTTTGATTCCGAAATGGCGCGAGGCTTGGAAAGGCCCGTCCTCGCCCCGAACCTCAATTTTCGTGTGCGCCGGCCGTTCGCTGCTCTTCCTTACTGAGGTTATCAGCCACCAAGCGTGAGGGAGCGTTTGCATCCTGTAGGAACAGCTAGTCAATGCTTGCGTTGGCCGCTACGAGCTCTGCTCAGGAAGATTCGTATGCGGAGAGAGCGTTGGATGGTGATCGGCGCTTGGTCGTCAATTGCTTTGATGGCGAGTATCTGCACGCAGATCCTTTCAAACGCCTCGATTGACCTGCAAGGTGTGCCGATATCCGATCCGTCTCTGCTTATGGTCTCGGAGAACAGCCCGTATATGCGGAATGAGCGCTAGGCCGCTCTAACGCTGCTGGTACGCCCTAAGCGTACGGTGGCACGTTCACTAGCGTACCTATCAGGCGCAGAAGAGCCTGGTGCTCGGGTCCTTTCGGCTCCCTTCGCAAGAAATCGCCGAGTTCAATGTGTGTCAGTCGGCCGCCAGAAGGCGCATTTGGCTGATGAATGATGAAAGCATGGCCATTGGCCGGCTCGCGTCCCAGAAATCAAGCGTCGCCGTTGGTACTACGATATAGCTCACGTCGTTCGTTCATCTGACGCTCCTTGTGGGCTAAAGCTTCAAAATTCATCTGGCCGGTTTCCCCGCTCGCAGATCGAGGCGGCGGAGAAACGCCTGCGTATCAGCTAAGCCCGACTCCTCTGCTTACCTCGCGGGCTTCTCCTGGCGCGAGTCCAACAGTCAGGCCGAGCGCTGCAGCTTGCTCCGGGGCGGTGCCCCCGCGATCGATTAGTTTGGCGGTCCATCCCTCCGGGATGGCATCCAAGACGAGCTGAACGGCCTCTTCTTCCGTACCGGCTGCTAACCAAAACCGGCACTCGCCATCGTCAGTAGTGACCTGCAGAAGATGCGCTTCCATGCATGTGAACAGCCAAAGCCATACTTTGTTGCTATCCCCTACTCGCGCCGCGCGTCCTAGGTATCAAACGCCATCCGGAACTGCCCCCTTTGCGTCATGAAGAACTGCCCCCACCATCTGGGTTATGATCTCGGTTGAAGGTTGTTTCCGCCGGTGACGGGCCGGAGGGAGGCGGAGCCGACCGGAGGGCCGTCACCGGCGGGCGGCGGCTGGATGAGGCCGCTCTTTCGCTTGGCGCGGAGCCGGTAACTATCGCCGCGGATCGTCAGCACGTGGCTGTGATGCAAGAGCCGGTCGAGGATCGCGGTGGCGACCACGGGACCGGCGAACACGGTGCCCCATTCGGCAACACTGCGGTTCGAGGTGATCAGCATGGCGCCAGTTTCATAGCGCCGGCTGACCAGTTGGAAGAAGAGATGTGCCGCGTCGGGTTCCAGCGGCAGATAGCCGAGCTCGTCGACGATCAGCAGCTTTGGCTTCGACAGCGCGAGCAGTTTCTCGTCCAGACGCCGTTCGCCATGTGCCTTGGCAAGGCCCGCGACCAGCGTCGTCGCGGTTGTGAACTGCACCGTGTAACCGGCCAGGATCGCCTCTCGCCCGAGCGCGATCGACAGGTGCGTCTTACCGACGCCCGGTGGGCCGAGCAGCAGCACGTTCTCACCGTTGGCGATCCAACGTGACGCGGGCAGGTCGCGGATCTGTTTCGGATCGATCGACGGCTGCGCCTCGAAGTCGAAGCCCGCAAGCTCCTTCACGGCCGGGAAGTGTGCAAGTTTTAGTGCCATCTCGATACGGCGATGATCCTTGCGCGCAATCTCGCGCTCGCACAGCAGGATCAGTGTCTCACGCGCCGACAGGTTCGCGCGCGCCGCCTCGTCGAGCAGGCTGTCGAGCTGATCGCAGATGCCGGAGAGCTGCAGTCGCGCCAGCATGGCATCGAGCGGATCGGTCGTTGCTTCCATTATCTTCTTTGCCGCGCCATCAGAAGCTTCCTCCGACCATGGCTTCGTATTCGGCAAGAGGGCGCAACAACGACGGCGGTGAGGACGGCGCCAGCACCGCCGCCGCGATCTCAGCCCGGCGGACCGCGCCAGGGCCGGACTGGATCCATGAGGTAAAGCACGACGGCCATCGGATGCTGGTCATCCGGGAAAACGAGCGCGTCCGGCTGCTCTCCCGCAACGGCAGCGACTGGACGAAGCGTTATCCCTGGATTGCTGAGGCCGCGCTGAGGAACCGCCAAAAGAGGTTTGTGATCGATGGCGAGGCCGTGATCCTTGGGGTGGACGGCATCAGCGACTTCAACGCGCTGCACAGCGGGCAACACGACCATAAGGTGCAGCCGCGCCTCTTGTCAGTTTATCGACCGACTGCGCGCGAGTGCGTCATGGGATAGACTGTGGCAAAGCCCCGATGCAAGTCGCGCGCAGGCAGGCCCGGAGTCTCGTGCACTGACAACTATTCGGCCTCAACCATGATTGAGTTTCCGAACCATAGTCGTTCACGCGGCCTGCCGTGCGATTTGGGGGACACGACAGCGCTATTGAGGCACCGTTTTCATAAACGAAGATACGCTGACTTCGCCCGGCCTGCGCGCTCCGACATAAATTTCCCGCGAATGGCGAAGGCCGCCTCAGTTGGCATCGGTGATTTTGCCCTTGCCCTCGCGGGGCTTGCATTTCGTGGGGTAGATTTTTTGGCCCGGTTGCACTGGCAGCATCACCGCAGCGAAGCCCCTTCCATTGCATCCCGGACAGGTATGCTCATTGATCTTCGGATCATGTCGAACCTTTCAGGCCGCCGCAGATGGTGGCCTCTTTCAGGGCAAGCCTGCGGCGTCGCCCTTGGCACGAACCGGACCGGTCGAGCCGGTCTGGCAGAGTCCGTCGAGTGAGCTAAACCGGAAAAGCGCAGCTCGGCGAATTAAGCAGGCTACCTGATCAGATCTGAATGTCGACCGAAGTTATCGGCGGACAAACTGTCAGAGAGGTTCGCGATGAAGGACGCCATCGCTCGCAACTACGATGCGGTCGAAGATGGTGGTGAATTGTTCCTAATTGCAGTCCGCCGCAGCGGCTCTTTTTGCCAGGCGGGACGGTTGGACGCACAGCAAAGCCTATCCGCGCGCTCCGAGGGCAATCTTATTTGCGCCTGGGCTCGTTATTCGAACCTTCGATCCCCATATCCATATCTGTCCTGGTCAACCAACGAGAGGGCTCTGCATGTTCACATCCGAGCAGCATCGCCCAAGGGCAACCGCGCGCGGCGAACTCGTCAAGGGTTCTCAGCTTAGGAAACGCGTAAATTCAAGACCTGAAGGGACGGCTTCGTCTTTTTGACGGATGACAAGCGAGGGTTCGCGGAGGCTTGCAACGGCTCCGTTCTCATCCCGGAGCAGGACCATCCCCGCGGCGCAGCCCTCGCGGCTGACGAGGAGTACATTCTGCGTTGTCTTGGCGCGGCCCTCATCATGCAATGGAACGCCTTGCCGACGGTGCTGCAACGGGAGATCTTCGACGCCGCCGGGGCGGTTGGAAGGTCGGTGGAGACAGCGGAGCTCCGCGGGCAGATTGCCTGATTTCTGCACAACCACAAGGATGATTCCGGTCGCGGCAAATTGCCTGTGACAGAAGGCACGCCTGCCGATGCGAGATCCAGTGCTCTGGCTGCGCCAGCGTCGTTCTGGCTGTATGTTTTAGCCATCACGGCGGGAGCGTAACACCCTCAGTCACCTAGGAGAGCCCGTGCAGTAGCACCTCGGACAGACCTCGTGACAAGCTGCGGGAAGCGGTGACACCTGCGCGCTTCGCCAACGGCACAATCTGCTTGGCATTTGAAAGCTCACCTCATTGGTAGGTGGCGCTGCCTTAATCCATTCCGCAGGCCAAGAGGCGGTAATACTAATCGCGGGAATGCAGCGAGCCCACTTCGCATCGGCCGCTGGGCGCAGCGCGTACGACCTCGCGCTGCGATGCCATCCCTTGTGGGATTGCGGCGACTCAGAGAGTTTCGTCGGAGGCATAACACCGCAGATTTTTCAGACCGCCTCCATTGCCAGTCATTATTGATTAGGCGTTGGACCCGAAACGGAGTAGCGTCTTTGTAGCGGTCAAGCGGATTGCTTGCCCGACAGCTGCCAAAACGGCGACGCACCGAAGTCCTCGCCTCCATCTAAATGGCAGCGCATTGCCGTCGGTAGGCAAACTCTTTCCAAAATTGCTGTTCCAAACAACACGGGAGTGCCGACCACGTCGCGCGCGTCAGGTAATCGCAGAAGGAAGAACGACATGAAAATGAGCAATGTAGTTCCCAGTGCCCTGTCTGCGGCAAAGTACACTTATGGCGCGGCGACCATATGGGTCGCTCCTTCTCCCCTCATCAAATCGGCGCATTTCCTTGAAAGGATTGGACTCGCCACGATTGGAGGCACGTGCGGCATGTACGTGGCCGCAACGTTGATGCGCCTCGAACACGAACTGTTTGGAAGTGTCTGGTTCATCTTGCTGCTGATGCTCTACGGAGCTTTTAGCTTCTATATCGGCATCGACCTACCTCGCCATCGTGCTCAGGGGCTCCCGGAAGAGCGGAGCCACACCGATGCGGCTGAGATCTTCAGCGCAGCAGGCACATTCATTGCCGCGATTGCAGCGTTTCTATCTGTCAGCATGATTGTCGTTGATCAGGTCGTGTCTCACGGTTCGATCGTTGTGATCGCAGGCTGTTGGGCAATCGGTTCTTCAGTTCAAATTGCTGCCGGTACCATCGCGCGCAACTCCGTGGCCGAAGCTGGTAGGGAGTAACTTCCGATGGCAATTGGACCGACGCCGCTGGCCGATTTTTTTAGCGCGCGACAGTGAGAGGGCACACCGACAAGACGTAGCAAATAGGGAAAGTCATTAGGATGATGAATCACGTGTAGTCTATTCTCCAGAAGAGCTTGCCAGCTTCAAAGCAATTTTTGAGGATGCGATAGGGTCATTCTCACCCACTGTGCTCACGACCTCCAACCGTTTGCAGGTTGCGCAGAACATCCTCGCTCGTGCTGCGACCGGTGAGCGCAATCAGAACGAACTGCGGCGTGCGGCATTGGCATCAATTGCTTAGCAAGCCGACGGATGTGGGTATCAAGCCGCCTTCAACTTGGAGTCCCTGCTCCTCGCCTGCACCTGCGCTAAAAATATTCACATTCGAGTTCTTGGAACCATCCTGTCGCGAGCCCATTGGCTCACTGACACAATCACCTTTGGAGAAATGCTATTATGAAAACCTTCGCAATCACTCTGGTAGCCGCCGCAAGTACGCTTATTGTGACCGCCGCTTCAGCCGCCCCACTTTCCGCCAGTGTATCGATTGCACCGGAGAGCAACATTCAAAACGTTCGCATGGTCTGCAATGAAGATGGTCGCTGCTGGCGCGAACGCGGCGAACGCCATGTTATCATCCGCGACGGGCGCGATGCTTACGGATATGCTCCTCGCGAGCGTTACATCGAGCGGCGCGGCTATGACGACCGTGCCGGCGTCGGCTTCCGCGCTCCCGGCGTGAGCGTCGGAATCGGGACCGACCGCTACTGAGAGACGACGGGATATCTATGAATGGCCGCGGAGTACTCCGCGGCCATTTTCATTGAGGCCATCTTCAAATGGCATAGATCGAACGCTTCACTCGGCGTCTGACGCGCAGTCTCGGTTAAACTTTGCCGCTACCCCTCGTGGCCAGTCGAGAGTATTCAGATGGCCAGGTCGAAGCACATCGGCAGTTTCGCCGATCAGGCGAAGTCCAGAAGCACGATCGGTTCAAAAATTTGCGGGGACCAGGTCGTAAGAGCCTCTGCTGCCGCGGACGTACACCTTGGCAGCGGCGGCGCAGATCAAGTCACGGTTGGAATCGAATGCGCGGAGGAAGCCCGGCTCATCGCAACCGATATCCGGTTGAATTCGCTTCAGCGCATTTTCGTTGATGAAAAACGATGCCTCAATAGCGCTGTCGTGTCCCCAAAATCGTACGGCACGCCGCGTGCGGTCATATGACCGGCTATGGTTCGGAAACTCGATCATGTTGCCGGGGCCGATCAGTTGTCGGAGCACGAGACCTCCGTGCCGGCTGCACGCGATTTGCGTCGCGGCATATTCGATGGCGATAGCCGATCCTGTCTCCGACGCACTCGCGTGCAACCGGTCGATACGCTGACAAGATGTGCTGTAGCCAAAGCTTGGCGCGAAGGGAGGGAGTTTGGAGCGATCCGGTTGCGCCAGCCTCCAAATGGCTATGCTGGAAGCGGATTACAACCCCGCTCGATCCTGTCACAGCAAATAGTTGCGCCTGGCCTCGTTATTCTGCGGATCGGCACTATATCCTAGACATCACCGCCCACCCCTCGGCTGTTATCGGTGACTGAGAGCATTGTGCTCCCGCCGCGACCTAGAGGCGGTTACTATGTCAGATATCTCCAAATTCAGCGTTCGCGAGTGGCTGGTGCCTCCGGTACTGCTGCCGGTCTTTTTTGTGCTGCTGATCGCTGCTGCGATGCTTATTCAGTGGTAGTTTCCCTCGGTGGGCCTGCGCCGTCAGCTCAAGCCAACCGCTCATTCCGGCCAGTCAAGCGAGTCCAATCGTCGTTAGCTTGCAAGCTGAACATCCGGGCGGCAGACGCCCTGGATAGAGCCCGCAAGATGCCGCCGGGAGACGAGCGCGCGGATGCGATGAAAATGGCTAAGATCCTGGAGAACGCCGCTGAAATGCTCGAGCATTTCAGCGGCAGGGTCGGCGTGCCAGCAAAATGACGGTTCCCGCGCTCCACCGTTCAGGCCCAATCTCGGATAATTAGTGAAAACAGCACCTGGGCATGGATCGTAGGGGCACCGAGATGCTTGTCTCAGATCAATCGCTTGTTTCAGTCACACCCGTTTTTCCGTGGATGCCCATCCGATGGTGCCCGATCTTTCACGCAGTCCGGCCGTCGTTCTCGTCGTAGAGGACGAGATGATGCTCCGCATGCGCGCGGTCGACATGGTGGAAGACGCCGGTTACACGCCGCTTGAAGCTCTGGATACCGACGAAGCCGTCGCAATCCTGGAATCCAGGTCCGACATCGCGCTCATGTGCACCGACCAGCTGCCCGGCAGCATGGACGGACTGGGTCTTGCGCGTACCGTGCACAAGCGTTGGCCGGCGATCAAGATCATCCTGGTGTCGGGGCATTTGAACCCATCGAGCATCGATCTTCCCCCCTGCAGCAGATTTTTTGGCAAACCACTCCAAGCCTGGCAAATCATAGCTGAGCTACGCAGCATGATTGGCCACGCTTGAATCTCGTGGTTTTTGGCGCTGTCTGCCGTCAGACGCTTCAATGCGAACGCTCGGCGGAAATCAAGTGCGGTACCCAGCCCGGGGTGATACAGTTGCAAATGCTCGAAGTTGATCTCCGCACAGACAAGCGCCCGGGCGGCGCAGAATTCCGGCAGGACTTCCTGGCGGCAGAGAATGTCAGCCTGCGGCTACTCCTGGCGCAAGCTGAGATCAATACAAGGAGTCTGCTTGCCAAGGCCGGCATCGACGCCAAAGAGCGCGAGGGATCCGACAAGCTGCAGAAGCTGATCCTCGAAGAGCTGCACCACCGCATCAAGAACACGCTCGCGACCGTCGCCGCAATCGTCTCCCAGAGCCTGCGCAACCTGCAGGGGGTTGAGCACGCGCAGCGCGCCATCGAGGGCCGGCTCTTGGCACTCGGCCGGGCGCACGATCTCCTTCTGCAGGCAAAATGGTCCAGCGCCGATCTTGGCACGGTCGTTCGCAGCGCCATCGAAGCCTTCGACAATCCCGACGAATCGAAATTCTCGATCACGGGACCCGATATCCGGATGGCGTCCGGTGCCGTCATCGCCGTCGCGATGACGCTCAACGAGCTTTGCACGAATACCACCAAGTTTGGCGCCCTGTCGGTCCCGGAGGGACGCGTCGACATCATCTGGACGGTGGACCAAGCGACACAACGCTTGCACCTCACCTGGACCGAAAAGAATGGCCCGATCGTCCAGCCGCCCGCAAAGCGCAGCTTCGGAACACGGCTGATCGAAACCCTGGGCAAGCAGTTGCGGGGTGACGTGCAACTAACCTATGCGTCGACGGGGTTTTCGTACACGTTCGAAGCGCCGATAGCCGCACTGAGCACCCCGGCCACATAGCTCGTGCGCGACGTATCGCGTGAGTGGACTCCCTTTTCGGGCTTCGGGCCCCTAGGTCTTGAGCGATTTTACTTGTTCATCTGCCGTCAGCCGGCAGACGAGTTCGCAATTGGAGCATTCGAAAGGTCGCAGGTCGGGATGGCCGTGGTCCGATTCGATCCGGGTCAGCGTCATGCGGCCTTGGCACTTCGGACAGCGCGGTCTTGCGATCGGAATAAGCGAGGGCTCGGGGCGTGCGAAGATTTCGGGCATGTGATGCTCCTTTGCGGGGTCGTCACCTGTAGTCGTGAAGCGAATCGGACGGCAAAGCACCAAGATCGCGCACCACCTGACCGGCCGCTGATCAATATTGCTCACATTTTCCGAGAAGTGATTGCAAGATCGGTAAAGAGGTCCGGCCCGCATTCGCGGCATTCGTAGACCGTGCAGCCTCGTTCAACCCGCGTGCTTTCAAGCGCTGGCTCTGACTGAGCAATATTGCTCAGCAAGACATCCGGATGCGGATTAGCATTGGATCTGATCATCGCATGTCGTGCGATAGCACCGCGTCGCTTATCGGCGCGGTGCTCGGTGTCATTGGTTACCTCGTGCCGAACCCGGGCTCGTCGTGATCATTCCGGTCGTCGATAATGTCGCGGCCTTGGCTTTGGCGGGTCCACTCCGAAAGCAGCTAGAGATGGTTCAACATCCACCGGAAACCCGCGCGCTGGCAGCGCCGCTCGCCCGGTATCGCCAACCCGATGACGCGCGAGGCATTTTCGAGCTGGTGATCACGGCAGTACCCTTTTCTGTCATCTGGGCTCTGATGCTCGTCGGCGTTGTCCGCGGCCATGGGATTGGCCTGCTGCTGGCCGTGCCCGCGGCAGGCCTGCTCGTTCGTCTCTTCATGATCCAGCATGACTGCGGCCATGGGTCTTTCTTTCGCAGCCGGCTTGCAAACGATTGGATCGGCCGAGCCATCGGCATTTTCACTTTAACTCCCTACGATTATTGGCGGCGCAACCATGCGCGACATCACGCGAGTTCTGGCAATCTCGATCATAGAGGTTCGGGCGACATCGACACATTGACCGTGAGCGAGTTTGCCGCTCAGTCTCGATGGCGCCAGATTCTCTATCGCCTGTACCGGCATCCGATCGTCATGTTTGGCGTGGGCCCGACATATCTGTTCATCTTGCGGCATCGATTGCCGATTGGGATGATGCGTAACGGCTGGCAGCCCTGGCTGAGCACAATGGGCACGAACGTCGCCATCGCGGTTCTGGTCGCCGGCATGATCCGACTGGTAGGCCTTGGGCCATTCCTGCTGGTGCATCTGCCGGTCATGATTCTGGCTGCGTCGATCGGCGTCTGGCTGTTCTATGTTCAACACCAGTTCGAGAACACCTCATGGTCACGCGATGAAGCCTGGAGCTTTCACGAAGCTGCGCTCTATGGCAGTTCGCACTATCACTTGCCATGGGTCTTGCGCTGGTTCACCGCGAACATCGGCGTCCACCACGTCCATCATCTATGCAGTCGAATTCCCTGCTATCGGCTGCCGGACGTGCTCCGGGATCATCCGGAACTCGCAAATGTGGGCCGAATCACCCTCGTCCAGAGCTTGCGATGTGTGCCGAAGGCCTTGTGGGACGAGAAGGAGCGACGGCTCATTTCGTTCCGGGACGCCGAAATAGGTCTGGTCGCGCGCCATAAGGGGACGCAGAACAATGGTTCCGTTGCGGGTCCTGGAATTCGCCGCTTGAATTCGTGAACTTAACGATGGGTTCGCGCTTGGTTCATTGGAGAACCAGCTTGAGCCGCATGTTCAAACCCTTTGTGTTTCTTATCGCAGCCATCTACTTCCTGGTGGACGCGGTCTTTTTCACTCTCTTCAAACCTGTCTTTCGCCGGTTGGCGAACTGCTGGGTTTTCAAGCGCGTACGAGCGTGGATCGAGTCGCTTCGCCCGTATCCGGCTCTGGCACTGTTCCTCGTGCCGGTCATCTTGCTTGAACCGGTCAAGCCTCTCGCGGCCTACCTGACGGCGACCGGGCACATCGGTCGCGGGTTTGCGCTCCTCATCGTCGGCGAGCTTCTCAAACTCCTGCTCATCGAGTGGCTCTTCTGCGTCAACCGCGACAAGCTGATGTCAATTCCTGCTTTCGCCTGGTGCCACGACAGGTTTTGCCAAGGCCAGGACTGGGTCGCTTCCCTGCCGGCATGGCAACTCGTGCGCGGCTGGAGCTTCAATGCCAAGCGCGCTGTTCAACGACATGCCCTGGAATTCAAGGCTGCGCAGAAGCGAAAGCTGCTTTCCTGGCGATCTTGATCCGCCTCTTCGGCGCGGTCGAGCGGCAGGCGTGGACTGCTGGGAGCTCAGATCGCAACCACATTTGCAGGCCGCGCTCTGTGCGCGCAGGAACGTCGCGGGGTCCTGCCAGTTAGCTCGCCGAGACTTTCACCCCAGGGAGTATCTGCTATGGAGAACGATCGCATTGCCGGTTCGGCGAAGGAGTTCGCCGGTAAGCTCGAGGGCACCGTCGGCGATATCGCCGGAGATGCAAAGAGCCAGGCAGCGGGCCGCCTCCGCGAGGCGAAAGGCACCGCGCAGAACCTGTACGGCCAAGCCAAGGACGCAGCGCGCGACGTTACGGATGCCCCCGCCGACTACGCCAAGGACGCCTATGAGAACAGCGGCGAGACCTTCCGCGACGGCACACAAGCGATCGCGAGGAAAGTGCAGGATAATCCGCTCGGTTCGATGCTGATCGCCGGCGCGATCGGATTTGTGTTGGCGCAATGGCTGGCGCGCCCGACGCGGCGCGCACGATAGCGTTTGGGACGGGTGCAGCCGAGCAAATGCTGGATTGGAGATTGAATCATGAGTGACGACATCCCGCTCGCCCCCTTCCCCTACGAAAGCCTGGATCCTGCTTCAGAGCCGAAATCTCCTATCGCGGAAGTCTCCGACGCCGTGAAGGGAACGGCCAATCGGGTTGCGGGTGCGATAGAAGCGGGACGAAAGCCAGGAATGCCGCTGAGCATCCTGAGCAATATCGCGCGCGAAGCCCCTCTTGGCTCTCTGCTGGTCGCCTTCCTGCTGGGAGTTGCCATCGCCCGCCGTCGATGACGGCTTGCGCAGCTCGAGTGATGGGTCAATCGGAGAAAGCGGAACTCTAGGAGGTCGGAGCCGTTGCACCCTATGGCCGGCTCCGTCGGCATAGATTGAATTTGAATTGGAAAATCAGATGAGAAAGTCATTAATGGTTTCTGCGGCCGTTGCGGCCCTATTGGCCACAACCGGGTTTGCGACAGCTCAAGGCGCCAACCAAGGAGCGGCGAAGGACTCTCCGACGGCCGCTTCGCCGAAAGGTGATCCTGCGGCGCCGATGAATGCACCGGCGGCAAAGGGAGTCGAGAAGGCTACCCCAGGTGCTGGGTCAAAGGAGATGGCGCCCCAACATGCGCAGGGCAAGCCGGATGCGAAAACGACCGGTGACATGAAGGCCGATGGCAAGTCGAAGGCCTCGGAGTCGACGACGCCGGCCGCCACGAAGGACCTAAAGAATCCGGCCGCCGAAACGACGTCGCCTTCGGGCGGCAAGGCGGCGAGCGAGATGAAAGCCGAAAGCAAGACGAAATCGTCTGATTCGGCCGCGACCTCGAAGGACTTGAAGACTCCGACTGCCGAGACCAAGCCCTCGACCTCGGACAACAAGACGACCGGCAACGCCGCAACCGCAGCGACAGCGACGCCTCCCGCCGAGAAGCGCACCCAGATCAGTTCGGCGATGAAGCAAGAGAAGGTCGAGGAAGTTGCAAACGTGAACTTCAACCTCTCGGTCGGAACGGCCGTGCCGGCGGGCGTCCGTTATTACCCGATGCCAGCACGTATCGTCGAGATCTATCCGGAATGGCGTGGATACGATTTCATCCTCGTGCACGGAAGGTACATCGTTCTTCGCCCGCGCACCCACGAGATCGTCTACATCATCGAAGGCTAGGCGACCACGCCAGGCGTATGACAGGCAGTTACGAGGGCGGCTCGAGAGCCGCCCTTGTTGTATGGGTCAACCAGACATGCGAACCTGTCCTGGCATCACTTGCGCCACGCCCTTCCGAAGATCTCGTCAGTTGTCGGCAAATTCAGATACATTTCCCGTCGGAATGCGATCGTCGCCATCAACCGAGCGAATCGTGAGCCCTTAACCCTCGTCGACCGGCGACATCATGGCGATCTTCATCGTCCGGCATAGTACAACGTACCGGTACGAGCGCGAGGTAAGGCTCGGCCGGCATCAGCTAATGGCACGTCCGCGGGACAGCTTCGATCAACGACTGATTGACTTCTCGCTCGATGTGACGCCGAAGCCCTCAGAGGTGAGATGGCTTCATGATGTCTTTGGGAATTGCGTCGCGCACATCGAATTTGACCGCGCGAGCGATTACTTGCGATTCGACTGTGAAATCAAGGTTGACCACACTCCGGAGAACGCCCCGGACTTCAGGATTGAGGATTACGCGAAGGACCATCCATTCACGTATCATGACGAAGAGGCGCCTGACCTGGCACCTTATGTTCAGAGATGGTTCTCCGACCCGGAAGATCATGTTGGCCGGTGGCTGGACACCTTTCTCACGCGGGGGACGAAACGTCCGACGGGCCAGCTCCTGATGACCCTCAATGAAGCAATCTCGGATGGCTTCGCATATGACCGCCGCACGGCGCCAGGAACTCAAATTCCCTCCACCACACTTGAACTGAGGAAAGGCACCTGCAGGGACTTTGCCGTTTTGATGATTGAAGCCGCACGCAGTCTGGGCTTCGCCGCGCGCTTTATCACGGGCTACATCTACGTACCGGATCGCGATGGACCTACCTGGCTGGGTGGGGGAGCCACTCATGCCTGGTGCCAGATTTACGTCCCCGGTTCGGGCTGGGTCGAGTTCGATCCGACCAACGGCATCGTCGGAAACCGGGACTTAATTCGCGTCGCGGTGGCCAGAATCCCGAGCCAGGCCATTCCCCTGTTCGGCACCTATTGGGGAAGTCGCGAGGACGAGCTTGGGATGAATGTGGAGGTCAACGTCAAAACGGCGTCGGCTCTATTGTAGCTGCTGTGATGAAGTGGCTGGAACACAAGTACCACCAGGGCGTTGGGGTTCGCGCCGCGCTGTGTCGCGAGTGTAGGGTGAGCACACACAAAATCGAAGTAGTCGAGCAGCCTTCTCGACTTTGGAGGACGCCGAGTGAAGATCCGGGTCGGCTATGAGATGGTCTACGAGTTTCCGCAACCCACACCCATGATCATGGTCCTGGGCGTTCATTTTACCCGGGCTTCCGACGTTATCGTGCCTGACTATCTGACCACTGATCCTCCGGTGGCGATCAACCCATACCGCGATGGCTTCGGTAACTGGTGCAGCCGTATCGTTGCTCCAGCCGGTCGACTGCGGCTGGCGGCTGATGGCATCATTCGCGACACGGGCTTGCCGGACGCCACCGTGCCCTCGGCTTCCCAACACGCGGTCGAGGACTTGCCGGCAGAGACGATCGTGTATCTTCTCGGCAGTCGCTATTGCGAAACCGACCAGCTATCCGACACCGCGTGGAAGCTCTTCGAGAAGCAGCCGCCCGGATGGGCGCGCGTTCAGGCGATCTGCGATTTCGTCCACAATCACATTCAATTCGGCTACGAGCACGCGCGCGCCACCAAGACCTCCCGGGAAGTGTACCACGAGGGCAAGGGCGTTTGTCGCGACTTTGCGCATCTGGCCATTACGTTCTGCCGCTGCATGAACATTCCGGCAAGGTACTGCACCGGCTATTTGGGCGACATCGCCATGCCGCCCCCCTATGCCCCAGGAGACTTCGCCGGATGGTTCGAGGCCTACATTGGCGGACGTTGGTACACGTTCGATCCGCGCAACAACGTGCCACGGATTGGACGCATCCTGATTGCCCTGGGACGTGACGCTGCTGACGTTCCGATTACGCAGACGTTCGGGCCCAACACCCTGGTGAGCTTTAAGGTGTGGACCGACGAGATCACTTCCTAGCAACGCGACTTGCGGCTTTCCTGGAACGAATGTCGGCGGCGTTGCTTGGTAACGGGCGACCGGATGCAAGTGCCCCCACGCATCCGATGAAATGACGGCCCCAGCGCGCCCCCACGCCCTGGGGCCGTTCCTTTAGGAGAGCCCTTCTGGTCTTGCTCTCTGGGCCTGGGCTTCTCGCCCAAATCAGCACTTCACCGCTTCGAAACCGAGATCGCCGTCAGCCAGTCACTTTCGGGGCGCCGTTGGCTTCTTCGGTATCAGCCATTTCCTCATTTCAGCGGCAAGGCCAAGTTGCTCGGCTTTTCTGATGGCTTCGAATCGCATCGCTCCGGCCGGCAACTGCTTTGCTTGCGCCAGAGCCTCGGATGCCCGGGTAGCCCAATCGTGACGATCCAGATCGTTGCGCGGCAGCGTTGTCATTTCATCGTCCTCAGTGTGGCGCTCGAAAGCCAGCACCGGTCGCCGCGTCGCGTGAAGTGTTGGGGGCCCTGGCTTGTGACCCGAGCACGCTCGCCCCCTGCAGAATAAGGGTAGCGGCACTATCGAACTCTCACCGATCGGCGTCCACGGCGATCGCAGCAGTATGGACCCGGCAGCGCCGCCCGCTGGTCAATATTGCTCACGACCAGGAGTTTGACGGGATCACCGCAGTCCGCTGTCGCGGCAATGCTCTTTGCACGACACAACTGGACGCCAAACGATGCCAACTATCGTGCAAGTTTATTTGGACCTTGGGCTCGTTGTCCGGACCCTTGATCCCCATATCTATTTGAGTCTGATCACCCCATCGGGGGTTGTTCGGAAGGGGCCGCGACTTTCAACGAAAGGGGCCCGGCATGTTTAGATCTCAGCAATCTCGGGCGAGAGAAGCCAAGCACGGCGAACTGACCAAGCACCCGCCCGATCCGGATCAGAACCGTTCGTACGGTGCAGCCCTTGCGGCCCAAGAAGAACGTGTTTTGCGGTGTCTGGGCGCGGCCATCATCATACGATGGAACGCCCTGCCGACGACGCTGCAACGGCAGATCTTCGACACTGCGGGGTCGGTCGGCAAGTTACTGGCGACATCGGCGCTCCGCAGCCAAATCGCCCGGTTTCTTCACAACCACAAGGATGATGCCGGTCGTGGCAAATTACCGGTGACAGAAGACTCGCCTGCCGATGCAAGATCAAGTGCCCTGGCGCTGTCGCGATGGGACAACGAGGGAGGAGCAGTCCACGACTGCCCGCCGATGTAGATGGACGCTGATAACAGGAGGACTCCCATGTCGCTTACACAGTTTCGGGTCGATGACGGACCACACGTCATGGATGGACTAAGGCTTCTTGCTCAGGATGGAAATGATGGCGTAGAAGCGTTTATTGGGCGGAAGGTGATGGACGTCTGGGCGGACTCCATCGAGCATCGTGGAGGGCGACAAAGCCTGTTTCGCGATCAATACAATGCGCTTGGCAGACTGAACCTTCCCGCACTTCAGCGGATCGTGAGCGCGAAATACCGGAGAGGCGCGGCATTCAACCGACAGCATCCCTTCGTCGAGGTTCTATTCTCCGACATTGCGGACAGCGGCGAGGCGCTGGATCTGAGTGAACTGGTTCGAAAGACGTTGCCACCGGCATTTCACAGGATGGCCTGAGTCTCAGAACTCCGAGAATGCTGCGACGTTGGCAGCGTCGCCGCGGAACCCTATCAAGGCTGGGCCGTTCCAGACTCGCAACGGTTGTCAAGAGTATTGAGGAGCCACCAGTGCGAATACTTATGGTCGAGGACGATCCACTTGTCCGCGAATTGGTGGTCGACGCTCTGCGCGAGGAAGGCTACTGTCTCTTATACACATCTGACGCTGCCGACGAACT
>NZ_JADFUD010000077.1:0-35989 GCF_054820065.1 Bradyrhizobium sp. UFLA06-06
TACTTCCGGCTGGAGCGAGAGTTTGCCGGCCTGGATTTTCACCAGGGAGAACAGTGCGCCTTGGCAAGGCACACACAACAATACGGTCGAACGCACCATCAAGCCGATAGGGTTGGGAAAGAAGAACTATTTGTTTGCGGGCAGTGAAGGCGGCGCCGAGACCTGGGCCATTCTCGCGTCGATCATCAACTCGACCAAGCTGCAAGACATCGACCCGCGGCATTATCTGACCGACGTTCGAGCGCATCGTCTCCGGACGCACCAAGATCAATCAGCTGCACACACTGCTGCCATGGACATGGAAGGCCGAGCGCGATGGTCTGGAGACAAAGCTCGCCGCCTGATCAATTTGACGGCAGGGCGTCGGGAACTTCCTGCGCGTCGCTGGTGTCGTCATAGATCTCTTCGCGGATCACGCGCAGCGTCACCTCGTGCAGATAGACTTGCAGCGCCCTCTCCAGCTCGGTGAACTCCGGCAGCAGGATCTTGTCAACGAAGCCCCGTGACGCGCGGATCATCACCGTGTTGCGTCGCTGGCGATGGTAACGAAACGGCCGCAGCCCGTATCGACGGCAAAGCGCCAGAAACAGCTGCCGCGACCATTGGTCAGGAAGTGAGAATTGCTGCTCGATCGGTGGATCGTGGCGAGCGAGCTCCTCGACCCGGGCACGCACCCGCTGCAGTGCGGCTTCCGCCGCCAAGCGCTCACCAGCAGTTGCTGCACCCGCGAACAACGCCTCGATCTTCCGAAGCTTCTCGCGCAGCTGCGACTCGCTGGTCATTCTGATCCCCGTCGCCCCCTTCAAACCGGGAGCACCCAATCATCGCCCAGCGGCAGCGTCAATCACCCCGATCGGGCAATCCAAAGCATTCCGCGCAAGTCAAGGCCGGGCACGGTGATCCTCTCGTGACGCTCACTCAATCAGCCGAAAGCGTGGATGTCGCACATCAGCTAGGTCGCTTGTGCGCTGCGGTTTTTCTACGGCGTGACACTCGGGGATGCGGAGGCATTTGAGCGCATCATCGCATCATCGGGGGCCAGAAGCCCGACAAGCTCCCGCTCGTCCTCAGTGCCGAAGAGATCGTGCGCTTCCTGGGGGCGGTTACGGGGTTGCGCAACCGCGTCGTGCTGATGATCCCTTATGCGGCAGGCTTATGGGTTGGCGAGGTCGCCCGCCTGAAGGTGAGGTCGACGGCCGGGCCTATGGCTATTTCCAGGCGATGACCCAAGTGGACACATCAGCGTCCCCGCCATCCAGGCCGCCTGCCCGGCCGCCCGGCGCGGTGCTCAGATTGCCAAGCCGATCACTGTCCACACTCTCCGGCACTCGTTTGCCACCCATCTTCTGGAAGGCGGGATCGACATCCGCATCATTCAGGTGTTGCTCGGACATGCCCACTTGGTATCGGCCGCCGCACTACGCTCAGGTTGCGTGAATCTGCTCACCCCCACCGCCGGCCCATTCGACGGCTCTCCATCACGGTGATCCCTCCGGACTGAGCCACGCAAATGGACCCCGCGCTACCGCCCCTCATCATTTTGCGTCCCTGCCCCCATCCAGATAGCATGCGCTCCGTTCACACCACAGCTTCGACCCAGACCACCTATTGCGGTGGGTTGCCATCGCTGCACGGTGCTTAGCCATCTCGGCGCTCCTGGCGCCTCTCCGTCTTCACGCCTCCACCTGAAGGGTCTTGCTGCGTGTGCCCGGCCGGATATTCGGCGACTCGCAGCACCAGTACGCCGAAACGGGTGGTCCTGCGGGCTGTTCGTTCGCCTCCGCGCTGCTCGCCGCCCCCTCCGGCCTGGCGCAGTCGCACGATCAAATTGCAATTGGCTACATGTGACGCGTGACCTCACATGGGATAGACCCTCACCGGCAGATGCTACAACATCCGCTCGCTCCCCGGCTTGCGCCTCGCTTGGCCGGAACGCCCGATGATCATTTGTACTCCGGCTCCGTCCACCATGGAAAGAAATCTGGCATGTGGGCGGACACCTTGTTCTTGAATACCGCGGGCCGCTTCTCCAGAAATGCCATCACGCCCTCCCTGCAATCGGCGGAACGGCCGAGCATATAGCCGGCGCGGCTATCGATCTTATGGGCTTCCATCGGGTCATCGGCGCCCAGCATGCGCCACATCATCTGCCGGGTCAGCGCGATCGATACAGGAGCGGTTTTCTCAGCGATCTCGCGGGCGAGCGCATATCCCGTCGCCATCAGTTGATCCGGCGGCACCACTTTGGTGACCAGCCGGCCGGTGAGCGCTTCCTGAGCCGAAAACACCCGCCCGCTATAGCACCACTCCAGCGCCTGCGCGATGCCGACGATGCGCGGCAGGAACCAGCTCGAGGCGGCCTCCGGTACGATGCCACGCTGGGAGAAAATAAAGCCGAAGCGCGCGACCTCGCTGGCGATTCGGATGTCCATCGCGAGTTGCATGGTCAGGCCCACGCCGACGGCCGGTCCGTTCACCGCAGCGATCACGGGCTTGAGGCACTTGAATATCCGCAACGTGAGCTGGCCGCCAATGTCGCCAACCTTCGGATCGCTGTAATCCACCGAGCCACCGGGTAGCCGTCTCACCGACCCGAACAGCGCATCCGTATCAAATGAATTGGCGCCATGCGAAAGATCAGCGCCCGCGCAAAAGGCGCGGCCTTCGCCGGTCACGACGATGGCGCGGATGTCGTCGTCTCTATCGGCGCGGTCGAACGCGTCCATCAATTCGCACTTCATGCTGAGATTGAAAGCGTTGAGCTTCTCCGGTCGGTTCAAGGTGATGGTTAGGATCTGCTCGACGACCTCATATTTGATGGTCTCGTAAGCCATAGTGTTTCCTTCTCGGGTCTGGATGAATAGAGGGGGCCGGCCGGTACGACCTAGTCTGTTTCTGTGTTTCGGCCAATATTCGTCGAATATCTCACTGCCTTGACTTAATGTCTCAGAGCCGATCGTGAGTTCAGGCAAAGATTTTGGGGCCTGATCAATGGGTCCGCATTGTTCCAGAATCAATCCCTTCTCAAATGCCTTACGTGCCGTAGTCTCTGCGATTTCGACCATTTAGCAATCAAACCCCAACACCATGCCCCGCCCTCGAACAGCAAAACTGTTGCCGTACCCGGATACAATGCCCCAAGTCGGCGCCGCAACAGTTCTCCCATGTGCTGCCCTTGCGAGAAAGTCTGCCTGCGCCAATACCGATTTAGAGCTGCGGGGCACAGCTCGACGAGAATGGCAGCTGGACGACCGATGCCGCTGCTCTCGTCCATCAACACCGTTCGCACGTCGTCAGCAGTATCAGCCGGCCCAAGATAACCATCAAAAGGCATAAACGTTGGACCCGACCGAGGGACGCTATTGGCTGCGCGACAAAGACGATTACCGCCCGCGGCAATCGCTTCTAAACTCGTGCCACGATATCCATGCGTGAATGAAATTATGTTCTGGCGTCCTGTGACTTTGCGTGAGCGCTTTAACGCTGCTTCAATAGCATTGGCACCTGTCGGCCCCGTGAATTGCAACCGGTAGTGCAGGTTCCGTTCCCGGAGTATGATAGAGCTCAACGTCTCCATAAATTCGATCTTTGCTGGAGTGGCCAGGTCAAGCCCGCGGACTACGGCATCCGATGCGAGATATTCGGTAATAGGGATTTTGACCTGGTGATTGAGCGCTCCAGCGCTGGAGAGGAAATCAATGAGCTTTCGACCATCGAGCTCTCGACCATCCTGCGCTAACATAATGTAGCCGCACGCCTTGGCAGAGAACGTGAGTACGAGCGGACTTTTGATTCTGGGACGTCGAAAGCCTGCATATCTCGTGCCTGGCTAACCAGCCCCCTCGTGTCGCCTCCTTCGCAAACAAGCTGTTCAAATGAACAAGCGAGCCGCTGATTGCGCGAGCTGTGAGCATATCGATCGAACGTTCACTCGATCGGCGATCGCTATTTTGCACGGCTCATCTCTCAGAGAGGCTCCACTCACTTACCTTAGAACCCGGAATGACGAACCTGCTAAGACTAGTAGTATTCGATTCAGAACTACACATGCGTTGTCGACTTCGGAACTGACGCGAGCTCTTCAGTGTTTCGATAGGCGGCTTCCGAACTGACCAAAACGGCAGCGGCAGCGCTAGGATGCACAGCTGATTTGAGCTCCCTGCTCGTGGTCCGCGCGAACGTCGGATTGCAGTGAGGACCTCATCTCGACTTCGCTAGTGCGAGCTCAGCTTCAAGCAACACAACTAGCGAGCCCGTGCATGGTTGGAGGCTTGATTTGGTGAGAGGCTACGCTTCGGGTTTTAGGTCTCGGATCACGCCTCTTGCGACCAAATGGGTTCAGATGAACAGCAAGACCACCGCGCCAATCGTCGCGCCGATGAAGCCGGCGCCCTGATTGGGGCCGCAATGCTCGCACCTAGCCGACCCAGATCTCGCGAAACGCGTCGGCATTGAAGCGACCTTATTGGAGCTGTTCTGCGCGGGACGTGCTCGCCTGCTCCTCTGTCATGCTCGCCAATGCAAGCCGTCGGCCCCGTTGCTGATGCGAGAAAAGTTCCAGATGGACGCCGACAGGGCTCATTGCGCCGGCATGGCCTAGGTTGTGTTTGCGACACGTTCCGCACGTCGGACACTCGCTTTTTTCCGCCGCGACGTCATGGCCACAAACAGGCGCGAGACCATAGGCTCGATCATGGCGGATCTTTCTGGCCTAACCACCGTCCGACAGATAGCCCCCAGCGCAGCATGGTTTTGCTGCTATGGTGTTTTGCCGTGGTCCGGCTCCCAGCCTAAACGCCTCTCTGGCAACCCAGAACTAGGATTCTCAAGAATCTCCCTCCGGCCGAGCTTGAGCGCTTATGTTCTAATCTCCGTCTGAGAATAGCAGCGAGTTGCGGCCTTATCGTTACGGTGAAAAACGCTGCTCCGGTCGCCACCAGTGAGAAGGCGCCATCTATTTCGTGGGTGCTAGAGGAGGCGCCGCTACAACGACGCCTCCTTCTCCTCCACCCCCTACTTGATCCGGTAGCTGCACAAGCGAGGTAGCTAGTGGTTTAGTCCATGTGGACTAGGGGGCCGATCGAGCTCCCCGTAAGATATGTGCAGAACCTTAGTTGGGCTCGATGTCGCTAGGCCTTGTGCGTGCACAGGTGAACGGTGGCTGCATATTCTTGGTAGGTTAGAATGGAGAATGAAATACAAAGACGGATCGTTACCTCAGTTGGTGGTCGCCCGACTGGATACCTTCGGAACACCGCCCCCATGATCAGCGAGAGCAGGCCGTATTTCGATGCAGCCCACACGGCAGGCCTCATGACCGTCCACGGACGTTCTACGACCGGACGCAGCATTGCTTGGGGCAGCGGCCCGCTCGACAGTCGTCCGCAGGTAATTGATTTCGTGCGATGCTCCTATCTGGGCCTCGACAATCATCCGGTGATCGTCGCTGGGGCGATCGAGGCGATCGAGGCGCAGCGGTCGTTGCATTGGTCCTGCGCCCGAACGCAACTCAATTTCGATCTTCTGGGAGAACTTGAAGAAACCCTGTCCGAGATGTTCTGCGCGCGCGTGCTGACCTTTTCCAGTGTCATGCTCGCCAATCTTGGCGCGATGCCTATCCTTGCTTCGGGCCATTTGACGGGCGGAAGAAAGCCGCTAGTCGTGTTCGATTGCCTTGCACACGGCTCGCTCGCCTATCACAAGCCGGTGGTGGCTGATGAAGCGCGGGTGGAAACGATCTTCCACAACGACATCGACGCTCTCGAACGCTTGTGCCGCGAAAATCCGGTGGCTGCTTATGTATGCGATGGTGTTTACTCCATGGGAGGCTATTCGCCGATCGAGGAACTGCGTCGGCTCCAGGAACGCTATGGGCTCTTTCTCTATATCGACGATGCTCACGGCATATCGATCTTCGGACGCCAAGGCGAAGGATTTGCTCGCTCTCAGTTTCCGCAAGTGCTCGGTGAGCGAACGATCATAGCCGCTTCGCTGGCCAAGGGATTCGGCGCATCTGGTGGCATGCTAATGCTCGGAACGAGCGAGCACGAGACCCTGTTTCGACGATACTCCATTCCCTATGGGTTTTCGGTGACCCCCAATCTAGCGGCAGTTGGCGCGGCGCTTGGGTCGTGCAAAATTCACCGCTCGTCAGAACTCGGCCAGCGGCAGGAGCGATTGGCGCAACGCATCGATCTCTTTGACCGTCGTATCGCAACCGCCGAGCAAGGCAATTCACTTCCGATCAGAATGATTGCCATCGGATCGGAGGCCAATGCGATTGCGATCGCAAGAGGGCTTCTCGATGGCGGTTTCTACACCTTGGTGACGTTCTTCCCCACGGTCGGGCGAGGAAAGGCGGGGATACGGGTGTGCATTACAGCGGAGCATGAGGTTCGCGACATAGAGCGGCTGTGCGATTGCATTTTGGAAACAGTAGCCGAAACAACGGGAAAGCCCTACCCTCTGAGGTGATTCAGCGGACGAATTCATGGAGCTGCCAGTTCGGACCAAGGTTTCTGTCACGTGATGGCGGACCGGGAGGGCGGAAGCTTGTCAACGAGCCATTGCGACGGAGCGCGTCTGTGTCCGACTGAGATACGAGACATGGTTTGGCACTTACTAGTCGCCCGATCCAGGACGCGCGCTTTGGACGTCGTGAAGTTGCCAATTGACCTTGGCGTGATTGGCGTTTCGCTCCTGCTCCCTGGCGGCGACTTCGTCGGTTAGGTTTGTTGTCGAGGATGTGGCGATCGAGGCGCTGAGGGTATAGAATACCGAGTTCGGACCCCGCCAGATCGAGCCAACTGCCGTGCTTTGGCGTGTAGTGTCATTCGACAGCGTTCGACCAGCCGCCCAGCTTCGGCGGCCGGAAAGTCTTCGTCGAGAGACGCATTGCTGTGGATGTTGAGATTTGTCCTGGACCAGAACGATGGTTCGCGCGCGATGGAAGTAAATATCGGCCAAGTCTTTCAAGACGAGCGCATAATCCACCGCGGTGTGGCGATCCGTGACCGTGACACGGCGCCAGCCCTCGAGCGGACCAAACATCATGAAAAGGTTGGCAGTGCCGTTGCGCTCGTACTCGTGATCGAAACGAGCTAGGTGCCGCTTTCATTGGGATCGGCACGCGCGTTTCGGCAAGCAGTTGCTTTGAGGTCTCCTCCAGACAAACCAGGGTGCGATCGGGATCGTGCCGCCGGTGTATAAGGTCAGCCCATCTTCTATCGCTGGTGCAAACGCGCTGTTCGCCTTCTGCGGATGACCCAGCATTGCCGCCGATGCGGTTTGAGAGAGCTTGTTTAAGCGTCCGCCCAATCGTTGAGTCGCTGGCGCGGTCAACGATGCCGAGTTCCACGACCTTGTTCTCCAGTAACCGCAACGTCCAGCGCCAAAGGCCGAAGCTTTTCGTTCTTAAGGACTGCACTGTGCTGTAGCTCCAGTGCCTGCCCTTCCACCACGGCGACCAACGCCACACGCTGGCGAGCGTTTTGGTCGCGCTACAGATCCAAGTTCGTTCACCTTTGCGGCGGCGCAAGCTACTGAACTCGAGCGAAGCAAAGTACGCGTAGGATCCGTCGAATAGTTTGCGTCGAAAATGTCCGCACGGCAGCGCCGATGTGGCGGAAGGCGTGCAAGAAATCGGCCGAAGCGCGACGCTCATGCCCGCGCCGGCTTCCCGCCCGTTGACGGCAGTGCCGAGCGGCTAATGCAGATGGCGGATGCGGCAGGAAGGGGCGAAAGCCGGTTTCCAGCGTCACACCCGCATTGATCTTCTTCGACTGTTTGTCGTGTCCCTGCTCGATTGGCGGCGCAGAACGCCCGCCCCGTTCAGAACCAAGCAACGGATCTCGTCCTTCCGCTCCTCGATCTCGTCGGGCGCTTTGCCAGTCCGGCCAGCATATCCACCGAGACTGCGTTCATGACCTCCCCGTGTCGAGCTTGAAGACGGCAACCGATCCATCGAAATCAAGCGCGATCTGCTTGAACTGCATTGTTTCCTCTTGCCGTTGCGGACCGCGATGTTGCGCGGACTGGAATTGCTTGTGTCGACGCACATAGTTGATTTTTGCCGCTGGCGTGTCCATGGTGATCAGGAAATATCGGACAATCTTGTGCGCACCGGCTGATGCGGGTCATGCCAAGATCAGCGAGGAATGCTCATGAATATTTTCGATCTCACCGGCCGCGTGGCTGTAATCACCGGCGGTAATGGCGGTATCGGCCTGGACATCGCGCAAGCGCTCGTAGCCCAAGGCTGCGATGTCTCGATCTGGGGCCGCAACGCGGAAAAGAACAAGAGCGCCGCAGCCAGCCTGGCGCACGTGCCGGGCAAGGTTGACAGTCGTGTCTGCGACGTCACGGACCCAGCGTCGGTAAATGCGGCCATGAGGGCGACGCTTGACACCTTCGGCCGAGTCGACGGATGCTTTGCCAATGCTGGCATCGGCGGCGGAACGCGCGCCTTCATTGAACGCACCGAAGATGAATGGCGCACGATGTTTGCGAACAATCTCGACGGGCGTGTTCCACGCCTTCCAGGCCGCGGCAAGACATGACCGCGCGCGCCAATGCCGGGGACGCCTTCGGCTGGTTGGTTGCGACTTCGAGTTTGGCCTCGATCTTCGGCAGTGCGCGGTACGAGCACTATGCGGCGACGAAGGCGGCCATCAACGCGGTAGTGCGCGCGCTCGGCGTGGAGCTGGCTCGCTATGGCGTCACCGCGAATGCGATCCTCCCGGGCTGGATCAAGAGCGACATGACCGCCGGCATCATGGCCAACGAAAACTTCGTCGCCAATATCATGCGGAGGATTCCGCAGCGGCGCTTTGGTGAGCCATTCGATTTCGGCGGCATCGCCGTATGCCTGATGAGCAATGCTTCGTCGTATCATACGGCAGACACTTTCGTGATCGACGGCGGTTATACCGCGTTTTGAGCCATAACGACGGGGCACGTCCGGGCCTACGCAACAACTGAACGGAACGTTGCTGCTGCGGTGCCGAGAGCATCTACAACATCGCAAAGCTCGTCGGCAACGAGTGGGTGATCAACGGTGACAAGTATTACATCTCCGAGCTCGGCGGACTCTCGTGGACCATGATCGTGATGGTGAAGACGAAGAAGGCGGCCTCGATTGCGACCGCACTCTTCGCGAGAAGGCAGTTGCCCATCGAGCGCCGTCGGCCGCATCATTGCCCCTTCACAGCAAGCGAATGCGATCAACTACTTCTGCGCCGCAGGACCAATTGGCGAATCCTCGAATACGACGCAAGCGGACCGCCTTGACGGCTCGGCTAGCGCTCTTTTTCTTACACCTAGGCCTTCGAGGGGATCCGCTTCATATCTGCCGGAAAGAACACCGAAGACGTGCGCGCCGCCACGTCCTGCGCTGTGTACGGGCCTTTGGGATGGAACCCCTGAGTCATCAGCATCTTTATCTCTGCGATCTCTTCGCCCGATACGGCAAGGACCTTGCCCGAATGGTCAGCCGCTAAGTCAGAGGCCATGAAGAGCACACCAGGAGCGACGTTTTCGGGACGCAGGATGGGATCGGGTTCGCTCTCCCGGGCGCCTGGAACGTCCGCCCACATGCGAGTGACTGCGTTTGGCGCCACGCCCATAACGCGGATGCCATATTTGCGGCCCTCGATGGAGAGAACTCGTATCAAGCCATAGATACCCGCCTTGGCCGCTCCGTAGTTTGCTTGGCCGAAATTCCCGAAAAGCCCTGACGTTGAGGACGTCATAATGATCACGCCTGGGCGACGGTTGTCTTTGAGCCACTTCCAAACCGGTAGCGAACAGCAGTATGTCCCCTTCAGATGAACCTTGACGACGAGATCCCAATCCTCCTCCGAGGTCTTGGCAAATGTCCGGTCGCGCAGGATCCCTGCATTGCAGATCAGGATGTCGACTTTGCCGAAAGCATCGATCGCGGCTCTGAGGATATTTTCACCTCCGGCCAAGGTGGATACGTCATCGCCATTGGCCACGGCGCGACCGCCGGCCGCTATGATCTTAGCCACCACCTTTTCAGCCGCGCTGCCAGCGCCGGATCCATCGACTGAGCTGCCAAGGTCATTGACGACGACGGCCGCGCCCTCTTTGGCGAACAGCGCTGCATAAGCCTCGCCGAGCCCACCACCCGCCCCAGTAATGATCGCCACCTTGCCGTCCAACAATCCCATCCTGTGCTCTCCAAATGTCCGCATCGTGAGCGCGCGCGCGGCGCTACCGCATCTTCAGTGGTTTAGTCCTTGGTCGTCTGCTCTCGCCTCCTAGATATAAACGTCAGGGCGTTGGTGCTGCGTGCAAGGCACACACGCGAGAGCTTCGTTAAGATAGAGGTGGCTCCTATGAGAAGGCCTTGCCGGCTTTAAGGCCGCAGCTGCACCGTTTCAATTCCACGGGCTTACGCTCGCGATGCGGAGCATCGCGCAGCTCGACCACCGTATCGCATTTATCGCCCGTCCAGCTTGTTGCCACGTCTGCTCATTTCGCCCGCTCTGTCGCGCCCGGCGTGCGCCGGGCACTCGCCAGCAATAAAATCCTTACCCCTATCGCTGGGAAGAAAATCGGCTCACTTTTCTGTAGATTCGCGTATTTCGGACTAATTTCACGCTCTAGCGCAGAAGTTCATCGCGAGTGTCGATTACGAAAGTGACGCCACCTCAGACAGTCAGCCAATAGAAGATCAGCTACACTGTGTCGACAGCGTCGCCAATGGCGGCGTCGATATCAGCCAGGTCTGCCGCCGTGACGCAGTAAGGCGGCATCACGTAAAATCGTATTGCCAAGTGGCCGCAGCAGCAGAGTCCGGTCCTTGAAGAAGGCTCCAAGGTTTGCACCGACGCCCGCCAGATAGCCCGGATCAGTCGTCTTCAGATCGAGTGCTGTGATGGCCCCGGTCCGACGAACGTTTGCAAAGCGCGAGTCGGTGCGGAATGACTCCAGTGCCTGCTCTTGCAACGTGGCGGCCAACGCTACGCTGGCGAGTGTTTTAGGTGCCGCCAGAGATCCAGGTTAGCCTTTGCGGCTGCGCAGACTACTGGATTGGCGGTTATATGAGCTCGAAGGAAAGTACGGGTACAATCTTTCGAATAATGCGCATCGAAAATGTCCCCACGGCAGAGTGTCACCGCAAGTGGGAGCGCCCCACCCGTGAGGCCCTTGGAATAGCAGGCGATGTCGGGCATGACATTGGCCTGCTCGCAGCCGAATAACGTTCCAGTGCGTCCCCAGCCCGTCATGACCTCGTCGGCAGCGAACAGAACAGAACATCCGAGGACTCAAATATCTGCTTAATTTCTCTTAGCACCCAGGCTGGGTACATCAGCATTCCGCCCGCTCCCAATATCAGCGGCTTGACGATAAAGGCGAGGCGGCCCTTCCTTTCGGCAAGTAGAGTCGAGCGCATCGAGAGTGGCCTGCTCATGGCCCTTCGCCGGGAACGGGACTGTGATAACGTTGAACAGCAGGGGCTCGTACGCCGCGTCGAACATGCCTCGGACACCGACCGACATCGCCCCAATCGTGTCCCCATGATAGGAATGTTGCATTACGACAATGCACGTTCGCTGCGCGCCGATATGTGCCAATAGCCGAGTGCCATTTTTAGGGCAACTTCCACGCTCGAGGAGCCACTGTCGGAGAAGAAGACATGATCAAGCCCACCGGGCGGGAGTTTCAAGAGTTGCGTCGCAACTTCCTCGGCTGGATCATGAGTGTAGCCAGCAAATACGATTTGGTTGAGCCTGCCTGATCTTGAATCGCGCTTACAATTCGTGGATGGCAATGACCATGCTTGACGACCCACCACGATGAGATTGCATCGATGATACGAGCCCCATCCGCAGCGTAGAGGTAAGCACCATCGCCTCGCACAACCTTCGTCATCTCGTCCTGAAGCGCGTGTCGCGTGAACGGATGCCAGATCGACGACCTCGTCTTTGGCGTCATAGCTTGAAATCATTAGGGACAACGAGTCCCTGAAAGCAGCCTGCGGCGCGTCTGCCGTGAGAGGAGAAAGCCAAGGCAATCGTCCCAACGCACGGCCCCAATTTCGCAAATGGTCCTCTCAGTCTCGAGATGTCCTTCGCCAAAGAGTGCGATTCCAAGAATTCCGATCTGGCGCTTTCGCAGAACCTCTATCGAAAGTAGCGAGCGATTGATTGTACCGAGTGCTGTGCTCGCACAAAGCACGATCGGAAGCCGCCATCGCTCGAAGATGTCAATGTAAAGAGCATTCCGCGTCAGCGGGACCATCCAGCCCACCTGCGCCTTCGATCACGGGCGGCTGTTTCCCAGTATTCGGGACATGGAGCGATTCTGTGTCGATCCGAACTCCGTCGAGTTCCGCGGATAGATGGGGCGAGGCAGATTTTCTAAGACGATAGAGCTCCGGCACGATCTGATCGGGCGAGAGAAGTCCCAGCCGTGCGACAAGCTGGGTATCTGTCTTTCCGTCGAAGCCAGCCTGAACCGGTTTCCAATAATTCGCGCCGAGGAGATTGGCGAGGCCAGCGGAAAAGACCGTTTTTCCAATTCCGGTATCAGTGCCCGTCACCACGATGCGCTGATTCACTGAGACCAGCCCCTTGTCTCCTCTTTGAGCGCATCTAGCATTGATCGGACGTCGTCTTCCCCGACATTGAGTGTGACTGAAATCCGCAGGCGGGCCGTGCCCGCTGGCACGGTTGGCGGTCGGATCCCGCGGATATCGAAGCCGCGAGCCTGCAACGCAGAGGCCAGGCCCATTGCTCGGGCATTGTCTCCAACGATGTAGGGAACGATCTGCGAGTCCGAAGGACTCCGAAGACCGCGCGCGCGGATCTCCTGATGCGTAAACGCGACCAGGTTGGCCAGACGCTGCTGCCGCACAGGTTCCTCTTGTAGAATCAAGAGTGCCTCCCGCACGGCGATGGCCATCAATGGTGACGGCGCAGTGGCGAAGATGAATGGACGGCAGCGATTTACCAGGAAGTCGCGCAGCACTCGTGTGGTCGCAACGAGTGCGCCAGCAGCGCCTAGGGCCTTGCCACAGGTGTGAACCACTAGGACATTCTCGCGCCTCTCGTAGGGCGCAGTGAGTCCTCGTCCGTGTTCGCCGTAAACGCCTGTGGCATGAGCCTTGTCAATCATGAGGAACGCGTCGTACCGGTCGGCGATTGTCACCAGATCCTTCAGAGGCGCGAAATCGCCATCCATGCTGTAGAGACTTTCGATGACGATCCAGACGCGCCCGACGCCACCGTTCGCCCGCCATTCACGAACCGTGTTTTCGACCGACTGCGGATCATTATGCTCGCTGATCCGAAAGTCGGCTCGGCCGGCTCGCGCGCCCTCGTGAATACTAGCGTGCACGAGGGAACCGAGCACAAGCAAATCACTCCGCTGCGGCAGGGTTGTTAGGACGGCGAAATTTGCAACGTAACCGCCGCCAAAGAAGAGGGCCGTCTCCGCTCCGAAGAACTGAGCCGCTTCTGCTTCGAGCTTTTCGTGCTCCTCGCAATTGCCGCGCAGAAGCCGCGACCCGCCGGCTCCGATGGGGGTGCCTGCCTCTAGCGCAGCTGAGATAGCATTCTTCATACGGGGCGCGGTCGCAAGCGCCAGATAATCGTTCGATACAAAATCGATCCCCGCTCGCGGCTTGAGGCCGCGCAGTCGGTAAGCTTCTTTCAGAGCATGCAAAGCTGCGACATAGTCGCCGCCTTTGGCCGCATGGCTTGGTTTCATTTGTTACTCCCGGAACCGCCCCCAATCGCGCAAAGCTTCATTGGCTGCAAGCGTCAGCTTCGGCCTGCAGGAGTTCAACCCCGCAATATTCGATAGTCCCGGTCGACAAGTACGACGCGCGAACTGAAGGGCGTCTTCCTCTTCGAATGAGGCATATGCAATAAGTTTGTCGCCAGTCATGGCGAGTCGCGCAGTCGCACTGTTCAGGCTTGTTGAGCCGAATCCCGGAAGCGCCTCGATCACGTAGGTGGCAAAGTGGGCTCCAGTCTCCATAATGCAGAGTGCGACGCGCTCCTTGAGTAGGAGGACTGTTGCCTCCAGCAGTATACGATCGATCGAGATCGAAGTTCAGATCGGCGTCAGTCACGGAAGCGCTATTGACACAGCCTTTCATCAGCGTGATTTGCATTTTTTAGCCGAGCTGAGGGTCCGCGGCGTCCTTGTTTGAGGTATTTCGTTATGCAAGCCCTGAGGTGATACCTAGCCGGTGCAGCAAGTGTGCGTCGCGTTGGCGCTCCGGATTCTTGGTTGTCAATAGCACATCGCCAATGAAGAGCGAATTCGCGCCGGCCAAAATGCACAGCGCTTGCAGTTCATCGGTCATGTACTGCCGTCCCGCAGACAACCGCACCACGGTCTTCGGCATCATGATCCGAGCGGTCGCTACTAGACGCACCAGAGCGATCGGATCGGGACACTCCGCAGTCTCAATTACTGGCACGCCCTTGACTTCGTTCCACAGGTTGATCGGTACGCTTTCCGGATGGCTGGGAAGATTGGCGAGCAGCACCAGCATGGCGAGGCGATCCTCGGCGCGCTCGCCCATACCGATAATGCCGCCGCAGCAGACCTTGATGCCGGCCTCGCGCACATGTGCAAGTGTGTCGATGCGATCCTGCAAGGTGCGGGTGGTGATGATCTTGCCGTAGAACTCCGGCGAGGTGTCGATGTTGTGATTGTAGAAGTCGAGCCCAGCATCTGAGAGTCGCGCGGCCTGCTTTGGCGTCAACATGCCAAGCGTGACGCAGGTTTCCATGCCAAGAGCTTTAACCGCGCGGATCATGTCGCAGACCTGATCAAGGTCGCGGTCCTTTGGACCGCGCCAAGCCGCGGCCATGCAAAAACGGCTCGCGCCAGCATCCTTGGCGCGTTGCGCAGCGGCGACCACATCGGCGCGATCCATCAGGCGGGTGGCTTTCAAGCCGGTGTCGTAATGCGCGCTTTGCGAGCAGTACCCGCAGTCTTCTGGACAGCCGCCCGTCTTGATGCTGAGCAGGCTTGCGGTCTCGATGTGGTTTGGATCGAAGTTCGCGCGATGAACACTCTGCGCCTGAAACATCAGGTCGGCAAATGGCAGGCCATAGAGCGCTTCGGCCTCGGCGCGCTCCCAGTCACTACGGGCCTGCGCGCTCTTGCCGCGGTCGTCCCGCTGCACTCCCACTCCACCAACCATAGGACTTACTCTCCCATCCTCGGCCGATCGTAGATAACATGCAATAATAGCCGATCACGGATCGACGCCAGCGCTCGTGGCAGCTTGCAGTGATTGTCGCCGCCAACTGCAAAGTAAAGCGGGTCGACGCCTAAAGACCGCGAAGATCAGGCCGCGACTGCAAAAATCCTGCAAAATGAGGGCCTCCTGAGATGTGGATGCCAAGCGGTCGCATGGCCATCGGCCGGTGGCGGAGCCGGTGCAATGCGAGCGTGCTCCGGCCTGGGTGTGACGAACAAGATACTTGCAAAACGGAAAATGGCTGAAGATCTGATCCCCTTGGGGCGAGAAGCTTTTTCCGCCGCACCCAGATGGCGCCCGATACCCAGCCGTCAGTTGCGCCGAGATCACCCTCTCCTGCGGGCAGTTGGAGGCGCGAGCCAACCGCATCGCGCGGGCGCTGGAGGGACTGGGGGTCATATCGGCGACCTTGTCACCATCGGGCTGCCAAACGGAGGCAAGCTCATTGAGGCGTGCTGGGGCGTCTGGAAGCTGGGCGCGACGCCGCAACCGGTCTCCTTCCGATTAACGAACGTCGAGTTGCGGGCCATAGTCGACTTGGCCGCCCCACCAGTGGTCATCGCCTTGCCGGGCATGGAGGCCGACCGGCGGCGGGTCACCGTTGAGGACCTCCTCGCGCTATCCGACGATGACGGGCCGCTGGAGTCGCGCGTGGCTCCGCGTTGAAGGTAATGACCTCGGGTGGTTCGCCCCAGATAATCGGGAGCACGAATTAAAAATGCGCCCGAGGGTATTGACCGCGACCTTCCTGCTGATCAGGCCGCGCGCGGACGGATCGGGCTGCCTTCTTTCACATCGTAGCCGCTAAAGTTTCGGCATCGGCCTCGCAATAGCCGACAACCGGCTTGATCAACACCTTTTGCCGCGATCAGTTTGATACTCGCACCGTAGAAGGGGCCGCCGATGTCGACGTCACCGTTGATGACGTTCTGGATGTCTTGCGCCCCGCCGATCGACTCACTTCAATTGAGCGGGGCGAGATAAGTCGAGATCCTCGGCCAGCTCCGGAAATGCGATCTGCACGGCCCCTCCTCTCTGTTAACGAATTTCAGTCTGTCCCAAGGGCGGCTCGGCTATGACCTAGCGGACGAGACTAGCCGCGAGGACGAAACCCCATGACAGTCGCGACGCCCCCGCGGGCCGTTCTGACCTGCGGATACTTCGAGCAGCACCCGCGGATAAGAGCAGAGTCTGCATCGACCGGATCTACGTGAAATTTGCGAACGGGCTAGGCGACCTTCGCGGGCGGCTGCTTGGTGGCCTTGAGGCGCGTTACACTGCTCCGCCCGTCAACGCTGACGGGTACGTCGCCATCGATGGTGGCGCGACGCACGACGCGATGCTGGTCGCCGTAATCATTGACCGCATAATGCTGCGTGGCGCGGTTGTCCCAGATCGCGACATCGGCCTCCTTCCAGTTCCAACGCACGGTATTTTCGGGCGCGGTGACACGAGATTGGAATAGATCGAACAGCTGCTGGCCGTCATATTTGGGGATGCCAACAAAACGCCGCACAAAAACGCCGAGCACTAGCGTCCGCTCGCCGGTCTCGGGGTGGACGCGCACCACGGGATGCTCAGTCTCAAAGATCGTTCTGGTGAAGACCTCGTCATAATGCTTCTTGTCCACCTCCCTGACGCGAGGCTCTACGGCGTAGTCATAGGCGTTGCTGTGAACGGCCCAGAGCTCGTCGGCAAGCCGTTGCAGCGGTGGCGGCAGATCGAGATAAGCGGCCTCGGTGTTTGACCAGACCGTATCGCCGCCGAACTTTGGGATTACAACACCTCGCAGCACTGAAATCTTGGGATAGGCATCAAGGTAGCTCTGATCGATGTGCCACGCGTCGGCCCGGCTACCGGCGCGGGCGGAATCAAGTTCGAGGATCGACGGCGTTCCACTATTGAGACTCATTGTGGGCGGCGCAAGCTTTCCAAAACGAAGAGCAAAGCGCTCCTGCTCAGCATCGTCGAGATGACCCTGGTCGCGGAAGAAGATGACTTTGTGCTCGAGCAGCACACTGTTGATCGCGGCGATTGTCTGGTCCGGCAAATCGCCCGATAGCTTGATGTTCCTGATTTCAGCGCCGATGCGCGCCGCGCGTTTGACAACGTTGGCACGCGGAATGACATCATCGTCCAAACCCGTTTTACTCATGGTGGTACTCTCCAAATTGCGGCTTCTTCGCCGGAGGCAGGATGGCGCTGACTTTCATGGGCAGGCCTCGCCTTCCGGGAGATCCCAGCAAGCACCGTGCCAATCGCGAACGCCGGGCGTGAAGCACGTGCATTTCTAAAGGAAATAGCTCGTCCTGGCAGGGACAGCGCGTGTTCTAAAATGTCACGCTTTGTTGCGGTGGATACGACAAGCGCAGTCGAGACGCAAACAGCCCGCTGACTCCTCGCCGTACCAGCGCAACACCCGTGATCCGCGCATAGACGGCCCGGCTTCGATCGAGGCGGCTCCACGAGCATGAGTAACGGGCGAGATCACGCGTGCTCCTGTCTCGTATCCTGACTGAGGTTGAGCGCCTGGTGCTCCGGCGGCTGCCGACACTCAGGACCCATGCGCGCAAGACATTAACGTTCCGAGCTGAAAGCGCCCACCTCAGCTTGGTCGGCCGCGCGTCGACGTCGCCACGTTATCTCCCAGAAGCTGTAACGCTTGCAAATCGCCGGTAAGGAACGTCTTCGACAAGCACCGCACTATGGCATCGCGTACAACAAATTGCATCACGGCCAATTGGGCAGCAATACCGAGCACCTCGGTGGTGAAACGCGATAAGGGCCAACATCCCTCAAGCAGACGTTCGAGGTCAGCACGAGAGGCATCATCTTAAGCCTCCATCTTTGTCGTACCCTCCATGTCCGGCTAATGACGCCGATGTCGCAAACCGGACATAGCATCGCGGCCATTCCAGATTTCTGGGCATGTGGCTCACTGCCTATTGGGACGATTCAGATCTAGCTGGGGGCATTGGTCGCTTCGTCCTGCCTATCCCATCTGGGATCATCGGCGAACTGCCCGGCATGATCTGCCTTCACGCGCGCAAACTTGCATTTGTCATGACTAAGCGACGCCACAGGTCGACGGCACGGCAAGACCGACCGCGGACTCAGACGACATGGGAACTCCAAGTAGCGCAATAGCTCCATCATGGAATTCCTGAAGAACCACAATCCCGATCTCAAACGCTTCGTCTTGACAAAGTCCGCGGCCTAAATCCTCGAAAAGTTACCCATGCGGCGTTAGGGTCATAATGCTAGATAACGAAATGAGAGTTTCAGCGCCAGTGGACGTCGGGGCTCTCCTCGCGCCAGCCGCTGTGTTGATAACGGTGCATTTTCAGCTTCTTGTCCTAGCTCGTTATCGGAGTCGCACGCTACGAGATATTCTCGTGGCCCGCTCAGAGAGCTTGAATCGAGCGTAGCGTCATGTTGTAGGATCTCAGAGTAGGTCGCAACGGTCTTGGCGAACGAAGCAGACTGCTCCAAGCGTCTGGGACGATAGCATAGACCTACCTACGTTCAACACTGGCTGGGACAATTCTCGCGGCCACGTTAAGCTGCCCATTGAGGGACACATCGCTATTACGCATAGCCGAAACGCAGCTGGCGATATTCAGGGTTTGCCGCCGTTCGGCCGAATCGATCATGGCCCGAACCCGTCATATCGCTCTGGCCAGTCTTGAGCGCCGCGAAACTGATCAGCTGGGGAAGCTGGTCTCGATCCAGTTCATCTCGCGGCCTGCCTTCGCGGGGTGGCATTGAGGGTCTCGATGTCGAACCCCGTGACCCTGTTGGTTGCGGGATCCTTGAAGAACCAGGGAGGATAGGTGCTGATCGTCTGCGCATTGATCACCTTCTTCGGCACTTGCGCGTGCACAGTGGCGGAGATGAGCCCGAATGCGATGGCGGACACGCCGGGTTGCCAGGTGCGCCAGGCACAGGGTTCTTGCTTGCATGACGGTTCCTTTCATGGGGGCGAAGATGGAAAGCGCCGTGTGCGCGCTAAAGCCTGATGGCATTAAGTTCGATAGCCTGAATTTTTGAGGTAGTTGGCGCATTCCTCGGATGTGAAGGCATCGAGTGCGTGGCCGATTGCGGCGCAGACCGCGTCGACGGTTCGCGCGGCAGCTTTGCGGAGCAGGTGTTTGAGCTTGGCAAAGACCTGTTCAATCGGGTTCAGATCGGGCGAGTATTTTGGCAGGAAGAAGAGCTTGGCGCCGACCGAGCGGATGAGCTGGCGAACTACCTTGCTCCTGTGGCTGCCGAGGTTGTCCAAGATGACGATATCGCCGGGTCGAAGGACGGGCAGCAGAACCTTCTCGACATAGGTGCGAAAGCTCACGCCATCGATCGGCCCTTCGATGAACCATGGCGCATCAATCCGGTCATGGCGCAGGGCCGCCAGGAAGGTCATGGTCTTCCAGCGGCCGTGGGGAACCTTGGCGTGAAGTCTGTGTCCGCGCGGCGCCCATCCCCGCAAGGGCGCCATATCGGTCCTGGTCCAGGGGTGAGTAGGCCGGGGGATTTTCACCCCCGGCCTCTCGCAGAACGGTGCGTGAACCTCTCGGTTCACTCCCGTCAGGTGAACGTGGTCGTTCCGAAGAACTGCCAGTGCACGAACAGCTCCGCATTATTCCGAGCCAGCTTTCGCAAGAACAGCGAAGCACCGGTTTTGTGGAGCCGGAAGTGCTTGTACTTTCGCATGATCCACGCCTTCAGCTTCTGATTGACGTAGTCGACCAGAGAGAACAGCGCTGAACGGCTGAACCGACCGTAATAACCTATCCACCCCCGGAGGAGCGGATTGATCTGTTGGGCAATCTCAGCCAGCGTCCCCGGCGTTTGCCGGGGAATGTGCAAGCTTCGGATCGTTGCTCGCATGGCCTTCAAAGCTGTCGGACTGACCGCCGGGGTGTATCCACAAAAGAATTCCTTCCGCTGTGACGTTGCCACCTGCCGCGGCCTGAACTGATATCCGAGAAAGTCAAACTTAACCCTCGGATACGTTCGCCGACGCCTGTTGTCCTTGCAATAGACGATCTGCGTCTTTGTCGGGTGCATCTGAAGTCCGCACACCACCTCCAGCCTCGCTTGAAGCTCCGCCCTGATGGCTTCTGCTTCTTGCTCCGTCCGGCAGTGCACCAGTCCGTCGTCAGCGTACCGACACCAAGGGAGGTCGGGATGTGTCCGCGCCATCCAGAGATCGAACGTATAATGCAGGAACAGGTTGGCCAGTATTGGGCTGATCACGCCCCTGCGGGGTTCCGCGAGTTCGCTCAACAAGCTTCCCGTCCTGTTCAGTTGGCGCTGTCAGCCACCTTTCGATGTAGAGCAGTGCCCATTTGCATTGCACGTGTCTCCGGACCGCCTTCCGCAGAAGATCATGCGGAAGATTGTCAAACAGTCCTTTGATGTCGAACTCCAGGACCCAATCATATTTCCAGCACCGCTGACGCGTGACGCCCACGGCATCCAAGGCCGATTTTCCCGGCCTGTATCCGTAAGAGTCCGGCAGGAAGATGGATTCCAGCTCCGGCTCAATCATCTGTTTGACCACCATCTGCGCGATCCGATCGCTGATAGTGGGCACACCTAAAATCCTTTCGCCGCCCGCCTTCTTTGGAATGGAGACGGCGCGCACCGGAGGTGGAAAGTAGGTCCCTGACGACATCCGATTCCAAATCTTGTAGAGATTCCCTGCAAGATCTGTCTCGAACATCTCCAAGGTCTGTCCGTCCACTCCGGCCGCTCCGCGATTGGATTTGACCGCCTTGTACGCTTCGTACACTCGCCGCTTCTCGATCGAGAACGGCTTGTTTGTCGCACCGTTCGAAGTCATCCTGTTTCCAGTTGGTTCAAGAGTACGACTACCTGACCCGATCCCTTTGCTCCGACCCCATTACAGGGCCCTCAACGCTCCTACGGATCGGTCCGCCCCAGTCTCTTGCATCGGTACTCTCGCCTCACGGTTGTCGCCGCTTGCGCTTCTCCCTTGGCATCAAGAACCTGGTTCCTGCAGTTCCACGCGAAAGCCTGTGTCCGACTCACGCCCCCTCTACGCCGGTCGTCGTCCGCCCGGTCATCTGGCGGACTTGTCCCAGGATGACGAGACGATCCTGGTTTTGACGACGCTTGGATTCATAACGACGCGTCCTCGAAGGGTTCACTTTCGTTCGTCTTTCGGACACTCACCTGCTCGGTTTGATCCGAACTTTTGATCCCACGCTCACCACCACGGCTCTTTACCGCAGCCGCTCGGACTGGTTTGAGACCCGCTCCTGAAAGCCGATCTCGGGGGGCCAGCCCCCCATCTTTTTTCCCGCAGCTTCACAATCGGTTTTAGTTCATGTTGAACTCCTTCCGCTGCTCTGCAGCACACTCTCGTCGATGAAGACCAGCCGCTCAGCTTCGACGCGATCTTGATACTTTGTCCACTGGGCTCGTCGCCTCGCGACCTCGGGTCGATCGCGTTCGCCAGCCGCCACGCTTTTTTTTGAAGCTGAGCTTCTCGGCATGGACGAAGTCCCACACCGAGTGGTAATCGACCTTCAGGCCGCGACGGGCGAACTCGGCAACGAGACCGCGTATGGTGAAATCGCCGTCCCTGATCCGCTGCGACAGCCAGACTGCGTGGTCTCCCGAAACCGCCTTCGGCTTGTGACCGCCCATCTGGCCAGGCTCAACGCTGCCGGTCTCCTCGACCCGCTGCATCCAGCCGATCGCCACTCCAAACTGCTTGGCGGCCCGATTGCGCGACATCCCGCCCTCGATCGCGGACACCACACGCTTACGGAGATCCAGCGAGTAAGGCTTGCCCATCCATGCTGGCCTCCTATCCAGCCAGCATGGTGAATCAGAAATACACTGATTTGGGAATCCCAAATCGATTCAACCTAACCTCATCCCGCTTTAGTAGCCCCAGTCCAGGCTCACCTCGCGGCAGATCGATTTGCCGAGGATGAACTCGGACAGGCTTTCGCTGCCGAACTGCAGGTGACGTTCCAGCACGTCGTCGGCGTTGCCCCTCTCTCCCAGCGAGCCGACAAAGGCAGCTTGTGGATTTGCAGGCGCGACATGTAGCTGATCGGGCGGCGTGGTCAGTTCACCATGACCAGCTTGCCCTTCACGCCGCGCGAACCCATGTGCGCGTACGCGGCCTTGAGCTCAGCCATCGGCATCGTCCGGTCGATCACCGGCTTGATCTTGCCTTCGACGTACCAGCGACCGAGTTCGGCCATCATGGCCTGGTTGGCCATGGGCTCCTTGCCCGCGAAGGCGCCCCAGAACACGCCGACGATGGACGCGCCCTTGAGCAGCGGCAGGTTGAGCGGCAGCGAAGGGATGGGGCCGGCCGCGAAGCCGATCACGAGATAGCGCCCGCGCCACGCGATCGAACGGAACGCCGGCTCAGCCAATTCGCCGCCTACGGGGTCGTAGATCACGTCGGGGCCCTTACCTTCGGTCGCCGCCTTGATCGCGTCGCGCAGGTTGCCTTGCGAGTAGCTGATCGCGTTGTCCGCGCCTTGCTGCTTGCACAGCTCGCACTTCTCGTCGGTCGAGGCGGCGGCGACCACGCGCGCACCCGCAACCTTACCGATCTGGATTGCGGCCGTGCCCACGCCGCCTGCCGCGCCGAGCACGAGCACCGTCTCGCCGGCTTTCAGCTGCCCGCGATCGAGCAGCGCATGGTACGATGTGGCATAGGTCATGATGAACGCCGCCGCGTCGACGTGCGTCATGCCCGGAGGCAGCGGCATGCACAGCGCAGCCGGCGCGGTCGTGTGCGTGGCGAATCCGCCGGTGCCGGAAAGACACGCGACTTCCTGCCCCGGCTTGATGTGCGTGACGCCTTCGCCGACGGCCACCACCGTGCCGGCGTATTCGCTGCCGGGAACGAAAGGCAGCGGTGGCTTGTGTTGGTACTTGTTCTGGACGATCAGCAGGTCGGGAAAGTTCAGGCTCGCCGCCTTGATCTCGATGAGGGTTTCGCCCGCCTTCGGCTGGGGCGTGGGCAGCTCTTTCCATTGCAGGGCGTCGACGCCAGTGAGGTTCTCACACAGCCAGGCATGCATGGTTCTCTCCTTGGAAAGCGATAGGGACGCGTTATGACAGGTGCACGTGACACGCAGCGATGTCCCTGCGGTGACCGTACCCTATGATTTGCCTCACGGTTCCCCCATTCCGCCCCCAACACACATTTTCACGATCACATAGCGGGCGCCGCGCCTTATGGCCGACCATTCGAGCGCCTGACATGCCGCAAGGATGTCGGATCGAGATCGTCGCGCCATTTACGTTGCCATCCGCCCGTGCCCACGAATTGAAGCAGCGATTGATGCTGGGCTGCTGTGCGCTCCGGCGACGTGATCGCCGCCATCGGCTCTACGCTCTTGCGCTCACCAGGCAGCATCGGGCCAACACAGTAGTCGCGTAGCGGCTTCGCCCGATCCGCATGTCCGATGACGCTTACCAATCCGTCCACATAAGCCGCAAATCGCGCTTCACTTCCATCCTTGCTTCGGCTACCCATTTCAAAATCCTCTCACCCGAGTCCTCCGGGTAGCTGATTGACCCTCAAATAGGCCCGCGACATTCTCAGTAAGACTAGTATCCCGCTAGCTGCGCTAAACGGTTCGCAAGGTAGTCGACGTTGCCGAACATTTCGGTCAGCACTCTTTGTCTCTTCAAATAGTCGCCAATGACATACTCATCGGTCATACCGATCCCGCCGTGCATCTGAATGCCTTCCTGTACGGCGAGTGCAGTAGCCATGCCGGTCATAGCCTTGGCTCCCATCACTGCTGCTTCGGCAGCGCCGTCGTGCGCATCAAGCAGCTGTTGGGCTTTGATCACGGCGGCTCGGGCCACTTCCATTTCTGCGTACAGATGGGCGGCGCGGTGCTGCAGCACCTGGAACGAGCCGATCAGCCGCCCGAACTGTTTACGCTGATTAAGGTAACTAATGGTCATGTCGAGCGCAGCGGACGCCACGCCAATCATTTCGGCGGCGGCGCCCGCGCGCATGGCAGCAAGCATCTTCGTCAGTCGATCGAGACCATGGTCTACCTGGCCAATCACCGCATCCGCAGAAACGTCCACGCAGTCGAACTTCAGACGCGTGGCGACGCTGGCGTCTATTAGACGCTCAGCTTCGGGCCTGAGATTTGTAGCCCTGCTTTCAACGAGGAAAAGCGTGATACCCAGCGGCTCGTTCTCGGAACCGGCAGTCCGGGCCGCGACGATCAAGAAGTCGGCCACGTGCCCGTAACTCACAAAGCGCTTCTCGCCGGCCAGACGGTATCCATTCCCGACCCGCGCGGCCCGCAGCGCAATTCGCTCGGGCCTGTGGTGGGCGGTTTCGTCGATACCAAGCGCGCCTACCGCCTCGCCGGCTACGATGCGTGGCAGCCACGATTGACGCTGCTCCGCCGAGCCCTCCACTAGCGCGGTGACCGTGCCAATCGCTGTCGTAAGGAACGGCGAGGGCGTGAGATTGCGCCCGATCTCCTCAAGCACGACACCGGCCTCCACGTGACCGAGTCCTAGGCCACCATGCGCCTCGTCCACGAGGACACCGTTCAGGCCGAGCTCGGAAAAGCGCTTCCAAAGTTCGATCGAAAAGCCCTTCTTGTCATCTGCATCGCGTAGCGCACGCATGTGGCTTACCGGCGCCTGTTCGGCAAGAAAGCGTCTCACTGTGTCGGAGAGGTTCACCTGGTCTTCAGTGTGAAACAGGGGCATGGCGTCAGATCTCAGGGAGCAGGAGAATGCGCTTAGCGATGATGTTTAGCTGCACCTCGGAGGTGCCGCCTTCGATGGAATAGGCTTTGGTGCGGAGCCAGGCGCGAGCGTTGGATCCACAGCGAGACCGGTGACTCTCCCACTCCAGCGCCTCGGAACCTTCAGCGTCCATCAGCAGCTCGTGCCGCTGCTTCTCTAGCTCAGCGCCGAAATATTTGATCACCGAAGACTGGGCGGGGTGCGCCCGCTCATGCTTCAATTCGTCCATGTAGCGTTCTGACAGGGCTTTGAACGCTAAGGCACGAACTTCGAAAAGCGCGATGCGCGCCCGCAAGACCGGATCGTCTACTCGGCCATCTAGTTCGGCTCCGAGGGCGCGCTTGGCGATTTCGCCGAGCGAGAACTGACTGCTCCCCAAGCCAGCGCCAGAAATGCCTTTGCGTTCGTGACTGAGCAAGAACTTTGCGATTTCCCAGCCTTTGTTTAACTCACCTACCAGGTTCTGCTTCGGCACCCTGACGTCATCGAAAAATGTCTCACAGAACGGGGAGTAGCCGGAAATCAGCCTGATCGGCTTGGTGGAGACCCCGGGCGTTTCCATGTCGATCAGCAAGAGCGAGACACCACCATGCTTGCTTGAGCTGTCGGTTCGCACCAAGCAGAAGATCCAATCGGCCTTATCTGCGTCGCTAGTCCAAATCTTTTGGCCGTTCACGAGGAAGTGGTCGCCCCTGTCCTCCGCCCGAGTGGCTAAGGAGGCGAGGTCGGACCCGGCACCCGGTTCGGAAAAGCCTTGGCACCAGAGGATCTCACCGCGGGCCATCTTCGGCAGGTGTTCACGCTTCTGCTCCTCGTTACCGTACTTGAGCAGCGTCGGACCCAGTGTATATAGGCCCAACGAACTTAACGGAATGCGGCAACCGGCGCGGCTCATCTCGTTCTGGAGGACCCTTGTTTCCGCCGGCGACAGTCCGCCGCCACCATATGGTCTAGGCCAGTCCGGGGCCGTCCAGCCCTTCGCGGCCATGCGGTCCAACCAGACCTTTTGAGCCGGATCACTATAGACAGCCCGACGCCCGCCCGAAACGGCATCCTCCTCGGAGCGAATCGGCTGGCGCAGCTCATGGGGGCAGTTCGCTTCAAGCCATGTACGCGTTTCTCGGCGAAAAATCTCAAGGTCGCTCATAGCGTGCGCATCCATTGCCGCGATCTCACTTTGGAAGCGCTGGGCAGCGCTATGGTGCCTCCCGTCACGTTATCGCCTGGAACGCCACGGATGTTCGATACCACGATGTCGTCGGCCTGATCGCGCGAGGACAAGATTGATTCGACGCCCGTTACGCTGGATCGGGAAAAGCGCAGCCCGTGCGAGCAGTCCAACGCCTCGACAGCAAACGTGATGCCGGAGAGCGCAATCACATTACTAAGCGCGAGCGATGCTTTGTGGCTCCCGCCCACTACGCGCTGCTTGGTCGAAGGGAGTCCTGATGCGGAGGTGATCCACAGTCGGGGATGACGAATACGAATTTTCATAGCTCGGAGCCCATCAACAATTAATATCGCAAGACCTGCTCTGTTTCTCGGAAACGCACGACATTATGTCCGATGGTTAAAGCCGGAACGCTGCAAATGTGACGTGAGCGTCGCAGTTTTCCGCAGAGTTGAGGGCACCAGCTAAAGACACTGTGCTTGATCTTGCAACAAGCCGCTCACCCTGATGCTGGCAGCTCTGCGCAATTGGGCTCGCCCTTAACCGCGTTATTTCCCCAAGGCGCTGGCGCTAGGCCCGCAACCCTGTATGGCGATGCGTCGCACGGCCGACACGCCGCATCCAATGCTGCTGCATATTGCTCCAACACTGTAGGAATTAGAGGGTGAGGACCACCCGCGGCAACTTAGCGGGAGCCGCCCTTGATGCCGTTCCACTCGCTAGCAGGAGACGGCGCAGCGCCGGCGTATCGCACAGCGCATGCCGTTCGTGACCAAGTGGACTCGGAAGGTCGGCTGAGAAAGTACCCAACTAATGGCATGGCGCTCGGACGCAGAAATTCTTCGCAAGCCGTCAAGCAAAAGTGGAGTTTCGGCGTCGCCGTGCGCCTAAATGCATCAACCAACATCTGAACGCTCACTACATTTAGGTCTGCATGGGCTTCAAACGGCTGGGTCCAGGTAAGTAGCGGCAAGACAAAGTTTGCACTGGAACCGAATAATGACTGAAGATTTGATTCCGTTGGGCGAGATGTTGTTTCGCCGCGCCCAAACGACGCCGGACATGCCAGCGGTCAGTTGCGGCCGGATAACTCTCACCTGCGGGCAGTTGGAGGCGCAGGCCAACCGCATCGCGCGGGCGCTTGAGGGGCTCGGCGTTAAGGTTGGCGACCTTGTGACCATCGGGCTGCCAAACGGGGTTGAGTTCATTGAGGCCTGCTGGGGCGTGTGGAAACTGGGCGCGACGCCGCAACCAGTGTCCTTCCGGCTAACAAACATCGAGTTTCGGGCCATCGTCGACGTGGCCGACCCAGCGGTGGTGATCGCCTTGCCGGGCATAGACGTGGGTCGGCGACGAGTTACTGTCGACGATCTCCTTGCGCTGTGCGCTGATGAGCGGCCGCTGAAGTCGCGCGTGTCTCCATGTGTCAAAGCTATGACCTCGGGCGGCTCTACCGGTAGGCCGAAGCTTATTCTCTCGAACTCGCCCAGCTTGACCTTGGCGGTGCCCGCTGACGAAGGCAAGTGGCGCGTGCGAGCCGGCGACACGATGCTGATACCAGGCCCCCTCTATCACGGGGGGCCTTTTCTGTGTGCCCTGGAAGCGCTCATCAAGCATGCCCACCTCGTGCTGATGCCGCGCTTCGACGCCGAGCTCGTACTCGCCGAGATAGAACAGCGGAGGGCAACGTGGATCTATCTCGTTCCCACCATGATGAACCGGATTTGGCGGCTGCCGAAAGAGGTGCGCGACCGATACGATGTCTCGTCACTGAGCACCCTCTGGCACTTGGCTGCACCATGCCCGCCGTGGCTCAAGGAGGCTTTCATTCGCTGGTTGGGGCCTGAGGTGATTCTGGAGTGCTATGGCGGTACCGAGACCGAGGTTTGGACCAAAATCACCGGAAGCGATTGGCTCGAGCACCGAGGCTCTGTCGGACGTGTGCTCGGCGGAGAAATGATTGCCGTGGACCCTGACAGTAAGGCACTGCCTCCGGGCGAAGTCGGCGAAATCTACATGCGGCGCCCAGTAGGCTCCCCAGCGTCTTACACCATACGGGGTGCGATGGTTTCCGCCCTCCCGGGCGGCTGGGAAACCCTAGGCGATATTGGCTACTTTGATGCGGATGGCTACCTCTATCTCGTCGACCGACGTGTCGATATGATTCTCGTCGGCGGCGCTAACGTATATCCCGCTGAGGTTGAGGCCGCCATCGACGAGCATCCGCTTGTGCTGTCGAGCGCTGTGATCGGCATTCCCGACGAGGACATGGGATCAACCGTTCACGCCATCGTCCAGGCTCGCTCGGGGCTGACTGCGGAGGCATTGCTAGTGCACCTCGAGGACCGGCTGGTGGGCTACAAACGCCCGCGAACTTTTGAGTTCGTCGATGAGCCTCTTCGCGACGACGCGGGGAAGGTGCGCCGGACCAAGCTGCGTGATGAACGAATCGCGCGATTGAAGTTGGCTGCTGGCCACGGCTAGCCCGCTTCACTTGGTCCCACAGTGTTCCCAGGGGGAAGGGCTCATGAATATTTTTGATCTCACGGGCCGCGTGGCAGTGATCACGAGCGGCAAAAGCGGTATTGGCCTCGGCATCTCGCAGGTGCTTGCGGCCCAATGCTGCAATGTCTCGATCTGGACCCGCAACGCCGAAAAGAACAAGAGTGCTGCCGCCAGCCTGGGGGCGCCTGACAAGGTCGACACACGTATCTGCGATGTCACGGACCGGGCGTCCGCAGATGCGGCAATGAAGGCGACGCTTGACACTTTCGGGCGGGTGGACGGCTGCTTCGCGAATGCCGGCATCGGCGATGTTGGAGGGCGCGCATTTATCCAGCGCACGGAAGAGGAATAGCATGAGATGTTTGCTACCAACCTCGATGGTGTTTTTCTCACATTCCAGACCGTGGCAAGGCACTATGACCGAGCGCACCAACGCTGGCGATGCCTTCGGGCGCCTGGTTGCGACTTCGAGTTTGGCTTCGATCTTCGGCAAGGCTCGCTACGAGCAGCCGTGCATCTGGCGCGCGGACTTCAAAAAAATCCTGTCGCAGTGGAGCTGTACGAGGCCCAGCTGCGCCTCCGGCAGATGTTCGGCCTGATTGAGGACCTGAACACGCTGCCCTTGCGCGCGCGCCTGGCCCAGCGGCTGCAGCACCTGGTGTGCGGCTATGGCGTGCCTGCGTTGACGGATGGGCACGAGACGCGCATCGGCCTGCAGCTGACGTAGGTGGAAATCGCGCAGCTGCTAGGGTCCTCCCGGCAGCGCATCAACAAGGAACTGAGACAGATGGAGCGCGAGGAAGTGATCCGCATCGAGTGCGGCGGCCTGGTGATCTGCAACCGCGAAGGGCTGATGCGAATCGTGGAGACCGCCGAATGAGCCAGTTCGACCACTTCGTCGGCACACGACCCGTGGCCGAGCAGCACCGCTTCGACGTCGAGGCGCTCGCGGCCTGGCTGCACGCCAACATCGAGGGCTTCCGGGGCCCGCTCACGGTGGAGATGTTCAAGGGCGGGCAGTCCAATCCCACGTACAAGTTGAACACGCCGTCGCGCAGCTACGTCGTGCGCGCCAAGCCCGGGCCTGTGGCCAAGCTGCTGCCATCGGCGCACGCCATCGAGCGCGAGTTCGCGGTGATGAGCGGCCTGGCGGGCACCGAAGTCCCCGTGCCGCGCATGTACGCCCTGTGCGAGGACGAGTCGGTCATCGGCCGCGCGTTCTACATCATGGAGTACATGCAGGGCCGCGTGCTGTGGGACCAGTCGCTGCCCGACGCCACGCCTGCGCAACGCAGTGATATCTACGACGAGATGAACCGCGTGATCGCGGCGCTGCACACGGTCAAGTTCGCCGAATGTGGTCTGGCGAATTACGGCAAGCCCGGCAACTACTTCGAGCGCCAGATCGGCCGCTGGAGCAAGCAGTACAAGATGTCCGCCGACGGCGCGGGCCCGATGTCGCAGCCGATCTCCGAGATGGAGCGCCTTGTCGAATGGCTACCCACGCACATCCCCACTGCGGCGCGCGATGAAAGCAAGGTCTCGATCGTCCACGGCGACTTCCGCCTGGACAACCTGATGTTCCATGCCACCGAGCCGCGGGCGATCGCCGTGCTCGACTGGGAGCTGTCCACGGTGGGCCACCCGCTCGCGGACTTTAGCTACCACTGCATGGCCTGGCACATCCCGAACAGCTCCTTTCGCGGCATCGGCGACCTGAATTTGTGCAGGCTCGGAATCCCGCAGGAGGACGACTACATCCGCCGCTACTGCGAGCGCACGAAGCTCACGACGCCCGAAGCGCTCAAGGCGGACTGGAATTTCTACATGGCCTACAACCTGTTCCGGCTCGCGGCGATCCTGCAAGGCATCGCCAAGCGCGTCGAAGCCGGCACGGCCTCGAGCGCGCAGGCGGCGTCTTCGGGCGCCAGCGCGCGGCCCCTCGCCCAGATGGCCTGGCGATTCGCCGAAAAGGCCTGAACCAATCATTTCCAAGGAGGTCACGATGGATTTCGACTACTCCCCCAAGACCAAGGAACTGCAGGCCAAGGTCCTGAAGTTCATGGACGACCACGTCTACCCCAACGAGAAGGCCTTCAAGGACGAGCTCGAGGCCAACACGAAGGCGGGCAAGCGCTGGAGCGCGCTCGAGACGATCGAGAAGCTCAAGCCGAGGGCGCGCGATGCGGGCCTATGGAACCTGTTCTTGCCCAAGGAAACGGCGGAAGCCTCCGGCTACCGCGGCGCGGGCCTGACTAACTCGGAATACGCGCCGCTGGCCGAGATCATGGGGCGGGTGCCATGGGCCAGCGAGGTCTTCAATTGCTCGGCGCCCGACACCGGCAACATGGAGATCCTCGCGCGCTACGGCTCCGAGGAGATCAAGGCCAAGTGGCTAAGGCCGCTGCTGGCCGGCGAGGTCCGTTCCGCGTTTGCAATGACAGAGCCCGAAGTGGCATCGTCCGACGCGACCAACATCTGCACGCGCATCGAGCGCCAGGGCGACCATTACCTGGTGAACGGCCACAAATGGTGGATCTCCGGCGCGGGCGACCCGCGCTGCAACGTGTTCATCGCCATGGGCAAGAGCGACCCGCAAGCGCCGCGCCACTCGCAGCAGAGCATGATCGTCGTCCCGGCAGATACGCCCGGCGTGCGAATCGTGCGCACGCTGAACGTGATGGGCTACGATGACGCCCCGCACGGACACGTCGAGATGTACTTCGAGAACGTGAAGGTGCCCGCCGGCAACATCCTGCTGGGCGAAGGCCGCGGCTTTGAGATCGCGCAGGCCCGCCTTGGCCCGGGCCGCATCCACCACTGCATGCGCACGATTGGCCTAGCCGAGCGCGCGCTGGAGCTCATGTGCAAGCGTGCTCTTTCGCGCGTAGCCTTCGGCAAGAGCCTTGCGCAGCAGACGGTGACGCAGGAGCGCATCGCCGAGGCGCGCTGCAAGATCGACATGGCGCGCCTGCTCACGCTGAAGGCGGCGTGGATGATGGACGTGGCGGGCAACAAGATGGCCAAGACGGAGATCGCGATGATCAAGGTCGTGGCCCCTACGATGGCCAGCCAGGTGATCGACTGGGCGATACAGGTCCACGGCGCCGCCGGCATGTGCGACGACTTCCCGCTCGCCCACGGCTATGCCGGCCAACGCACTCTGCGCTTCGCTGACGGCCCGGACGAGGTCCACCGCAATGCAATCGCGAAGTGGGAGCTCGGCAAGTACGGCACCCCCGGCCGCGACGCGGCAGACACCGTCACGCGTGGAGGCTGATCACTTCTTTCGGAAGACCCGACCGGCACTCGCATGCATTCGCGGCGCCCTGCAGGCTCGGCATGCGTGGCGATGGGATCGCCGAGCGCTGCCAGCTATCCAGCACAGCCTGCACGCGCGTTTCAATCCCGTGAAAAATCATGGCGTGGACGATCGACGCGCGCTGCCGCTGTGACACCGTTCGCGGCAACCATTAGGCGATCTTCTCAAACTCGAGAGCGTGCTGCGATTCTCGAGGGACGGCACCGCTTCTTAGTCCAGCGGATGATCTGGCGTGCAAAGTAGTTGCCGGGATTGACAAAGTCGTGGCAGAGCTTGCCGCGTCGAGATCGATCATGTGGAGTTTGGCCTGTGTCTCAATCTTGCTGGTGAAGCGAGTGCAACAAGATCGATTCAATGAAGCCCGCATCCATGCGTGGATGCTCGAGAATCTCCAAGCTATGAGCGCCCGTTGACCGGCCTTCAGTCAAGGGCGGTCAGTCCAACCGACCTACCGGCTCAGTACGAAAAACCGCTCCTATGTCATGCGTCGGATGCCGTTCGGCAAATTGCTGCCGTCGGCGCATGCGGCCCGACAGGGAACACTGGCGTCAAAGCCGCGCTGGCAAGCGCGGCTTTGACGTAGTGAGCCGTACCATCAGCGTAGACTGACGCAAGACCCGACTCTCTCCAAAGAGCCCAAACATATCGACCGCTGTTCGAACGTTGTGTATCGGCACATATTCAAACCGATACCGCGCCGTTCGGAAGAGAGAGTCGGTTGGAGGCCTACTTCGCCGAGCCTGTCTTTGCAACCCTGGCGATGCTGCTACCCCTGAATGTTCCGACCCAGTACTCGTCAGCAAATTCAATGGTCGTGGTTCCTGCGCCAAATGTTTCAGTGCCCTTAAGGGTGAAAAGCGGCGTTGCTTTCATTGTCTTCGGATCGATGCGTGTAGCGGCTGTATCCACAGCGCAGACGATCGGAGCTCCCGGAGCCCAGCATCCGTATATCTTCTCGACCGAGGCGGCCTGGCCGGCTGCGATGATCGACCCGTCATCCGCGAAGCGCAGATTGTCGACATAAAAGCCGACCGGCAGCGTCACTCTGCCTTCCGTGCCTCCTTTACGATTCAACCTGATCACTTCGCGGCCAGACCAAGCAGCGACATAGATATATTTTCCGTCTTTCGACACTTCGACTCCGTTATTTGCTGACGCCTCAGAGCCGGGTATCCTGTGCCATCCGCCTTTTTCGGCAACCATTCCAATATAAAGCCTGTCGGCTGACCGGCAAAAATTTTCTTGTTCACATCCGGATCGCCCCTCTCGGACAACACGCTTGCAACAATCCCGCCGTCCGGAAGCGGTGCCACCGAATTGAGATCCATATTGTCAGGGGCGAGAATGCAGCCGATCCATTTGAGAATCGGGGGCGATTGAGAACTATCAATATTGAAAACTTCGACGCCTTCGCGCACATGATTGATGACGTAGGCCGTCGGCGATCCGGCCCCAGTGTCTCGGATGGCGACTCCATGAGAAGACAGCTTGCCGCGTTCGAGCGGGCCGGGGCAATCGAAAGAGCCGGATACTGTCCCGGCTGTCCAGGTCGCCTCAATTGGCTTCCTCTCGGTTGCGTGAATTAAGTAAAGGCCCTTGCTGGGTGGGCCGCCGGTTACGTGATAGCTGCTTGCGAGTACGTAATCCGATCCGGGTAGGCGAACAAGATCCTCAGCGCTTACAACATCGCATATGTGCGCGGCATCGTTGGTGCCACACTCCGACTCACCGACTGCTGCAGTTTCAGCGAAGCCGCCGACGAAAATGGCGACACTCAAGGCAAAAAGGAACTCGAGTACAAGCCGCTTCCTTGCGGCTAGACAAATCGAAAGCTGGGTTTTCATAAACGTCCTCAATGAAAAACGGCGATCGGCGAGAGCAAGAGCGATTGATTATAGGCGAGGACTCGAGGCCGAAATCACCAAATTTCGTCCGATTTTGTCGAAATTGTGTGTACGATCTTGGTCGTGTGCGAAGCTTTTATGCGATCAATCGTTAGTTGGTCAAAACCATTGGCACGTCCGCGCAGCGTGCGGAAGGAACTGAGCTCCCGTCGCCCAGCCGTTTACGTGCGATCGAGTGTGCAGCAGACAGCAGACCACGAAAGCGCTGCGAGCTGCAGCAAAACATTCACACCAAAAGCAGTCTGTTGGGCGATTGAGCTCCGCCAAAATCAACATTGCTTCGACAACGGCGAATAACGCCTGCGTTCTCTTGCTACGGCTGCGCAACCCAGTTGGCAAGTCCCCCTAGCAGGCTGTTGAAGAAGGCTTTGAACGGCGCGCGATGAATGGGATGTTGTCGCCGTTGAGGAGGCAGATCTCCCCTTCGAGTGAGCCGTCATCCTTTAGTTCGGCCCAACCGTCACCCTCGGCTGGCTCCATTTCGTCGTTTCCTTGCCAACCGAACTCGACGGTATCGCCGTGGCAGGCTCCATGAATGGAGCCAGTGAGGCAATCGAAGGCGAATTCGCCGCCGGCCTCATCGAACAGGATGTAGGCGCCCGCCAAGGCGATGTCGTAGCCTGGCGTCTCGACGACCTGCCATCTGCCCCGGATGCTCATGCCGGTGCTGCCAGAAGCTTGGGAAGCCGGATCAGATTATAGGCCGCAAGTGCCAGGACAAAGACGGCATCCACCCGGTCGCGACCTCGCAGCTTGACCTTGGCCAAGCCAGCGGAACTCTTGATCCAGCCGAAGACTTCTTCGATGCGTTTGCGACAACGCTGGCTGATGTCATAGCCACTGTGGCGTGTGGTACGCGCGTCAATTGCCGTCTTGCGCCGCTTGCCGGTCTTACTCAGATGTCCGTCGATCGCGATATGCGGGGTAACCGATCTATCTCTCAGGTCGTGCACGAACTGCGTGACGTCATAGGCCTTATCCGCCCCCAGAGTGATCCGCTTCGCGCTCTTCCGCCTGTCGATCATGGCAAGCGCAATCTCCCGTTCGGCGGTGCCTGTCGCTTGGCTCACTCCACCCAAAACCGCCAAACCATTGCGGTTCTCCATCAGGGCATGGCCCATATAGCTCAACTTGGCCGGCTGGCCGTCACCCTTCTTGTAGAGCCGCGCCTCAGGATCGGTCGTGCTCTCATGGGTCTCGTTGGATCGCTTCTCCTTGTGGAAGCTGCGCTCGGCGTTGCGTCCCGGACCATCCTCGTCTTTGTCGCTGCCATCCTTCTTCCGGAAGCTCTTGATCGAAGCCCAGGCTTCAATCAGCGTCCCATCCACCGAGAAGTGATCGCTCGATAGCAGACGCTTGATCTTTGGCTGCGCCAAAAGCGCGTTCAGGAACTTGGCCGCAATCTCGCCTTCGAGCAGCCGGTCGCGGTTCTTCGAGAAGGTCGAATGGTCCCAAACCGCATCGTCCACCCCAAGCCCAACGAACCAGCGGAACAGCAGATCGAACTCTATCCGTTCCATCAGATGCCGTTCCGAGCGAACCCCATAAAACGCCTGGATGAGCATCGCCCGAAGCAACTTCTCCGGTGCGATCGAGGGGCGACCGAAATTCGTATAGAGTTTGCCAAACTCCCCAGAAAGGTCGCCCAGCGCCGCATTCGCCAAGTCTCGGATCACCCGTAGCGGATGGTCGACGCGAACCCGGGCCTCCAGGTCCACATAACTGAAAAGCGAGCCGGACCGCTCGTCACTCCCTCGCATCGCGCCCCCCAGTTCAATCCTGGTCCTAGAGAATCACGATGCGTAACGCTTCGCTACCGACTTCTTCAACAGCCTGCTAGACCCTATGTTCGCCCTCTGAGGTGACGGGCGGCCCGCCCCGCGGCAAGCTCCTATCGAGGGTTGCGCCGGATGGTCCGGCGCCGAGCCTCAAGCATGGGGAGCGGGCCTGATGAACGATAGCATTTTCGTGGGACTGGATGTGCACAAGGCGACGATTTCGGTTGCAGTGGCCGAAGCGATGCGCGGCGGGGAAGTTCGTAACTTGGGGAT
>NZ_JADFUD010000078.1:0-34667 GCF_054820065.1 Bradyrhizobium sp. UFLA06-06
GTTCGTCGGCAGCGTCAGATGTGTATAAGAGACAGGTCGACCTCCGTGATTTTGCGGGTCGGAACGAGTCCGGTATGTCGGACGTCTCCCACGGGGCGGCGGGCAACTGGGGATTGGAATGTCGGATTATTCGATCGTGCGGGTCGGCAACGAGTACATCGTGCAGGCCGGCGAGAAGAGCATTTTGAAAGTATCGAGCCGGCGCAGGGCGGTTAAGATCATGACTCTGGCGGCAGATTTGCTTGATCAGGAGACGATCCAGCAGGTCGAGGACGTCCCATCAATCAGCCGTGATGCCCGGATTGTTCCAGACGAGTCCGAACTTTCTTGACGTTTGGGTACCTTTCCACTATCCCCGACCGCGGGAAACCTCTCCCCACCGAGAGGCAGCTATCTGGAAGGGTAGATTATGACTGCAGCGAAGCCCGCTTCGCGGCCCGATGTGCCGCATTTTTCTTCCGGCCCCTGTGCCAAGCGCCCCGGCTGGAACCCCAACAATCTCAAGGACGCCGCCCTCGGCCGCTCGCATCGTGCGAAAGTCGGCAAGGCCAAGCTCAAGCTCGCGATCGAACTGACGCGCGAGGTGCTTGAGGTGCCTGCCGATTACAAGATCGGCATCGTGCCGGCGTCGGATACCGGCGCGGTCGAGATGGCGCTGTGGTCGCTGCTCGGCGCGCGGCCCGTCACCACGCTCGCCTGGGAATCCTTCGGCGAGGGCTGGGTCAGCGACATCGTCAAGGAATTGAAGCTGAAGGACGTCACCAAGCTCAACGCGGCCTATGGTGAAATCCCCGATCTCTCCAAGGTCGATCCGAAGTCGGATGTCGTCTTCACCTGGAACGGCACCACCTCGGGTGTGCGCGTGCCGAACGCTGACTGGATCAGCGCGGATCGCGAAGGCCTGACGATTTGCGACGCGACCTCGGCCGCCTTCGCGCAGCCGCTCGATTTCGCCAAGCTCGACGTCGTCACCTTCTCCTGGCAGAAGGCGCTCGGCGGCGAAGCCGCGCACGGCATGCTGATCCTGTCGCCGCGCGCTGTGGAACGGCTCGAGACCTACAAGCCGGCCTGGCCGCTGCCGAAGATCTTCCGCCTCACCAAGGGCGGCAAGCTCAACCAGGGCATCTTCGAAGGCGAGACCATCAACACGCCGTCGATGCTTTGCGTCGAGGACTATCTCGATGCGTTGAACTGGGCGAAGTCGATCGGCGGCCTGAAGGCGCTGATCGCCCGCGCCGACGCCAACACCAAGGCGCTCGCCGACTGGAAAGCGAAGACGCCCTGGATCGACTTCCTGGCCAAGGATCCCGCGATCCGCTCCAACACCTCGGTGTGCCTTAAGTTCACCGATCCCGCGATCACCTCGCTTCCTTCAGACGCACAGGCCGACTTCTGCAAGAAGCTGGTCGCGCTGGTGGAGAAGGAGAACGCCGGCTTCGACTTCGCGTATTACCGCGACGCGCCGGCGGGTTTGCGGATCTGGTGCGGCGCCACCGTCGAGGCAAAGGATGTCGAGCTGCTGACACGGTGGATCGACTGGGCCTTCGCCGAGACCAAGGCAGCGTTGCCCAAGGCGGCTTAAGTTTTCTCTTGTCACCTCTCCCCGTTCTTACGGGGAGAGGTCGGATCGCGCAGCGATCCGGGTGAGGGCCCTCTTGGCTTGTTCCTCGCCCGTGGCTGCCGCTCACCCCAACTCTCTCCCCGCAAGGCGGGGAGAGGGAGAAGTGATCAGAGACTTCACCACATCGGTCCAGGAGACCCGCCCGCCGCAGGGCAAAGGAACAATCGAGATGACAAAACCTAAAGTTCTGATTTCCGACGCGCTGTCTCCCGCCGCCGTGCAGATTTTCAAGGATCGCGGCGTCGAGGTCGACTTCCAGCCCAACCTCGGCAAGGACAAGGAAAAACTCGCCGAGATCATCGGTAATTACGACGGCCTCGCGATCCGATCGGCCACCAAGGCGACCGCCAAGCTCATCGAGAAGGCGACGAGGCTGAAGGTGATCGGCCGTGCCGGCATCGGCGTCGACAATGTCGAGATTCCGGCCGCGACCGCCAAGGGCATCATCGTGATGAACACGCCGTTCGGCAATTCGATCACGACCGCCGAGCATGCCATCACCCTGATGCTGGCGCTGGCGCGCGAGATCCCGCAGGCCGACGCCTCGACCCAGGCCGGCAAGTGGGAGAAGAACCGCTTCATGGGCGTCGAGATCACCGCCAAGACCCTCGGCGTGATCGGCTGCGGCAATATCGGCACGATCGTCGCCGACCGCGCGCTCGGCCTGCGCATGAAGGTGATCGCATTCGATCCGTTCCTGTCGCCGGAGCGCGCCAAGGACATCGGCGTCGAGAAAGTCGAGCTCGACGATCTCTTGAAGCGCGCCGACTTCATCACGCTGCACACGCCGCTGACCGAGAAGACCCGCAACGTGATCGATGCGGCCGCGATCGCCAAGATGAAGAAGGGCGTGCGCATCATCAACTGCGCGCGCGGCGGCCTGGTCGACGAGCAGGCGCTGGTCGACGCGCTGAACTCCAAGCACGTCGCGGGCGCCGCCTTCGACGTGTTCGTCGAGGAGCCGGCAACCTCGAACGTGCTGTTCGGCCATCCCAACGTGATCTGCACTCCGCATCTCGGCGCGTCGACCACCGAAGCGCAGGAAAACGTCGCGCTGCAGGTCGCCGAGCAGATGTCGGACTATCTGCTGTCGGGCGCGATTTCCAATGCGGTCAACTTCCCCTCGATCACCGCGGAAGAGGCGCCGAAGCTGAAGCCGTTCATCGAGCTCGCCGAAAAACTCGGCTCGTTCGCCGGCCAGCTCACCGAGAGCGGCATCCTCAAGACAGAGATCACCTATGAGGGCCACGTCGCCGAGATGAAGATCAAGGCGATCACCTCGGCGGTGCTGTCGGGCCTGCTGCGCCCGATGCTGGGCGAGGTCAACGTGGTCTCGGCGCCCGTCGTCGCCAAGGAGCGCGGCATGGTGGTGGACGAGGTCGTCCGCGCCGCGCAGAGCGACTATGAAAGCCTGATCACGGTCACCGTCACCACCGAACGCCAGGAGCGTTCGGTGTCCGGCACCGTCTACGCCGACGGCAAGCCGCGCCTCGTCGACATCAAGGGCATCCGCGTCGACGCCGAGTTCGGCAAGTCGATGATCTACGTGACCAACGAGGACAAGCCGGGCTTCATCGGCGCGTTCGCGAGCCTCTTGGGTGATGCGAAAATCAATATCGCGACCTTCCATCTCGGCCGCGTCAAGCAGGGCGGCGACGCCATTGCGCTGGTCGAGGTCGACGGCGCGGTGCCGCCGGAGCTGCTCGCCAAGGTACAGACGCTGCCGCAGGTGAAGCAGGCCAAGGCATTGACGTTCTAGTTCGCGATCCGGCGGCTTGTCCGCACTCTCGATTTACCTCCCGCTTGCGGGGTCGAGACGAGCGAAGCTCGCTCTTAGGTCGGGTCGCATCGTAAGATGCGATCCGGGTGGGGCTCTCTCCTCACAAGGATTCTCGACTGCGGAAATACCCCCACCCCAACCCTCCCCCGCAAGCGCAGGGGTATCGCATTTCGTGGCGGTGCCCTCGTGGCCATCCTTCGAGACGCCCGCCTTCGGCGGGCTCCTCAGGATGAGGTCTTGTTTTTGCGGCACAATAGTAGACCCTCATGGTGAGGAGCGCCGCTTGCGGCGCGTCTCGAACCACGAGGCCAAGCACTTGCGCGGTCGCCAAGGGGCATATGCGAAAGCCCTGCCCGCAAGCGGGAGAGGGGGCAAAGCGAGTTCGTGGTCACGACCTGATCTCGCTCAAGCAGTCCATATTCCGATCTGCGGAACATGACGCCGTCTCCGGTCGCGGAGGCGGCGTTTGTCGTTCCGGGACGTCCGGCATTGCTATTGCGCCCGCCGAAAAATGTGTACGAACGGGCCACGACGCGCCACAATGACCGTCATCTCAGAGGGAGAAAACAATGCGTGAAGCCGTAATCGTTTCCTACGCGCGCACCGGCCTGGCAAAGTCCGGCCGTGGCGGATTCAACATCACCCCGCCGATGTCGCTCGCCGCGCACGCCATCAAGCACGCGGTCGACCGCGCCGGCGTCGACAAGGAATATGTCGAGGATTGCTATCTCGGCAATTGCGCGCATGGCGCGCCGAACATCGGCCGCCAGGCGGCGCTGCTCGCCGGCCTGCCGAAGTCGACCGCGGGCGTCTCCGTGAACCGCTTCTGCTCGTCGGGCCTGCAGACCATCGCGATGGCCGCCAATTCGATCCGTTCCGACGGCTCCGATTGCATCGTCGCCGGCGGCGTCGAGAGCATCTCGATTCCCGGCGGCGGCTCGCCAAAGGAATCGATCGATCCCGAGCTGCTCAAGACCGCGCCCGACATCTTCATGGCGATGATCGATACCGCTGACATCGTCGCCGAGCGCTACAAGCTCAGCCGCGAATACCAGGACGAGTATTCGCTGGAGTCGCAGCGCCGCATGGCGGCCGCGCAGCAGGCCAACAAGTTCAAGGACGAAATCGTCCCGATGAAGACCAAGATGAAGGTGGTCGACAAGGCGACCAAGGCCGAGTCGATCGTCGACTACGTGGTTGATCGCGACGAGTGCAACCGCCCCGAGACCACGCTGGAAGGCCTTGCCAAGCTCGAGCCGGTCAAGGGCCCGGGCAAGTTCGTCACCGCCGGCAATGCCAGCCAGCTCTCCGACGGCGCCGCCGCCGTGGTGCTGATGGAAGCCAAGGACGCCGAGAAGCGCGGCCTCAACCCGCTCGGCCGCTTCGTCGCCTGGGCCTCGGCCGGCTGCGAGCCCGACGAGATGGGCATCGGCCCGGTCTTTGCGGTGCCGAAGCTCTTGAAGCGCCACGGCCTGAAGATCGACGACATCGATCTCTGGGAGCTCAACGAGGCCTTCGCCAGCCAGTGCCTCTATTCGCGCGACCAGCTCGGCATCGATCCCGAGAAGTACAACGTCAATGGCGGCTCGATCGCGATCGGCCATCCCTTCGGCATGACCGGCGCCCGGCTCACCGGCCACCTGCTGCAGGAAGGCCGTCGCCGCAAGGCCAAGTGGGGCGTCGTGACCATGTGCATCGGCGGCGGCCAGGGCGGCGCCGGCCTGTTCGAGATCTACAGCTAAGCGCGATCGACACTGATCGGGTGCGAATGAGCGGCCTGGCGGCAACGCCGGGCCGCTTTTCTTTTGGAGCCGGCTAGCTCGCCGGTGAGGTGAGCGCGCGCTCGTCAAACTCGAGCGAGGCAATCAGTTCGAGCGTCTGCCTGAGATCGGCGGCCTGCCTTGCGCCAAAGGCGGTCTCGAAACGTTCCTGCGCGTTGAGCCATGCGGCCTGCGACTCCTCGAGCCTGGCTTCGCCGCGCTTGGTGAGCCGCACCAGCCGGCTACGCCGGTCGTTCTTGTCGACGGTGATGGTCAACAGACCGTCGCGCTCGAGCGGCTTGAGGTTGTGGTTGAGCGCGGTGCGGTCGAGCACCAAGGCTGCGGCAAGCTCGCCCATCGTCGGCGCGCCCGACCGCCTGACATAGACCAGAATCGCCCGTTGCGTGCCGCGCAGGCCGGATGTCGCAAGGACCTGATCGTAGAGCTGCGACACCCGCCGCGTCGCCTTGCGCAACGCCGTGAGATTACACCGGCTGGGTTCCGTTTTCGCCATCGCTGCCTCCTATGGACTTGACAGATACATGCAGATGCACCTAATTGCAATAGATGCATATGCACGTATTTGGGAGGGTGTGATGTCGGAGGTAGAGGCAGAGACCATCGATCTGGTCGTCGAACCTGAGGCGCGGCCGCGGTCCCGCGTCGCAACCGCAACCCCGCGCCAGGTGCTTGCGATCGTGTCGGTCGGAATTTGCCTCGCCAATCTCGATTTGTTCATCGTCAATGTCGGGCTGCCGAACATCGCGCAGGAATTTCGCGGCGCCTCGCTTGAGGATCTGTCCTGGATCTTGAACGCCTATGCGATCGCCTACGCCGCGTTGCTGGTATTCTTCGGCCGGCTCGCCGAACGCCACAGCCGCAACCTCAGCTTCCTGCTCGGCGTCGCGCTGTTCACGGCCGCGTCGGCGGCATGTGCTCTTTCGTCCAGTGTCGAGTTCCTGGTCGTCTCTCGCGTGGCGCAGGCGGCCGGTGCGGCATTGATGACGCCGACCTCGATCGGCCTGCTGCTGGCATCATTTCCATCCGAGCAGCGCGCCGGGGCGGTGCGGACCTGGACGGCGATCGGCGGCCTTGCCGCCGCATTGGGCCCGCTCGCCGGAGGCGTGCTGGTCACGTTCGACTGGCGCTGGATCTTCATCGTCAATGTCCCGATCGGCGTCGTCGCACTGATCGTCGGCTGGTTGAAATTGCCCGAAGTGCCCGGTCACGACGTGCCGCGTCCGAGTTCATGGGCGGCGCTGCTGGTGACCTCCGGTATCGGTGCGCTGACATTTGCGATCGTGAAGGCGAACGATTGGGGATGGAGTTCGCGCGGCGTTGTGCTCGGCTTTGCCGTCGCGACCGTCTCGCTCGCCGCCTTCGCGTGGCATTGTCTCAGATCGAGGAATCCCTTCGTCGATCCTGCACTGTTCGCGGTCAGGCCGTTCACCGGCGCGTCGCTGGTGATGGCGCCTTACTCGGCCGCCTTCGGCGCCATGCTACTGTCCTGCGCCTTGTGGGAGCAGACGGTGTGGGGCTGGTCGGCGTTGAAGACCGGCCTTGCAATCGCTCCCGGTCCGCTGCTGGTGCCGATCACTTCGCTGTTGTTTGCCGGCCGGCTGATTGCGCGGTTTGGCGCCGCGGCCGTCGTCTCCGGCGGAATCGTCCTGTTCGCGGCCGGCCTCGCGATCTGGGCGACGCTGCTCGGGGCCGAACCCAATGCGCCTGCCATCGTCGCGGGCGTGATGCTGATCGGTATCGGCGTCGGGCTGACCTTTCCGACCCTGATGGGCGTCGGCGCCGGCGCGCTGCCGCCATCGTCGTTTGCCACCGGCTCCGGCGTCATCAACATGATCCGGCAGGCGGCACTGGCGATCGGCGTCGCGATCTTTGTCGCGATCCTTGCAACGCCGGTCTCGATGACGGAGCGGATCGCGGCGTTTCAGCGCGGCTGGTGGATCATGATCGCGATCACCTTGGCCGGCTTCGTGCCGAATTATCTGTTCATCCGGCGCAAGGCAGATCGCTAAAGCCTAAAAGACATCGCCGCGCCATGCGGCAGCCGCGGCGGCGCCATCGTCGCGCCGCAGGGAAACCTCAATCGAACCAGTCCCTTCCTCGCTGCGTCTCACCACGAGAAACGGCGCGCAGTCGAGCCCGGCGCGCCGTTCGTCTCGCGCGCGATGCGGCGTTTTTCCGGAGGGATGTCATGTGTAGGATTGCGAATTATCTTGTGACCACCAGCCTGGTGCTGGTGGGTGCGCTGGTTGCCGGGCCGCTGCATGCGGCCAATCTCGATGCAGCCTCGCAGATCGACGCCGTGACCGTCTATCCCGATGGCGCGAGCGTCACCCGCGTCATCACGCTGGACCTGCCTGCCGGTGACAACACGCTCATCGCCCGCGATTTTCCAATGGGGCTCGATCCGTCCTCGCTGCGGGTCGAGGGCGAGGGCGGAGCGAACCTCACGATCGGGGCGATCGATACAAAGCTGCCGCAGCCCTTGCTGCCGCCAAATCTTTCCGAGATCGACAGGCGCATCGAGGCGCTTAACGATGAGCGCGCCGATTTGCAGGGACTGATCAGCGCGGCCGAGGCGCGTCGCAAATTCGCCGAGCGCTTTGCCGAAACGTCGCCTGCGGGCCTCGGCGAGAAGGGCGAGGCGCGTCCGCTCAGCGAGTGGCGCGCGGCGTTCTCGGCGGTGGCCGACGAGGTCGCAACCGCCGACAGCGCGATCCGTGACGCCGAGCGCAAGATTCGCGTGATCGACCGCGACCTTGCGCAGCTCGCAGCCGATCGCACGAGCAAGCCGCCGAGCAAGGTCGAGGTGCGGATCGACATCGCCTCGCAGGCGGTGACCAAGGCGACCTTGCGGATCACCTATGCGGTTCCCAACGCGCGCTGGACGCCGCTCTATGACGCCCGGCTCGACACCGGCGCCAGGGACCGCAAGCCCGCGATCGAACTGGTGCGCCGCGCCGAGATCACCCAGTCGACCGGCGAGGACTGGTCGAACTTGGCGCTCGTCGTCTCCACCGTGCGGGTCGCGCGCGGCGGCAATGCGCCCGATCTCCGTTCGCTGATCGTGCAATATCCGCAGCCGCCGCGGCCGCTGGCGAAGCTCTCGGGAGAGGCCAGCATGCGGGCGCGCGAGGCCCTGGCACCCGCGCCGGCCGCCGACGCGGTTCAGCAATTCCGCTTTGGTGGGGGACGCGCGGACGAACTGGAAGCCACCGCCGAGGTCGGCGCCTTCCAGGCCACCTTCAAGATCCCCGGCCGCGTCAGCGTTGCCGCCAATGAGGGCGCAAAGAGCCTGCGCATCTCGACGGCGACGATCACGCCCGATCTCGTAGTTCGCGCCGTTCCGGTGATCGATCCGACCGCGTTCCTGGAAGCGAGCTTCGTGCAGGCCGACGATGCGCCGCTGCTGCCGGGACAGGTCTCGATCTACCGCGACGGCATCTTCGTCGGCCGCAGCCGGATGGCCACCGCCGCCAAGGACGAGACCGTGCGGCTTGGCTTCGGCGCCGACGACAAGGTCAAGATCGAACGCACGGTGGTGAAGCGCAACGAGGGCTCCGCGGGCCTGATCGTGACCACGTCGAAGACCGACGAGCGCGCCTTCAAGACCACGGTGCGCAACGGCCACGACTTCGCGATCAAGGTCGCGATCCAGGATCAGCTCCCGGTCAGCGAGAACGACGACATCGTGGTCGAGATGCTGCCGTCGTCGACGCCTGCGACGACCACCAACCTGCGCGACAAGCGCGGCGTGCTGGAATGGGCGTTCGAGGCCAAGGCCGGCGAAGTCCGTGACATCAATTTCGCCTGGCGGATGCGCTGGCCCAAGGACAAGGGCGTCGTGATGGTGCCGGCAGGTTGATCTGCGTTTACTGCCGATGACATCTCTCCCGATCTCGGGCATCACTTTGCCAAAGGCAACAAAGCCTGAGATCGGGAGGATCCATGAGCTACCAGCACATCATCGTCGATGATCCGCGTCCGCGCGTCCGCCGCATCACGCTGAACCGCCCAGAGAAGCGCAACGCGCTGAACAACCGCCTGCGCGGCGAGATTTTCGAGGTGCTGGAGCAGACCGACCGCGATCCCGGGATTTCGATCTCGATCCTGCGCGGCGCGGGCCCCTGTTTCTCGGCGGGTTACGATCTCTCCGCCGACAACCGCGTCGACCAGCCCTATCATTCGGCATCCGGCCCCGGCCAGTGGTCGCGCCATGTCGTCGAGGGCTGGTTCTCGATCTGGGACCTCGCAAAGCCTGTGATCGCGCAGGTGCACGGCTATTGCCTCGCCGGCGGCACCGAGCTCGCGACCGCCTGCGACGTGGTCTATGTCGCCGACGACGCCCAGATCGGTTATCCGCCGGTGCGGCTGATGAGCCCGCCCGACATGCAGTATCACCCGTGGCTGGTCGGCATGCGGCGCGCCATGGAATTGATGCTGACGGGCGACGCGATGTCCGGCCGCGAGGCCGCCGAGTGGGGCTATGCTACCCGGTCGTTTCCGCTCGCCGAACTGGAGGCGAAGACGCTGGATTTCGCCGAGCGCGCGGCCAAGGTGCCGATCGAGCTGCAACAGCTCAACAAGCGTAGCGTCCACCGCGCGATGGAAATCATGGGCGCCCGCGCCGCGATCCGCGCCGGCACCGAGATCCAGGCACTGGCCTTCACGACCGAAGCCAGCAAGGCCTACATGGCGGGCTTCCGCCGCGACGGCGGCAGCGTGAAGGCCCAGCTCGACCAGCGCGACACGACGTTCGGGGATTACCGGACGAAGAAGGAGTGAGGATCACGTAAGCCGCGCGCGGAGCTGTATCACCGTCACCCTGAGGAGGCCGCAAAGCGGCCGTCTCGAAGGGCGGCGGCCCGGCTGTCTCCGCGTCGGCTGCATCGGGGCCGTGCATCCTTCGAGGCTCGCCCGGCGGCGCAATTGCGCCGCAAGGCTCGCACCTCCAGCGACAAAGGCGAAGCCTTTGCGCGGGGATGACGGAATGGCCGTCGTGCTGGGATGAGCATCACGCTATCGCATATTCGCTGTCATGCCCCGCCTTGAGCGGGGCGTCCAGTACGCCGCGGCTTGTCCGTTGAGCTCGGACGTCTCTCGAATACTGGGTCGCCCGGTCGAGCCGGGCGACGACATTGTTGTGATCCGCGAAAGTAGCCCTTCACTTCGCCTTCAGGAAGTCGCCGACCTCGAGCAGCACGAACTCGTCGTCATCGGCCTTGTTCGGGTCGCGGCTCGAGGAGAACGGCAGGTTGTTGTCGTTGCCGACGATGATGTGGGTCTCGTCGACCCGGTCGACATTCTCGATGGTGAAGAACGGGAAGGTGTAGACGCCGTCGTTGAGCGGCTTGTGCGCCTTCTTGTTGGGATCGCGGATCTTCATCAGGTCGATATAGGCGATCTTGCGCACCGGCTTGCTGGCATTGGCATCGGACAGCTCGATCTTGTAGACACGCTTGAACTTGGCGAGATCAGGGAAACAGTTCTCGCCGCGCTGGCCTTGCGGGCAGGCCTTGTCGGCGGTGCCTTCGCCATTGTCGCGTTCGATGACGAGGCCGTGGGCCGGATCGATCATGTTGAAGTCGCCGATCGCATTGCCGTTCTGCTCGAACACATACTGCCAGTAGCGTCCGGTGAACTTCTCCGCCGCGACGTCGAATTCCAGGATGCGCGAGGCTTCCTTGCCGTCGACCTTCTCCCAATCCTTCTTGCCGGCATCCCACAGCGGCCCTTCGAGCAGGCCGTAGAGGAATTTGCCGTCCTTGGAGGAAGCAAAACCTTCATAGCCCTTGGAGCGGCGCAGGTTGACGTTGGTGTAGGAGGCGCCGGGCGCGCCGGGCGACTGCACCGCCCAGTGATCCGGCGAGCGCACCGGCTTGCCGTCCGCGACCGTCTCGAACACGGCGAGGATCTTGCCGGTCTTGTCGGCCTTGAGGATGTACGGCCCGAACTCGTCGCCGATCCAGAAAATGTCGTTGATGATCTGGAAGCCCTCGGTGTCGAAGTCGGCACCGGTGAGGTAGCGCTTGGCGGTGTCCTCATGCACGATGCGGAACGGCACTTTCCTGTCGGGATCGTGCAGGAACACGGTCTCCTGACGTTCGATCTTGCCGCTCGCCCAATCGATCTTGTGCCGGTTCAGGTACAGCATCGAGTCCGCCGAGTTGTAGCGCGAGCCCATGCCGTTGTCGGTGATCACCCAGAACGAGCCGTCGGGCATCACCTTGATGCCGGAATGTCCCTGCAGCGGCTGACCCTTGAACGGCAGCGACACGCCGGTCGGCCGCTCGTAGGATTTGCCCATCACGGTGCCGATGGCGTCGACGCGCCTGCCGGTGGTGTATTTGCCCGAGGTCTTCAAATCGTTCGGGGCGTCGGCGGGGGCGTCGATGAAGCTCTCCGCCGGCATCACGGCATGTCCTGCCAGCGTCGCCGGGAATTCGCCTTCACTCTGCGCGAACGCCGATGTGGCGAGCAGGATCGAGGCGACGGAGCAGAGCAGGGACAGGCGCATGGTTGATCTCCCAAAGGATAAACGATGCGGTGTTCTCCGAGCCGCCTGTTACAGCCGGCTGACAGTTTTGTGAACCGCGGATGTTGCGGCGGGATAAGGCTTGCGGCGTTACGTCGCCTCTCACTCGCAATCCTCATCCGGAGGAGGCCGCGCAGCGGCCGTCTCGAAGGATGGCCGCAAGCGACAGCCGGGCCTCGTGGTTCGAGACGCGCGTACCGCGCTCCTCACCATGAGGGTCTAAACGGGCCGCATGGTTTGCGGCAGCAGGAACGGCACGCCCTCTCCGGTGTAGGCGATCGCGGCGTCGATCTCGAAGATCTCGCGTAGCGTCTCGGTCTTCATCGCCGCCGTGCGGTCGCCGTCGACGGCAAGTCGGCCGCGGTGCAGCAGCAGGACGCGGTCGGCGAACCGCATCGCGAGGTTGAGGTCGTGCAGGATCGCGATCACGGCGGTGCCGCGCGCGGCGCGCCGCCGGGCGGTTTCGACCAGGTCGATCTGGTGCCGCAGATCGAGGCTCGAGGTCGGCTCGTCCAGCAGCAACAGTCCGGGTCCGTGCAGCGCTTCGCCGCAGGCGAGCTGCACCAGCACGCGGGCGAAATGCGCCCGCTGCTGCTCGCCGCCCGACAGCGTCGGCAATTGCCTGAACCGGAAACGCGCGAGCCCGACCTCGTCGAGCGCCGCCTCGACCAGCGCCCGCGCCACGGCACGCGGGCTTTCGCCGGCGCCCATGCTGACGATTTCCTCGACGGTGAACGGGAAGGTGACGCTGACGTGCTGCGACAGCATCGCGCGGTGCTGCGCCAGCGCGCGTGGTCCGTAAGTTTGCAGGTCGCGCTGCCTGAGCCTGATCGCCCCGCGCGACGGACGCAGGTCGCCCGACAGCATCCGCAGCAGGGTCGATTTGCCGGCGCCGTTGGGACCGACGATCGCGACCATCTCGCCGGCACCGATCTGCAGCGACACCGCATCGACCAGCGTCGTGCCGCCGACCGTCATCGATACCGACTGCGCTTCGAGCAGGACCGTCACAGCGACACCAGTCCGCGCTGCCGCAGCAGCATGGCGAGGAAGAACGGCGCGCCGATCACCGCCGTCAGGATGCCGATCGGCATTTCCGCGGGCGCCACGATGGTGCGCGCCACCGTGTCGGCGCCGACCAGGAGGATGGCACCGAGCAGTGCGGAGGCCGGCAGCAGCAGCCGATGCGCGGGCCCGATCACCAGCCGCAACAGATGCGGCACCACGATGCCGACGAACCCGACCACGCCGCAGACCGAGACCGCGACCCCGGTCATCGCCGACACCAGCACGATCGAGATCCGCTTCAGCCGTTCGACGTCGACGCCGCTGTGGAACGCCTCGGCCTCGCCGAGCACCAGCACGTCGAGCCCGCGCGCGATCGAGAGGCAGGCGACCAGCGCCACCGCCAGCACCGGCGCCAGCGCCGTGAGCTTGCTCCAGGTCGCGCCGCTGAGCGAGCCGAGCAGCCAGAACGTGATGTCGCGAAGCTGACGATCGTCGGCGACGAACACCAGGAGGCCGATGCCGGCATTGGCGATCGCGGCGATCGCAAGCCCGGCCAGCAGGAAGATCGCAATCGATGTCCGGCCGCCGCGACTGGCGATGCCGTAAAGCACGATGGTCGTGATCAGCGAGCCGGCAAAGGCCGCGCTCGGCAGCAGCTGGTGCTGCAGGAAGCGCAGGCTTTCGCCGAGATGGCTGTCGGTGAACACGATCGCGGCCGCCGCGGCAAACGCGCCGCCGGAGGAGACGCCGACCAGCGCGGGGTCGGCGAGGGGATTGCGGAACAGGCCCTGCATGATGGCGCCGGAGACGGCAAGCAGGCCGCCGACCATCGCCGCCGCCGCGATCCGCGGGATGCGGATCGACCACACCACGAGCTGGTCTCGTGCGAGCAGCGGGTTGGCGACACGATCAGCCCATAGCCCAAGCGCTGCCGGAAGCCGCGCCATTGGAATCCCGGCGGCCCCGACCGTCAGGGCGACCAGCGCGGTCGCTGCGAGCGCCGCAAGCAGGCAGAGCAGGGTGAGTGTCGCGGCCGGCCGCGGCGACATGCCGGCGCGCCGCTGTTTCGCACGCCCGCGGCGTTCGGCCAGCACGCTCATTGCCGGCAATTCGCTGTCAGCGCTGCCGGCTTGAAGTTGTCGGCCTCCGGCGCCAGCGCCGGATAGAGCTTGATCGAGAGGTCGCGTGCCGCGGCCGCGGTGCGCGGTCCGAAGCCGAGCAGATAAAGGCCTTCCATCGAGATGAAGGCCTTGTTGGCCGCGACCGGCGTCAGCGCGAAGGCGGGATGCGCGAACACGGCATCAGCGGTCAGCGAATCCTTGCCGCGATCGATCGACAGCACGACATCGGGCTTCGCCGCCACGATGGCCTCGTCATTGACCGGCTTGTAGCCGTCGTAACCGTCGATGGCGTTGACGCCGCCGGCAAGCCGGATGATCTCGTCCGCGGCGGTCTTGTGGCCCGCCGCCATCGCCCGGCCATTCAAGAGCGACATCACGAACATCACGCGCACCGGCTTGGTCACCCTGGTGCGCAGCGCGCGCAGTTGCGCGAGATCGCTCTCCACCGCCGTCGTCAGGCAGGCAGCGCGCGGATCGGCGCCCATGGCGTGGCCCACCAACCTGATCTTCTCGACCAGCCCGGCCTCCGAGAACGTCTCCGGCACCAGCACCAGCGGCACCTTGGCCGCCTCGAGCACGTCCATGGTCTCCTTCGGCCCTGAGCCCTGCACTGCGAGCACCAGCGACGGGTGCAGGCCGAGCACGCCCTCCGGCGACAGCTGGCGCATGTAGCCGACGTCGGGCTTCTCGCGCAGGGCAGCCGGCGGGTAGAGGCTGGTCGCATCGACGCCGGCGATGCGGTCCTCGAAGCCGAGGGCATAGAGGATCTCGGTGATCGCGCCGCCGATCGAGACGATCCGCGACGGATTGTCGATCACGACGTCGCGGTCGCGGGCGTCATGCACGGTGATGCCCTCGGCCGTCACGGCTTCGATCGGCAGCAAGCAGGAGAAGGCGAGCAAAGCGAGCGTGCGACAAATTGTCATCGGGGCCGTCACTTGGTCAGGATCAGCTTGTTCTGCGAGGTCAGCCGCAACCGGTAATGTTCTTCGCCGTGCATGATGATGATCTCGCGCTCCGCCGCGAACAGGTCGCGACTGTCGAGACGATTTCCGCGCATGATCAGCGTTTTGGCCGCGCCGGATGCAGGCTCGGTCTGCTTTCCGGCTGCGCCGATATTGTCTCCGGAAGCTGCGGACATGTGATGGTGCTGCGCCTGCGAAATTTTCAAATGGTGTTTGCTTGTATAAGCGGGCGAGAGCGCATTCCAACGGCGGCACTTTACAATCGATATAAACAGCGCCGCCGCATTCTTGACCGTTTTGTTGCCGGCTCGTAACCAATCATCACGCGATGCAAGCGGTGGCTTGATCGCGATGTAGCCAGCAAGCCGCTCGTCAGAGAGCGCACGCCAGCCAAACCAGAAAAGCGATGATCAGGCTGGGGCTAGAATGGCTGACGGGGCTAGGGTTTCGCGCGCCCTGATTTTGGGCGCGTCGGTGTTTTCATTTGCGGCAGCACTGCCGGAACGCGGTTTCGCGCAGACCGCCGATCCGTCGGCTGCGCGTCCTTCGACCGAACGGCCGAAACAGGCCAAGCGGAAGCCGAAGCCGGCGGCCGAAGCTCAGGCGGCGCCGGCGGCGACGAATGCGCGCGCGCAGATCGGCGCGGTGCCGGTGCAGTCGCTCGACACCATCACGGCCGTGGCGTCCAAGACCGAGGAGCGCGCGATCGATGCGCTGGCGCCGGTCAGCTCCGTCACGCTGGAGAAGATCCAGGGCCTGCAGCCGAACCGGCTCTCCGATATTTTCTACAATGTGCCCGGCGTCTCGGTCCAGGAGCGCGGCGACGATCCGGCGACCGTCATCAACATCCGCGGCCTGCAGGATTTCGGCCGTGTCGCTGTTGTCGTCGACGGCGCGCGGCAGAACTATCAGCGCACCGGCCACAACGCCAACGGCTCGTTCTTCCTCGATCCCGAATTGATCGGCGGCGTCGACGTGGTGCGCGGCCCGACCGCGAACATCTACGGCTCCGGCGCGATCGGCGGTGTGGTTTCGTTTCGCACCAAGGATATCGACGACGTGGTGCGTCCCGGCGAGCGTTGGGGTGTCGACATGTCGGGCTCCTATGGCACCAACACGGACCGCGGCATGGGATCGGTGTTCGGCGGCGTGCGCGTCGATCCGAACGTCGATGTGTTCGGCGGCGCGGTCTATCGCACCCAGGGCAATTACAAGGACGGCGCGGGCACCGAGATCGGCAACACCGGCAACGATATCGCGGCCGGCCTCATGAAGGTGACGTTCCGCCCCGCCGAAGGCCACGAATTCAAGATCGGCGGCATCTTCCAGGACTACCAGTACAATATCGGCCAACCGAACCGCGGCCCGACCACGACGGCGGCGCCGCTCGCCGCGATCGCGGGCTCCTCGGTCTACGCCTCCGACGCGAAGAACTACACGGGCACCTTGAGCTGGCGATATTCCAAGCCCGACGACATGCTGTTCGACTGGAACATCTCGGTCTACGGCAACCGCACCGACAACGACCAGGTCAAGACCTACAACAACCGCATCACCACCGGCGGTGGGGTCTGCACGCTCGCCAATCCCGGCAACAACATCTCCGGCTGCGTCGGCGACAAGCGCGGCTATTTGCTGGATACGGTTGGTGTCGACGTCAACAACACCTCGCGCTTCAATTTCGGCGACTGGCGCAACGCCGTGACCTACGGCTTCGACGCCTTCCGCGACGATGTCGAGACCTTCGATTCGCGCGGCAATTCCAACATCACGACGCCGGGCGGCCAGCGCACCGTGTCCGGCGGCTTCGTGCAGCTGAAGCAGAACTATTCGACCTGGCTCGAGCTGATCAGCGCTGTCCGCTACGACCACTACGAACTCAATTCGACTAACACCACGACCAGCGGCGACCGGCTGTCGCCGAAGATTACGCTCGGCGTCACGCCGGTTGCCGGCTTCACGCCCTATGCGAGCTATGCCGAAGGCTATCGCGCGCCGTCGATCACCGAGACCCTGATCGCGGGCGGCCACGCCACCGGCGGCGGACCGGCGCTGTTCAACTGCCCCGACGGCACCTCAGGCCTGTTCTGCTTCCTGCCCAACGCGGCGCTGCGGCCGGAGGTCGGCAAGAACAAGGAAGCCGGCATCAATCTGAAATATGACGGCATCTTCACGGCGAGCGACTCGTTCCGTGGCAAGATCAACGTGTTCCGCAACGACGTCGACGGTTATATCGACCTCGTCGCGTCGGCGCCGACGCTGACGCCGTTCGGGCGGTTCAGCCAGTTCTACCAGTACCAGAACATCGCGCACGCCCGCATCGAAGGTTTCGAGCTCGAGACGATGTATGACGCGGGCGACTGGTTCGTCGGCGTCGCCGGCCATCTGATGCGCGGCCGGAACACCCAGACCAATGTCGGGCTCGCCACCATCACGCCGCGCAAGGTGACGACGACGGGCGGCGTCCGCCTGCTCGACCGTTCGCTGATCATTGCCGCGCAATGGTCCTCGTTCGGCGCCAACAACGACCTGCCGGCGGGCTATCTGCCCTCGACCGGCTACGAGCTCGTCAACCTCTATCTGACCTGGAACGCCACCAAGGACATCACCTTCACGGCGTCGGTCGACAACCTCTTGAACCAGTACTACCGGCCCTATGCGATCCCGGGCTCCTCGACCGACGGCACGACGCAGAACGACGTGTTGTTCTCGAGCCCCGGTCCGGGCACCGTCTACAAGGCCGGGCTCAGGATTCACCTAGGTGGAGCGTAACGCGAGACGCCGATCATTCCATCCAGGTTGCTCCGGCCGCGCTGGTGCCCCCAGCGCGGCTTTGGCGCGTTCATGTTATTAACGGGATCAGCCGGCAGGATCCAGGCATCCGCCGTCAAACAGGAGAGAGTTTTCATGTTCATCGCAATGAACCGGTTCCAGGTGATCAAGGGCAAGGAGCAGGCGTTCGAGACGGTCTGGAAGACCCGCGAATCCTATCTCGGCGATCTGCCGGGCTTCATCGAATTTCATCTGGTGAAGGGCCCCGAGGCCGAGGACCACACGCTCTATGCGACCCACACCGTCTGGGCCAGCAAGGCGGCGTTCGAGGACTGGACGAAGTCCGATGCGTTCCGCCGCGCCCATTCCCGCGCCGGCAACGAAACCGGCGGCAGCCTCTATCTCGGCCATCCCAAATTCGAGGGCTTTGAGGTGCTGATCACCGAGCGGGCGAAGAGCCCGGCATGACGGAGGCGGCCGTGCAGAACGCGGAGCTTGCGGGATTGAAGGCCTATATGGCCGACAATCCCGGCGCTGTGATCGAAGATGTCGCGCGCGAGCGCAAGGTGACGCCGCGCGCGGTGCTCGAGGCGCTCCCCGACAGCATGGTGCGGATCGGCCCCGGCGAATTTGCCGCCGCGATGCAGGACATCGCGGAGTGGGGCGAGGTGACGCTGATCGTGCATACCGATGACGCGATCTTCGAGTTCACCGGCGCCATTCCGAACGGCGAGGTCGGCCGCGGCTATTTCAACCTGATGCAGCCGAAGGGCCTGCACGGCCACCTGAGGCATGAGCGCTGCGCGGCGATCGCCTTCGTCGAGCGGCCTTTCATGGGCAAGGTGTCGGCGTTCATCGCCTTCATCAATCGCGACGGCGGCATCATGTTCAAGGTGTTCGTCGGCCGCGACGAGACGCGCGCGCTGCGCGGCGATCAGCTGGTGCGCTTTCACGCGCTGGCGGACCGCCTCGCGCCGCAGGCGGGCTGAAGATTTCTTCTCCCTCTCCCCGCTTGCGGGGAGAGGGTCGGGGTGAGGGGGACTCTCCGGGCACCGTGCTCGTGGAGAGTCCCCCTCACCCGGATCGCATCTTGCGATGCGATCCGACCTCTCCCCGCAGGCGGGGCGAGGTAAGATGCGGTTGGAGGTGAAGATGCCTGGCACGTTTGATAAAGGCAGACGGCTGTCGATCGTAATCGAGGCTATTGCGACTACTGCCGTATTTCTCCCAAATGCGAGCCTCGCCGCAGCCGACGCCGCACTGCTGCCGCGCAACCTCTCGCCCTGGGGCATGTTCGAAACCGCCGACATCGTCGTGAAGGCGGTGATGGTCGGGCTCGCCTTCGCCTCGCTCGTCACCTGGACGGTCTGGCTCGCCAAGACCGTCGAGATCCGCCGCAAGACAACGCTCGCCCGGCAGCGGATCGGTCTGCTCGAGCGCGACACCCAGCTCGCCGAGGTCGAGCAGGCGAGCCGCGACGGCAACGACGCGGTGGCGCAGATCGTGCAATCGGCCTCGCGCGAGGCTGCGCTGTCCGGCGGGATGTTCGACGACGGCTTCAAAGAGCGCATCGCGCTGCGGCTGGAGCGGGTCGAAGCGGCGATGTCGCGGCAGATCGCGCGCGGCACCGGTGTGCTGGCGACGATCGGCGCCACCGCGCCGTTCGTCGGCCTGTTCGGCACGGTGTGGGGCATCATGAATGCCTTCATCGGCATCTCCGAGGCGCACACCACCAATCTCGCGGTGGTCGCGCCCGGCATCGCCGAGGCGCTGCTGGCGACCGCGCTCGGTCTGGTCGCCGCGATTCCGGCGGTCGTGATCTACAATCACCTGACCCGTTCGATCGCGTCCTACCGCGCATTGCTCGGCGACGCCTCCGTCATGGTGATGCTGCTGGTCAGCCGTGAGGGCGATCGCAGCCTGTTCCGGCTGGCACGCGCTGCGGAGTAGCAGATGGGCGTCAAGCTCGGCTCAGGCGGCGCGTTCAGGCGTCGCGGCGATGACGATCTGGTCGAGGCGCACGAGATCAACGTCACGCCGTTCATCGACGTGATGCTGGTGCTGCTGATCATCTTCATGGTGGCGGCGCCGCTCGCGACCGTCGATCTCGGCGTCGATCTGCCGGCCTCGACCGCCGAGCCGCAGCCGCGGCCGGACAAGCCGGTGTTCGTCACCGTAAAGCCCGATCTCTCCGTCGCGGTCGGCGAGGACGTGATCGCGCGCGAGACGCTGACGTCGACGCTTGATGGCGCCACCCAAGGCAAGAGGGACGAGCGCATCTTCCTGCGTGCCGACAAGGCGGTCAGCTATGGCGATCTGATGGAGGTGATGAACCTGCTGCGCAACGCCGGCTATCTCAAGATCGCGCTGGTCGGCCTCGACGGGCGCAGCTGATCCATGAATGCGTACGCGCTTCATGATGCGGGCGGCGAGATCTGGCTGAGGCGCTGGGGCCTGTCGGCGGCAGCGATGCTGGCGGCGCATGCGGCGCTGCTCGCGCTCGGGATGACATGGGTCTCGGCACCGCCGCCGGGCGTTGCGGTGCCGGCGGTGCTGGTCGACCTGACGCCGATCACCTCGGCGCCGGAGATTTCGGAGACCGAGCTGCCGCCGGGCCCGGCGATGCAGGAGGCCGACGCGTCGCCGCCGGAGCCTGCCGCCGCGCAGCCCGTGCAGCAGGAGATCGCGCCGACGCCGATGCAGGAGAAGCCCGACGTCGTCGCGCCGTCGGAACAGAAGCAGCAGATCACGCCGCCGAAACCCGAGCCCGCGAAAGTCGTTCCGGAGAGGAAGCCCGAACCGGTCAAGCCGAAGGTGGTTCGTCGGGAAGCAAAGAGGCCGTCCGAGGCAACGCCGGCACCGCGCACCAGCGCGCCGAGCCGTGCCGAACGGCAGGCGCCGGCTGCGTCCGCGATCAGCGCCGGTGCAGCGGCGTCAGCGATCGCCGCCTATAACGCCCACGTCCGCGCGCATCTGCTGCGCTTCCATTCTTATCCCGCGGGCGGCAACGGCCAGCGCGGCGTGGTCCGCCTGGTGTTCACGCTCGGCCGCGGCGGACAGGTGCTGTCGAGCCATCTCGGCGGCTCCTCCGGCAATCCGACCTTCGACGCGCGGGCGCTGGCGATGGTGCGCCAGGCTCAGCCGTTTCCGGCGTTTCCGTCCGAGATCACGCAGGGCTCGCTGGGCTTTTCCGTGCCGGTCGCGTTCGTGCCGCGGTAGTGCGCGACCTCGTTGAGAGAGACCGCACATCTATTCCCGTCATCCTGAGGTGCGAGCCTTGCGGCGCAATTGCGCCGCTGGGCGAGCCTCGAAGGATGCACGGCCCGGCTGGTGGCCGTCGATCCTTCGAGACGCGCTTCGCGCTCCTCAGGATGACTGGAACTGACTGAGTTTGCTTCGCTTCGACCGATGTCCTTCTACTCCTTCACCGCCCCGGTCAGCGACGACACGTAATAGTCGACGAACAGCGAGTAGAACAGCGCGACCGGCAGCGAGCCGAGCAGCGAGCCTGCCATCAGCGCGCCCCATTGGTAGACGTCGCCGGTGACGAGCTCGGTCAGGATCGCGACCGGCACCGTCTTGTTGGCGCCGCTCTGGATGAAGGCGAGCGCGTAGATGAACTCGTTCCAGGACAGCGTGAAGGAGAAGATGCCGGCCGAGATCAGGCCGGGCACCGCGAGCGGCAGCGTGATCCGCCACAGGATCTGCAACCGCGTCGCGCCGTCGACCAGCGCGCATTCCTCGAGCTCGTAGGGGATCGACTTGAAATAGCCGATCAACAGCCAGGTGCAGAACGGCACCAGGAAGGTCGGATACACCAGGATCAGCGCCAGCGGCGAGTCGAACAGGCCGAACTGCACGATCACGGTGGCGAGGGGAATGAACAGGATCGACGGCGGCACCAGATAGGCGAGGTAGATGCCGAGGCCGACATAGGGGCTGCCGCGGAAGCGCAGCCGCTCGATCGCGTAGGCGGCGAGCGTCGAGGCGAACAGCGACAGGAAGGTCGAGCCGATCGCGACCAGCATGGTGGTCTTCAGCCAGCGCGGATAGGCGGTGTCGAACAACAGATGCTTGATATGCGCGAGCGTCGGCGAGGTGATCCAGAACGGATTGTGCTCCTTGTAGTTCAGCAGCTCGGCGTTCGGTTTGAACGAGGTGATCGCCATCCAGTAGAACGGGAACAGCAGGATCAGGATGAAGCAGGCGAGCGGCAGATAGATCATCACCACGCGCCGGGCGCGGGAGTCCCACGCCATCGTGTCGGGCGTGGCGCTTGCGACGTTGGAGGATTGGGCTGCAACGTCAGTCATTGGCTTCTCCCTGCTGCCATTTGCGGCGCGCGAGGCCGAAGTAGCTGAACAATGTTGCGAACACCAGGAACGGGATCATCGAGACGGCGATCGCGGCACCCTCGCCGAGTTCGCCGCCGGCGATGCCGCGCTGGAACGCCAGTGTCGCGAGCAGATGGGTCGAGTTGACCGGCCCGCCGCGGGTGATGGCGTAGACCAGCTGGAAGTCGGTGAAGGTGAAGATGATCGAGAACGTCATCACGATCGCCAGGATCGGCATCATCATCGGGAAGGTGATGTAGCGGAAGCGCTGCCAGGAGGTGGCGCCGTCGAGCATCGCCGCCTCGTAGAGCGAGGGCGAGATGGTCTGCAGCCCCGCCAGCAGCGAGATCGCGACGAACGGGATGCCGCGCCAGATATTGGCGGCGATCAGCGAGAACCGCGCCGGCCAGGGCGAGCCGAGGAAGTCGACATTGCTGTCGCGCCAGTGCAGCACGTCGACCAGGAGATAGGAGATGATCGAGAACTGCGGATCGTAGATCCACCAGAACGCCAGCGCGGAGAGCACCGTCGGCACGATCCACGGCAACAGCACGATGGCGCGGATCAGGCTCTTGAACGGGAAATGGTTGTTGAGCAGCAGCGCCAGCCAGAAGCCGAGCGCAAATTTTCCGAAGGTTGCGATCGCGGTATAGAAGATCGAGTAGAACACCGCGTTCCACCACAAGGAATCCTTGAGCAGATACTGGAAGTTCTCAAGTCCGATGTAGATGCCGCGCTGGCCGATCGTGGTGTCGGTGAAGGCGAGCCAGATGCCGAGGCCCAGCGGGTAGGTGAGGAACACCAGCAGCAGGCCGATCGCCGGCGCAAGGCACATCACGATCAGGAACGGCTTGTAGTCGAACAGGCGCGCGAGCCGGCCCGGCTGGTGCAGCGCCGCGCCGCGTGAGGGGAGGGTGGTGACAGACATCAGGTTCTTGTCTCGGTCCGACTTCCAGGGTCATTCCGGGATGGTGCGTTAGCACCAGACCCGGAATCTCGAGATTCCGGGTTCGATGCTACGCATCGCCCCGGAATGACAGCGGCTTGAGGTAGATCTTACCGGCCTTGCCGCCGGAAGTACCGCTTGGCGCGCTGTTCGGCTTCGGCGGCGGCGGCTTCGGGCGTTGCGGCGTCGGTCGCGACCGAGGCGCACATCTGCACCATCACATAGTCGGCGTTGACGGCGCCGGTCGCGGTCGAGATCGGCCCCTTGTAGCCGTTGTAGTAGGGGCTCCGCATCGTGTCCTTGAAGATCGCGACTTTGGGGTCGCTCGACCATACCGCGGCGTCGGCATAGGCCGCCAGCGGCTGCGACCAGTAGCCGGAGTTGGCGTTGAGCCACGGCTCGTACTGTTCGTGCTCGAGCATGAACTGCAGGAATGCCTTCGCCGCGTTGGGATACTTGCTGTGCTTGAACACCATTGCGTTCAAGGTCAGGCCGGACATCGGAGAGGTCGGGGCCAGCCCCTTGATCAGGAACTGATGCGCGGTGTCGTCGGCGATCGCCTTGGTCGCGGGATCGTTCTTCAGCGAGAAATACAGCGAGACGCCGTTTGCGGTCAGGCCGATCTCCTGCGACGAGTAGGCGCGGTTGTTGGAAACGTCGTTCCAGGACGGGGTGCCGGCGATGAAGGTCGGATAGAGCTCCTTCAGATATTTCAGCGCCGCGATCGTCTCCTTGCTGTTGATGATGATGTTGCCTTCCTCATCGAGCAGCGCGGCGTTGTGCGACCACAACAGCCAGTTGGCGAAGCCGTTGCCGTCGCCGACCGCGTTGCCGAGTGCGAAGCCCGCGGGCTTGCCGGCCGCCTTCAGCTTCTTGCAGAGGTCGAGGAAGCCGGCGTGGTCCTCCGGCACCTTGTCGAAGCCGGCGGCGTTGACCAGCGACTTGCGGTAGACCAGCGGGCCGCCCGAGGCGCCGAACGGCAGGCCGACCCAGCTCTTCGACTTCGAGCGCATGCCGTATCGGCGCGCCAACGTGAGCCATCCGCCATAGCGCTTGTCGAGATAGTCGGCGACATCGGTCAGCTCGATCAGCTTGTCGATATAGATGTGCGGCGCGTCGCCGAAGCCGATGATGATGTCGGGGCCGGCGCCGGAGTTCGAGGTCACGGCGGTCTGCTGGTTGATGTCCTCCCAGCCGACGAAGTCGACCTTGATGTCGACACCGGTCTTGTCGGTGAATTTCTTGGCATTGGCGCGGAACACGTCCTCGTCGGCCTGGACGAAGCGCACCGGCCGCAGCATGCGCAAGGTGGCGTCCTTTTCGATCGGCAGCGACGGCGCCGCCACGTCGGCAGCCTTCACCTTCGACGCCTCCTGCGCCGAGGCGTCGGTGACCGCCAGCGCCGCCGCGGAAGCCCCCAGCACCAGCGCGTCGCGACGCGTGATCTCGTACTTCATGTCGTTCGCACTCCCGTTCTTATTGTTTCGTTGTTGTTTTTCCTTCCCGGCGTTTGGCCGCCGGTGAAGGTCTCTTGGTCTCGGCCCGCCCGCCGCGCAAAGGGCCCGCAAGAGGCGGGCCCCGCACGAAAAGCGCATTCCCGCCCTAGCTGTTCGGACCGCGATCCATGCTGACGGGCTGCCAGCGGCGCAACGCGGTGTTTTGCAGCACCGACGGGTTGACGCAGCTTACCGGCCACATGCCTTGCAGCACTAGTGACAATTCGTAGCCCACCCGGCGCTTGCGCGCCTCGTCAAAACGTGCCGACGCCGAGGCGACATGGGCGGTCAAGGTAACATTGTCCATCCCGAGCATCGGATTGTTGTGTGACGGGGGCTCCTTTTCCAGCACGTCGAGCGCGGCGTGGGCGATCCAGCCTTCCTGCAGCGCCTTGATCAGCGATTCCTCGTCGACCGTGGCGCCGCGGCCGGTGTTGATGAAGATCGCCGACTTTTTCATCTGGCGAAAATGCTTCTCGGTCAGCATGTGGTGCACTTCGGGCCGCGCCGGGGCGTGCATCGAGACGAAATCCGACTGCGACAGCACCTCCGACAGCGTCGAGGGGATCACGCCGTGGTCGTACATCAGGGTTTCCTGGATGAAGGGATCGTAGGCCACCATCCTGAGGCCGAACGGCGCGGCGCGCTTGGCGACGGCACGGGCGACCCGGCCGAACGAGATGAAGCCGAGCGTCTGGCCCATCAGCCGCGGAAGCTTCAAGAGCGCCGGGCGGCCTTCGGCCCAGCGGCCGGTGCGCACCATCTTGTCCTGCTCGATCAGGCGACGGAAGCCGGCGAGCAGCAGCATCATGGCGTGGTCTGCGACCTCCTCGATGAAGGTGTCGGGGATGTTGGTGACGGGGATGCCGCGGGCGGTCGCGGCCTTGACGTCGACCGAGTCGACGCCGACGCTGCCGAGCGTGATCACCTTGCAGTTCTCGAGCGCGTCGATGACTGCCTTGGTGATCGGCATGCCCTTGGCGTAGATCGCGTCCGCGGTGCGTGCCGCCGCGATGAATTCGGCCTCGTTGGCCGGTGCCTCGACGATCTCGGCGCCGATCGGATCGAGCGCCTCGCGCTCATAATCGTAGCCGCCGCCGGCGACCGTGAAGCTCGCGCCCTTCGGCGTGACCACCCTGAATTTCGACATTGTCTGCTCCCGATGTGAGTCTGCTGTTCTTGCTTCTTGCTGGTTTGCTTCTTGATCTTGATTCTTGATCTTCTTGCTTCTTGGGGCGCGGCTTGCATCACCGCCCTCCCATGCTTGTACGCGAGCCGCGCTGCTCTCTCCACAATTGCCGGTTGGTCCGCGGTCTGATTCTCCGGGCTTCTACGGGGAACCTCCGTAACCATCAGGTAAAGGGTCTCACATTACGGTGAGCCGAATCAATCCGCCAATCGCGTCGCGTTCCCGCCTCTTCTGGAGACCCCCGTGAAGCTGTCAAATTTGAAGATCACCCCCAAGCTCGGCATTCTGGTGGGGGTGACCCTCCTTGGCCTGTGCACGGCCGGCATCCTCGCCGGTCACTTGATGCAGCGGGAGATGCTGAATGCGCGCATCGATCAGGCCAAGGCCATCGTCGAGATGGCGAAGAACATGGCGGCGGGCCTGAAGAAGGATGTCGATGCCGGCAAGCTGACCAGGGAAGCGGCACTGGCCGAGTTCGGCAAGCGTGCCAACACCCTGACCTATGACAACGGCGCCGGCTATCTGTTCGGCACCGACTACAGCGGCATCACGGTGCTGGCGCCCGATCCGAAGCAGGTCGGAACCAATCGCATGGACGTCGTGACCAATGGTCGCAAGCTCTCGCAGGAACTGATGGACGGCGTGAAGGCCAAGGGCGAGATCCTGCTGTTCTATGATTATGTGAAGCCCGGCCAGGAGACGCCGATCCGCAAGCTCGGCTACGCCGTCGCGGTCCCCGGCTTCGACATGTATCTCGGCACCGGCGCCTATCTCGACGATATCGATGCCAAGATGCGGCCGATCGCGTGGCTGCTCGGCCTCGCGATCCTCGGCATCGGCATCGTTTCCGGTTCGGTCGCCTGGCTGATCGGCCGCAGCATCTCCCGTCCGCTCAACCTGCTCGGCGCCCGCATGCGCGACATCGCCGACGGCAAGCTCGACGGTGACATCCCCGGCGTCGGCCGCGGTGACGAGGTCGGCGGAATGGCGGCCACGGTTCAGGTCTTCAAGGACAACGCGGTTCGCATCCGCGGCCTGGAACAGGCCGAGGCCGAGACCAAGGCACGCGCGGAGGCCGAGCGCCGTGGTGCGATGGAGAATATCGCCAACGATTTCGAGCGCAGCGTGAACGGCATCGTCCGCACGGTGGCCTCCGCCGCCGCCGGCATGCAGACCACGGCGCAGTCGATGACCGCAACCGCCAGCGATGCCAGCGCGCGGGCCGCGACCGTCGGCGCCGCGTCCGACAGCGCCTCCAACAATGTCGGCACCGTCGCCGCGGCGGCCGAGGAGCTCTCCAGCTCTGTTGCCGAGATCTCCCGCCAGGTGGCGCGCTCCAGCGAGGTCGCAAGCCAGGCGGTGGCCGATGCCGAGCGCACCAACGCGACCGTGCAGGCGCTCTCCACCGGCGCCGAGAAGATCGGCGAGGTGGTCAAGCTGATCCACTCGATCGCAGCCCAGACCAACCTGCTCGCGCTCAACGCCACCATCGAGGCGGCGCGCGCCGGCGAGTCCGGCCGCGGTTTCGCGGTGGTCGCCTCCGAAGTGAAGGCGCTGGCCAACCAGACCGCGAAGGCGACCGAGGAGATCTCGGCGCAGGTCGCGGCGATGCAGGCGTCCACCGGCGAGGCCGTGACCTCGATCGGCGGCATCACAGCGACCATCGCGCAGATGAGCGAGATCACCGCCTCGATCTCGACCGCGATCGACCAGCAGGGCGATGCGACGCGCGAGATCGCGCGCAACATCCAGCAGGTCGCGGCCGGCTCCAGCGAGATCTCCGCCCATATCGGCGGCGTCACGTCAGCGGCCGCCGCCACCGGCACCGCGGCCGGTGACGTGCTGTCGAATGCCCGCGAACTCGACACCCAGTCCGGCATGCTGCGCAACGCGGTCGACGAGTTCCTGCAGAAGGTGCGCGCGGCGTAAGCGAGCCGCGTAGGGTGGGTTAGCGACGCTACGCCACCCAACGATTCCGCATCCCCGTCATCCTGAGGAGCGCGCTTTTGCGCGCGTCTCGAAGGATGCACGGCCACCAGCCGGGCCGTCGATCCTTCGAGACGGCCGCGTTGCGGCCTCCTCAGGATGACGGAGTCGGCAGACTTCGTCGCTTCGCTTCGCTCGCGATAACGGGTGTCTCTACTGCTTCTCGATCCCGGCGTCGGAGATCAGCTTCTCCCACAGTACGAGCTGCTCCTTGAGGAATGCCTCGAACTCCTCGGGCGTGCCGGAGAATGCCTCCATGCCGCGCTCGGCGAGCTGGCTCTTGATGTCCGGCCGCTCGACGATCTTGCGGATCTCTGCATTCAGCCTGACCACGACGTCCTTCGGCATGTTGGCGGGACCGAGATAGCCCTGCCAGGAGGTGATATCGAAGCCCTTCACGGTGTCGTCCATCGTGGGCAAGTCCGGCAGCAGCGCCGACTTGCGCTTGGTGGTGACGGCGAGCGGCTTCAGCACCTTGGCGTTGACGTGCGGCAGCCCGGTCGGCACGTCGATGAACATCATCGAGATGCGGCCGGCGATGACGTCGGTCAGTGCCGGCGGCGAGCTCTTGTAGGGCACATGCAGAAGGTCGATGCCGGCGAGGCGCGCGAAGGTCGCGCCGGAGACGCTCGCCGACGACGAGCCGCTGGCGTAGCTGTACTTGCCCGGCTCCTTCTTGGCGAGCGCGATCAGCTCGGCGACCGAGTTCGCCGGGATGTCCGGATGGATCACCAGCATGAAGGGCAGGTCGCCGGTGCGCGCGATCGGCGTGAAGTCCTTGATCGGATCGTAGTTCATGGTCTTGAGCAGATACGGATTGGCCGAGTGCGTCGTATTCGTGGTGACGAACAGCGTGTAGCCGTCGGGGGCGGAGCGGGCGACATAGTTCGCCGCGATCGACCCGTTGGCGCCGGCCCGGTTGTCGATCACCATGCCGACGCCGAGCGCAACGCCGAGCTCCTTGGAGATCAGCCGCGTCGTGGTGTCGGTGCCGCTGCCGGCGGCAAACGGCAGCACCAGCGTGATGTTGCGGGTGGGATAGGTCTGGGCAAGTGCCGCCCCGGATGTCGCCGCAAGCGCGGCGGCGGCCGCAGCCGCCAGGCAGCAATATCGTCTCAATCCCATGATCATGTCGTCGTCCCCCCGCGCAGGCCCTGAACAGGCCCATTGCGGCCGAAGCTAGCCCGGCCGCCATGGCTGAGGAAGCCGTACCGGGAGCAGCCTTTCGCCGCATGGCCACTCCCGGGCCGTCGCAGGGGCGCGCTGCCAAAATATCGAAAACAACCCCATGCAAAGGAGCCGGGGGCGGCCGGCGCTCGACCAGTCAACTTGACACGTCGGGCAAATCAGCGTCATTCTTCTAATATTCAGAAAATCGGTCGTGGGGACGCTACGATCCCGCCGGGAAGACCTGCGCGACGTGAAACGCCTTGGTGGTGATGAGCCACCTGCCGTCGATCCGGTGAAACACCAGATGGTCGATGAAGCCGGTTTGGCCGGCCCTGACGCGCACCTTGGCGATGGCCAGATCGGACGCGGTCTGGTCGATGCTGATGATGGCCTCCTCGCGCGGCGATTTCATCAACGCCGGCGAGGGACGGCTGCAGATGAAGTCGCGGAATTCCGCGGCCGACCGCACCGTGTGCTTGCCATCCCGGATGCCGTGCACGATGCAGGCATCGGAGAAGACGTCGCGGAACCGGCGATCGTCGACGTCGTACATCAGGTTGAAATATCCATCGATCGCGGATGCGATGGCCTGGATGTCGCTCATTGCAAAATCTCCTTGGCGGATGATGTGGCGGTGGCCGCACCGGATCGAACCGGTGACCTGCGCCGACAGTGGCCGATATGGTGGCGGAGTGCTACGACTGGGCGGTCATCTCTTGGATGACTGAAAGGCATCGGCATGGACGAAGTTGACGGTCGGCTGGTCGGCGGCCTGGTGGTCCTCGCGGCGCTGGCGGATGCGCGCAGTTTTGGCCGGGCCGCCGAACGGCTCGGCATGACGCAATCCGGGGTCAGCAAGGCGATCGCGAAGCTCGAGGCGCGCCTCGATGCCAGGCTGGTTCACCGCACGAGCCGCGCCGTCGAGCTCACCGAGGAAGGACGCGCGCTGTATGAGCGGGTTGCCGCGCACCTGGCGGGGATCGGCGAGGCGGCGGCGGAGACCGCGAAATCGCGCGATGCGGTTCGCGGCAGGCTGCGGGTCAATGTCGACCCGCTGTTCTCCCGCATGGTGCTGTCGCCGAAGCTGAGCGAGTTCCTGCTGCAGAATCCGGGCATGGAGCTGCGTATCGAGACCCGCGACCGGATCGCGGATCTGGTCAGCGACGGTTTTGATCTGGCGGTGCGTTTCGGCGAGCCGACGCCATCGGCGCTGATTGCGCGCCGCGTACTCGATACGCGCGTGCTCACCGTGGCCTCGCCGATCTATCTCGAACGACACGGCCGGCCGCTTGATCCGCGGGAGCTGGCAAGCCGCGACCATCAGTGCATCCAGGCAATCGACGCGGCGACCGGGCGTCCCTTCGATTGGGAATTTCGGCGTGGCGGCGAGGTCGTGCCGGTCGCGGTCAACGGGCGGCTGACCGTGACCGATTCGGGAACCAAGCTCGGCGCGTGCCTGGCCGGCTTCGGCATCGCGCAGGTGATCGATCTCGGCCTCGACGATCACCTGAGGAGCGGCGCGCTGATCGAGCTGTTTCCGGACTGGCCCGACGAGCGTTTTCCGCTCTACGTCTATTACGCCTCGCGCAACCATGTGCCGGCCAAGGTGAGGCGGTTCATCGACTTCATCACGGAAACGCTGGCGGCAAAGTCGCATTCGCCACGCAAATCCGCCGGCTTGCGCAAGGTAGGCTAGAGCATTTTCGGTTCTGATTGAATCGGAACCGAAGCTCTAGATTCTTGTTTTGATACGTTTTCTTCACGCGAACCGGTGCCCACTTCGCTCGAAAACGCTCTAACCATCTCCTCGGCGTCAGCTAGGGCTTCGCCGATGTCTTGGCCGATCCTTGCCGCGAGGCGATGATGACGCCGGCGAGCACCAGCGCGTAGCCGATCAGATGGAACGGCGCGAGTGTCTCGCCGAGCAGCAGGATCGCCATCGCCGAGCCGAACACCGGCACCAGATGGAAGAACGGCGCGGCGCGGTTCGGGCCGATCAGCGCGACGCCGCGGTTGAAGAACAGATAGGCGAGCGTGGACGGGAAGATCAACGTGTAGCCCAGCGTGGCAAAGGTCAGGACGTCGAGCTTCAGCGTCACGCCGCTTAAGAATTCCCAGGCCGCCACCGGCAACAGCATCAGCGCACCGCAGCAGGTGGTGAACGAGATCAGCGAGAGCTGGTGGATTTTCGGCCGCCGCGGGATCAGCGCCGAATAGAGCCCGAACGACACCAGCGAGGCGCCGAACATGATGTCGCCCCGGTTGAAGCTGATGCCGGCGAGCGCGGAGAAGTCGCCGCGCAGAATGATGGTCAGCACACCGGCCAGCGAGATCGCGATGCCGGCCAGCTGCGCCGGCGTCAGCCGCACGCCGAACAGGATCAACGACCACAGCGCCACGAACAGCGGCCCCGCCGACTGGATCAGCAGCGCATTCAGCGCCTCGGTGTACTGCATCGCCCAGTACGAGATCGCGTTGTTGAAGGCGAAGCCGACCGCGGACAACAGCAGCATCAGCGGCAGGGCGCTGCGCAGCTTCGGCCAGTCCTGTTTCAGGTGCGGCCAGGCGAACGGCAACAGGATCAGGAATACGCCGAACCAGCGGATCGTGGTCAGCGTGACCGGCGGCACATGGCTGCCGACATGCCGCGCCAGCACGATGTTGGCGGCCCAGAACAGCGACGTCAGGCTGAGCAGCAGATAGGGCTGATTATTGAGCCAGCTGAGCGGCGAGCGGCGTGGCGTTGTGGCAGGTGCGGGCAAGGCGGTCATTATTGGGCGGATGTTGTGCCCGAATCCGCCGCCGCGACAAGACGAAAGAGCGGATTGGAGCCATGCGTGCGAGGCTACAATCTGGCGAGGGAGCCACACCGCCGGAGACGTCATTGCCGTGGAATGACAGAACCCGTCATCCTGAGAGACCGTGAATGTATGCCTCTCGATGACGCAACATACTCGATATCGTCCCGGCGAAAGCCGGGACCCATAACCACCGAAGGTCATTGTTGCGCGACGCTGGGGCCACAGCCTTTCCAACAACTCGACTCTGTGGTTATGGGTCCCGGCTTTCGCCGGGACGACGAGGGGAGAGATTGCGCTGCATCCCCGCCTATTTCTGCGGTCCCGACAGCGAGATGTCGCGCTCGGCGCGAAACACGTTGCTGTAGAGATTGGCGATCCATTGCCGTCCGCTCGAGGTGATGTTGAGGTGGCGGATCGCCTTCTGCACGTGCGGTGCGACACTGTCCCAGTAGAACCGCGGATAGAGGTCGACGAGATCGGCCGGCGAATTGTAGCCGAGCTGGCGGTTCAGTCCGGCCTCCTCGAATTCGAGGTACAGCGCGTTGGCCTTGCGGATGTAGTGGGGATCGCCGAGCTGCCCGATCAAATCGGCGGCCCGCAGCAAGGTGGCCTCCTCGCCGAAATCCTCATCGTCGTCAGGGGCGCTGAGCGGAAAGCGCGTGCCCTCGATGGCGCGCGCGATGCGTTCCTTGTCGAGCAGAGTGACGCCCTTGAGCCGCTCCATCACGAAGATCTTGGAGCGGTCGACGTGATAGGACATCAGCGCCGCATCCGACGAGCCGCGCGGCAGGATGATCTTGCGGCCGTCGGCAGCGACCAGATAGCCGTCCTGGCCGTCGGCCTCGAACAGCCCGCGCACATAGCCGATGTCATGGGTGAGGCAGGCGATGATGACATGGGCATAATCTTCGGCGCTCATGTGCGAGTGCAGCGCGCGGCCGCGCAGGATGTCGTGGCCGGCCAGCGTCACCAGCATGGTGTGCTCGACATTGTGATAGAGCGCGTCGCTGTTGCCGATGCATTCGAGCGCGATCCGGGCGATCGAGGGCACCATTTCGACCAGCTGGGTCTGCGAAGAGCCGAACCGGCGCTGCATGTACTCGCCGAGGAATTTGCCGAGCGCGTCGGCCGCTAGTTCTGGAAGGGTCATCACGGCCTTGACCTCCGAGAGCTGGCCTGAGCTTACGGCCCGGCGGTATTTCAGGCTAGTCCCGCGATGTGACATAATCGTTGCGGCCGGACCGATGTGCCTTGGGCGGGAGCGGGTGATGGGTGTCGATCTCTTGAACGTCAAAGGCCTGAACGCGCTGGACCGCGAGGCGCCGGTCGTGATGGTCAATCTGATGCGGTTTCGCGCGCGGTCGCTCGACGGCGACGGCTCGGGCTGGGATGCCTATTTGCGCTACAGCGCGCTCACCGTACCGATGATCAAGGCGCGCGGCGGCACGCTGCTGTGGACCGGCAGCGCCGAGACTGTCGCGCTGGGCGAGCCGGCCGGCCAGCGCTGGGATTATCTCGCGCTGGTCTACTACCCGAGCGTCGCCGCCTTCATCGACATGATGACCTCGGCCGACTACGAAGACCGCTGCGACCCGCACCGCCGCAACGGCTGCGAGGAGCACGTCATCATCGCGACGCGCGAGGCCTACAGCAAGTTCAAGGTGGGGTGAGGTACTTCTCTTTTCCCGTCACCCTGAGGAGCGCGAAGCGCGTCTCGAAGGGTCGACGGCCCGACTGTGGCCGATTCATCCTTCGAGGCTCGCCCAGCGGCGCAATTGCGCCGCAAGGCTCGCGCCTCAGGATGACGGGGTGAGAATTGTAGCGAGCGGCCTCCCCCCGCCGTCGTCCTGGCGAAAGCCAGGACCCATAACCACCGAATTCGATTGAGAGTGCGATCGTGGCTCCAGCGTCGCACAACAACAAGCGGTTGGGGTAATGGGTCCTGGCTTTCGCCAGGACGACGCTGAATACATGCACATTCTCTCAGGATGACGGGTTTGATAAGTCAGCAAGCGCCGCGTGGCAGGCGCTCTGCACGACACGGCAGACCTCATCCCCCGACCGCCCCGCGCTCAGCGAGGCGAAGGTCGGATAGCTCGTCAGCGCGAAGATCAGGTCGACGGCGTCCTTGCGGGCCTGCGGCGATGCATGCTTGCCCGCGATCCGGTCGATCAATGCGGTGACGCCGCGGCGGCGGCGCTCGTTGCGCTCGCGCACGGCCTCGGCGAATTCGGGATCGGTCGCCATCGCGTCGTGCAGGCGGCCGACCGCGGAATCCCGGCTCCAGAATCCGCAGAAGATCTCGACCATCCGGTCGAGCGCGGCGCGCGGATCGGCCATCGTCATGGCGTCGGCGAGCTGATGCAGCCCGCCATGACGCGCGATCTCGTCGAACACGGCCTCGAGCAGCCCGCGCCGCGAGCCGAACTGGTTGTAGACGGTCAGCCGGGTCACGCTGGCCGCCTTGGCCACGGTATCCAACGAGAAGCGCGCGATGCTCTCCTCGCGCAGTGTGCGCGAGGCGGCCTCGATCACGCGCTCGCGGGTCTCGGCGGCGGCGGCGCTGCGCGCCGGGCTCACATAACTGCGCGGCGGCATCGGTTTGCCTTGCTTTCGTCAGATTGACTATACATTATGTATATCTAATTTCCAATGCCCGTTTGGAGCGACAACATGCAGACCGCCCTCATCATAGCGCTGTCCCTTCACGTCCTGTCATCGGTGTTTTGGGCCGGCTCGAGCTTCACCCTGGCGCGCACCGGCGGCCTCGGCGGCGAAAAGCTGCTGCTTCCGCAAATCGGCGCCGCGACGGTCGCGATCGTGACCGGCGCCACGCTCTGGCGCTTGGTTCATGAAGGCTCGTTCGGGCTGTCGGAGCAGATTTTGGCCGGTGGCGCGCTCGCAGCACTGGCCGCGATCGCCGTGCAGATCATCGTCGGCGGCGGCGCGGTCCGGCAGCTGCGCAATGATGCCGGCGATACCTCAGCGGCGCGCTCGCGCCTGGCGGTCGCCCAGCGCATCGCCGCCGGGCTGCTCGCCATCACCGCGCTCTGCATGGGCGCGGCGCGCTATGCGTGATGGTTTCTTACCTCTCCCGCTTGCGGGCAGGGCTATCGCATATGCCCCTTGGCGACCGCGCAAGTGCTTGGCCTCGTGGTTCGAGAC